>DAIRDJ010000001.1:0-93612 GCA_036796215.1 Geminicoccaceae bacterium
TCGTCCCACTGCTCGCGCTCCTGCTGGAAGTCGTTGCCGCCGGTGCCGATGACGTTGAGCTTCTTCAGGCCCAGCGCCTGCTTGTAGGTATCGAAGAGGTTGCCGGGTTCTTTATGGATCTCGTAGCCGCCCTCGTCGTCGGTCGGGCGCATGCTGAAGCAGGTGATGGCATCCGCCACCTCGTGGAAGCTCGTCACCTTGTCGTGGTCGAGGCAGGAGAAGACGGTATCCAGATGCATCGCGGCCCGGCTCTTCGGCATCAGGCAGCCGATCACCCGGGTCGCCTGCCTGGCCTTGAAGAGCTCGATCGCCACCTGGACCACCGCCTGCCGCGTCGTGCGCTCGCCCATGCCGATCAAGACGACACCCTTGCCGATCGGCATGACGTCGCCGCCTTCCATGGTCGAGTGGCCGAAATCCTCGTCGCTGTCGCCCCAGTAGAAGTGGAACGACGCCGCCTTGAACATGGGGTGGAACTTGTAGACGGTGCGCTGGTAGAGGGTCTCGGGCTTGCGCGCCGGCCAGAACATCGGGTTGCAGGTCACGCCGTTATAGATCCAGCAGGACGGGTCGCGCTGGAAGAGCGCGTTGGGGACCGGCGGGATGATGAACTCGGTGCCGGGGAGCTCCGCCTTCATCAGCGGCGTCATGAGATCCTCGGGGATGTCGAAGCCGATGATCCCGCCCAGGAGATGGCGGGCGAGGTCGTGGGCCGGCATCTCGTCGAGCCAGGGGCGCAGCACCTTGGCGATGCCCGGGCCCACCATGTTGGCGGTGACCCGGCGGTCGAGGACGAAGGCGCGGGCCTCGGGGCTCGCCTCGAAGGTCTCGGCCAAAAGGTCCTGGATGTCGTAGACCTCGATGCCGCGGTCGTGCATCTTGAGGCAGAAGTCGTGGTGGTCGCTCCTGGCCTTCTGCACCCAGATGACGTCGTCGAACAGCAGGTCGTGACAGTTGCCCGGGGTCAGCCGGTCGTGTGCCAAGGACGGCCGCGAGACCAGGACCTTCCTGAGCTTGCCGATTTCCGAATGAACGCCGAACTCCATCGTTGGTCTCCCTGAGGCGGGTGGTCAGTCACTTGTTTGGCGGGGTCGGTCGGCGCTCTCGGTGCCGGCCCGCAGCGCCGGGCCCGCGCCGATCATGGTGCCGACGACCAGGGCGATGCAGGCGCCGAGCCCGAGCCCGGCGCCTGCCTTCCCACCGCCGTGTTGGGGCGGAACGGCGGCGGAAATCGTGTCGGCTGCGGCCATGGCCGGCTCCGGCCTCAGGCGCTGAGGCTCAGCGCTGCCACCAGGATGACCATGATGACCAGGAGCAACGGCCAGACGAAGCGCAGCCAACGATCGTAGGAGACGCGGCCCAGCGCCAGGCCGCCCATGACCACGGCGAAGGTCGGGTTGAAGAGGTTCACCCAGCCATTGGCCGACTGGTAGGCGGTGACCACGAGCGGCCGGGCGACATCGGCGAAATCGGCCAAGGGGGCCAGGATCGGCATCGAGAGGACGGCGAGGCCGGAGGAGGAGGGGACGAGGAAGGAGAGCAGCACCTGCACACCGAGCATGGTGTTGATGAAGGCGATCTCGCCCACGCCCTCGAACAGGCCCTCGAGGTTGAAGAGGATGGTGTCGGTGATCTTGCCGTTGTCCATGATCACGACGATGCCGCGGGCGACGCCGATGATCAGTGCCACGCCGAGCAGGTCCTTGGCACCGTTGACGAAGGTTTCGACGAAGGTCGGCTCGTCCATCGCCGTCGCCTTGTCGAACTTGGCGACGACGTAGACGACGAGCGACATGCCCAAGAACAGCGCCGACATCTCGCCCATCCACCAGCCGAGCCAGATGACGCCGACCAACATGATGACGAAGGTGAGCCCGAAGAGCACGAGGATCAGGCTGCGCACCGGCGTCAGGGGCGGCAACGCACCGTCACCCGCCTGCTCGCCCTTGAGGAAGTGGTCGATGTTCTCCTGGCGCTGATGGGCCACGATCGAGCGGGACGGGTCGGCCTTGATGCGGCTGGCGTAGCGCATGACGAAGGCGATGCCGGCGGCGAGCGAGGCCGCGAGGATGATGACGCGGAGCATCAGCCCGTCGGTGAACGGGACGCCGGCGGCGTTTGATGCGATGACGGTGGCAAAGGCGTTGAAGGTCGAGCCCATGGTGCCGATGCCGGCGCCGAGCAGGATCACCGCCACGCCGGTGACGCTGTCGTAGCCGGCGCGAATGAAGACCGGAATGATCAAGGCATAGAAGGCGAGCGATTCCTCGGCCATGCCGTAGCTGGTGCCGCCGGCCGCAAACGCGGTCATCAGGATCGGGATCATCAGGATCTCGCGCCCCTCGAGCGCGTTCAAAAGCCCGCCGATCCCGGCATCGATGGCCCCGGTCTTGGTCACGACCAAGAGGAAGCCGCCGATGATCAGGACGAAGAGCGCCACGTCGATGGCGTTGGCGACGCCCTCGAACGGGTCGTAGAGGCCCATGATCGGGGCGAGCAGCACGGCGAACAGGCCCTGCGGGTTCGGCTCGACCTCCTGGTAGGTGCCGGGCACCGGCGCTTCCTGGCCGAGCGCCTCGTTCAAGGCCCGCTCGTACTGGCCCGCCGGAATGACCCAGGTGAGCACGGCGACGATGGCGATCAGCGCGAACAGGATCGTAAAGGCAGTCGGAAACCTGAACTTGGACATCTTGTTGTCGCCCGGTGGAAAGTAGCCGCCCAAGTCAGCGTCGCGATCGATGACAGTCGTGCGGCATGCGGGTGGCGCACGGATCACGCCGTCAACGGTTCTTGGTAGCTTGCGCCGGCGGGATGGGCTATCCGATTACTGCAGGTCGGTCGGCGCGGGTGGCGAGCATCAGGGTCGGCGACGATCGTGGAGGCGAAACGGGCATGGGTTCGCAAACGGTCGCGGCCACTGGCGCGGCTGCCGTGGTGGATATCGACACCGGCGACGTGGAGACGTTCATCGCCCGGCACTATGCCTGGCCCAAGGGCGACATCGTGCAGACCGGCGGCGGCCGCTTCGCCGGGCGCCTTCGCTACCTCAGGGCGACGACGATCGATGTGCACACGCGGTCGTTCGCCACGCCGATCGTCGCGCATTGGGTGGTGAGCGAGGATCGCGTGCATCTGGCAGGGCCGGTGCGGCTCGACCCGGAGGCCCGGCTGCTCGGCCGGCCGCTCGGTGACACCCGGACCGTGCTGCTGCCGCCCGGCCACGAGGGTATTTTCGCGTCGCGCGCGCCCGGCATCTTCTGGGCGATCATCGTCGACGAGGAACGCCTCGCCACGCAGCTGCGCCTGGTCCACGACTGCTCGCTCGAGGCTGCTCTCGCCCGGGGCTGGGCCACGACCTGGACCGCAGGCGGCCTCGATTTGCTCGTGCAACGCCTCTTGGACGACCCGCGGCCGCGGGCCACGGCGGCCCTCGACGCGCTCGTGGTCGGTGCGGTGGCCGACCGGCTCGCCGGTCCCGGCACGCCGCTCGTCGCCGGCGCTGCCTATCGGCTGGCCCGGCGCGCCCGCGATCTTTTGATCGACAGCGCCGAGGCGCCATTGAGCCTGCCGGCGCTGACGGCAGCACTCGGCGTTGGGCAGCGCACCGTGTTCAATGCGTTCAACGCGGTCTTCGGGATGTCACCTCTCGCCTTCCAGCGGGCGCTGCAGCTCGACCGGGTGCGGCGGCAGCTGCTCGCGGCGCCGGCAGGTGCGACGGTGACGACGCTCGCCCTCGACGAGGGGGTGGAGCATCTCGGCCGGTTCGCCGGTGCCTATCGGCGGCAGTTCGGCGAGTTGCCGAGCGAGACGCTGCGTCGCGCGCAAGAGGCGCGCCAGGCTCGAGCTGCCTAGCGCAGGTCCTCCTCCGCACGGATCCAGGTGCAGCGCTCGGTGACGACGGGCAGGGTCTCGGGCTGGCCGAGGCCGGCGGTCATCAAGGCGATCACCCGCTCGTCGGCCTCGTAGTCGCTGTGCGCGGCGAGCGGGTTGGCGAAAGTGCCGGCACCCGGCACGCTGATCACGTTGGCGACGTTGAGCGTGACGTTGGCAACCCTGGGACAGAGCCGGGAATCGATATCATACTGGGTGAAATCGTCCGGGATCGGGTAGCTCATGATGTCGTTGGGGTCGTTGAAGGCGATGAGGTTGGTCTCCTGGAACAGCCGGTCGGCGACGTGCGCGCCGCCGGGGCGGCAATAGGCGCCGACCTCGCCCGCCACCGGTACCGGTTCGAAGCCGGCCTGCAAGAGCGGCAGCTGGTTGGCCAGCATGAAGACGGTGGTCGGGTGGCGCTGCAGCTTGGCCTTGAGCGGGGCGGCCGCCGGATTGGTGGCGAGTGCCGCATCGATATTCTCGGCCGTGCTCTGTAGCGCATCGAGGACGATACGGCTGCCGAGGCTGTGGGTGACAAAGAAGATCGAGTCCAGGTCGATACGGCTGCCGAAGGTCGGTGCATGGACGTCGCAGAAGGTGTCGGTTGCCGGGAAGCTGTCCCAGTCGCTGCTGTAGCTCCAGCAGAGGCCCTGCTGCACCGAGCGGAGGATGCGCTCGCGGCCGCTGCCGACATAGACCAGCGGGTCGACCAGGGCGTCGTTGGCGAAGGCCTTGGCGGTGCGGTTGAAGGTGGCGCGCTGCCGGGCGAAGGTCTCGCTGTCGTCGAAGGTGAGGCGGTCACGGGCGGGATCGCTGAGTCCGGACCAGGTGAGCTCGTAGAACAGCATCTCCCGCTCGCGCGCCGCATCGGTGAAGCGGCGGGCGTTGAAGGTGGCGAGCGTCTCCTCGGGGAAGTCCGGATGGACGATCTGCATGGTCTTGGTCTGCGGCGACATCGCGTCGAGACCGAGGCTGCGCGCGAGATTGGCGCTCACCGTGCCGGAATAGCCGGGCTCATGTCGGCTGATGCCGTGCACCATCATGACCTTCAAGAGCGAGCGCTGGTCGTTGGGCACGGTGCCGATCGCCGGCTGGCCCTGCTGGGTCTCGAGCGCCTGCAGCGTGCCGGTGAAGGCCGCCCCCTCGATCTCGCAGGCGCGGGTGTCCTCCGCGTCCTCGCCGAGCTGGCCGAGCACGGCGCGGCCGACGCCCTCGCCGAAGCTGGCGCAGCCGGCGAGCAGCACGACCAGGGCGACGGCTGTCAGCTGTCGGCCGGAGCGGACGGTGCGGGTCATGGGCGTCTCCTGGCGGCCTCGGCCCCCGGCCGGCGGGGGCTCAAATGCCCGGCCGGAATACAGGCCAAGTGCGGCACAGCGCAAGCCGCTGGCCGCGGGTCGCGACGATACGCCAACGTGCGCCGCCAGTGCCTCGGCTAGAGCGGCTCGGGCTGGTTCTGGTCCTTCGGCGCGACCTCGGGGATGACCTCGGCAGCGCTGGGCGGCGCTGGCGCGGCCTCGTGCTCGAGGGGTGCTTCCGGGGGCGTTGCCGGCACGGCGATCGCCTGGACCGGGCCGCTCTCGGCGGTTGCGGCCTCGTCGGTCGCGGGCGTCTCGTTGGGCGCACCGCCTTCCGGTGCCGGCAGGCGGGCGACCGCGTCGCCCACCAAATCGACGACGTCCGAGAGTTGCGGGCTGTCGGTCGGGGCGACGATGGCGAAGACGATCGGGCCGCGGCGCCATTGCAGCGAGACGTAGCCCTCGCGGACCAGCCAGAAGGCGTGTGCCGCGTCCGGCTTGCCGATCCCGACATGGAGCACCACGGGATTCTCGGCCTCGTCGCGATAGATGAGACGGATGGCCGGTGTCCCTTGGCCTTCGAGGGTGTCGCCGCCGACCAGTTGCAGGCCGATCCGATCGAAGTCCGGGGCCCGGAGCGAAAAGTCGCTCAGCTTGCCGGCGAGCCAGGCGAAGGCGGCATCGTCGACGGTAGGAGCGTCGGACGTGCTGTCGGCCGGGATGAGCCCTTCATCGGCCGACGCCGAAGCCAGAGCGGCGGCGAGGTCGGGTTGGTCGAAGAGGAAGACGGCCTTCGGGGTCGCCGTCGGCGTGGCGTGCTGCGGCCCCCGCTGCTCGAGGCTGCGCCAGGGCTCGAGGGCGAGGCCGGCGGCGGCACCGGCCACCAGGAGAGCGACCGCGGCTGCGGCTGCCCATTTCTTCGTCCCGCGGACCCGCCGGTTGCGGCCGAGGCGGGCCACGATGGCGGCCTGGGTGGGGGCTGCGAACGCGGCGCTGTCGGAGATCGAGAGGTGGTCGCGCAGGCTGCGCAGGCGGGCGTTCTGATGGAGGTAGGCCTCGACGCGCTCGACCGCGGCAGGGCGCGTCGCGAGATGGGTCAAGACACGGATGCGACCGTCATCGTCGAGGGCGCCATCGACGAAGCGCAGGAGTTCGTCGTTGCTGATGAGCGGCGCACCAGGAGCCGCCGGGCGATGCGGCCCGGGATCGGGGTGGTGCTGGCCAAAAAGGTCTCTCGGGTCGTGGGTCATTTGACAACTCGAAGCTTGCGTGGGCTGTCGCGATGGGTCATCGCGCGTAAGGCCTCGCGGCCGCGCGACAGTCGCGACATGACGGTGCCAACAGGGATATCCAGGGCTTTGGCCGCCTCGAGGTAGCTGAGCCCCTCGAACCCGACGAGCAACACCACTTCCCGTTGCTCGACCGGCAACCTGGCGAGTGCCAGGATGGTGTCGCGAAGCTCCAGCCTCTTGTGCTGGTTGGCCGGGCTGATCAGCGACGCCAAGAGCTCCTCGGAGAGGAAGTCGCTCGGCATCCGCTTGTCCCGGCGGGTCGTGTCGATGAAGACGTTGTGCAGTGTGGCGAACATATAGGCTCTGAGGTCGTCGATCGCGGTCAAGCCACGGGTGCGGGCCAGCACCCGGGTCAGGGTCTCCTGCACCGCGTCATCGGCATCCGTGGCATTGCCGACGAGCAGCAGCGCATAACGGCGCAGGCTCGTGACATGCGACACCAACTCCTCGGCGAGCACCTGGCTCGGCGAGACGTCGCCGTCGGTTTCCCAGATCATGCGTTTTCCAGTTGAGACCTCTACACGTATCTAGACCCAGAATGCTGCATCACGCGACATCTTCAAAGCGTTTCGGGGCGGTTGCCGTGCCCCTCGATCCTGCCCTGCCGCAAGAAGGGTCCGCCGGTCGGTCGACCGGCGGACCAATATTGGGCGGTAAAAGCCTTGCAACGTGCACCGCAGAGGCAAATTGCCCGTGCGGCAACGGTCAAGACACACAGAATGGACGGCCGGGCGATCCGCCTATTCCGGCCGAAGCTGCAAAAAGTGGCAACCTCAGCGCGTTTTTTTCGCGAAGCCCACAGCGCATGGGGGTTGGGCGACGGCCTTCCCCCCCCCGCCGGCGTCACATGTCGGCACTGCCGTGCCGGTGCGCCTCGGCGCCGATTGCAGCGGACCGGCCGGACGCCTAAACTGGTGGTTCAGAATGCTCGAGGTGCTGTGAAGGGGAATGTCGCGTGACGGGCGATCGGCAATGAGCAGTGAGGCATCGGATCTCGCCGCCGTGCGGCAGACGCTCGAGCGGCTCCTGGCCGAGTGCCGGGCCGCCGCGACGGCGACCGCCGATGATCGCAAACCCGTCGAGCTCGATCAGACGACGGTCGGGCGGTTGTCGCGGATGGATGCGATCCAGCGTCAGGCGATGGCACAGGCGGCGGATCGACAGCGGCAGCTGCAGATCCAGCGTCTCGAAGCAGCGTTGCAGCGACTCGAGGCCGGCGACTACGGTTTTTGCGTGCGCTGCGGCGACGCCATAGCACCGCGCCGGCTGGCGGTCGATCCGCCGGTGCCGACCTGCATCGACTGCGCCCGCGGCTAGCCCACGCGCGGTGCTGCGGAGCGCGTGCCGGCCAGCCGCATCCCGCGATCCGCTCGGTCGGCAACAGATGGCGCGGGCGCGGCTGGCAGGCCGGCTTCTCCTGACCGACGAGCGCGTTTTCTCTCGCATGCTCTTGCCGAGGCGCATGCCGGGGTCTTGGGACCCTCTGCCGCAGAGAGTAGCCGGGCGGTGTTAAGAAAGCCCTAGCCTCGCGCATTGCGACGTACCGACGGATGGACTGTCGCAAAATCGGGCGCGGGCGTCGTCCGCGAAGAAGCGGTGCTGCCCCGTCGTCTCTAGGTTCTGCTGCGTATTGGCGGCTGCCCTAGCACGGACAGGTGGTGGCGATGAGTGATGAAGCCGAGCTCGATCTCAGGGAACTCGACGACGAGGAACTGGTCAAGCAGATCCAGGACGATCTCTATGACGGCCTCAAGGACGAGGTCGTCGAGGGCGTCAATATCCTGTTGGAGCGCGGCTGGGAGCCCTACGACGTCCTGACCAAGGCGCTGGTCGGCGGGATGGCGATCGTCGGCGTCGATTTCAGGGACGGCATCCTCTTCGTGCCCGAGGTGCTGCTCGCGGCCAACTCGATGAAGGCCGGGATGTTCGTGCTGCGGCCGCTCCTGGCCGAAACGGGAGCACCTACGGTCGGCAAGATGGTGATCGGCACGGTCAAGGGCGACATCCACGACATCGGCAAGAATCTCGTCTCGATGATGATGGAGGGTGCCGGGTTCGAGGTGATCGATCTCGGCATCAACTGTGACGTCGACAAGTATCTGCAGGCGCTCGAGGCACACAAACCGGATCTTTTCGGCATGTCGGCGCTGCTGACGACCACGATGCCCTACATGAAGGTGGTGATCGACACCATGGTCGAGCAGGGCATTCGCGACGACTACGTGGTCCTGGTCGGCGGCGCGCCGTTGAACGAGCAGTTCGCCGAGGCGGTGGGTGCGGATGCCTATTGCCGGGACGCCTCGGTCGCGGTCGAGACGGCCCAGCGCTTCATGGCGAGGAAGCACAACCAGCAGCGGGTGATGGCCTGAGCCAGGCCGATTCGGCTCGCCTCCGCCAGCATCGAGAAGACGCTTTCGGCATGACGGCCTCTGCGGACAGTGCACCTGTGCAGCGCACCTTGATCATCGCTTGTGGGGCTCTCGCCCGCGAGATCATCGCCATCATCAAGGCGAACAGGCTCACGCATCTCGATCTGCGCTGCCTGCCGGCAACCTTGCACAACCGGCCGGAGCTGATCGCGGGTGCGGTACGCGACGCGATCCGCGACGCCCGGGAGACGCATCACCGGATCTTCGTGGCGTATGCCGATTGCGGCACGGGCGGGGCGCTCGATGCCGTGCTGGCCGCGGCGGGCGTGGCGCGCCTGCCGGGCCCGCATTGCTATGCGACCTTCACCGGTCAAGAGCGGTTCGCAGCCCTCGCCGAGGAGGCTCCCGGCACTTTCTATCTCACCGATTTCCTCGCCCGGCAGTTCGACACCCTGGTGTTCGAGGGTCTCGGCCTCGACCGACACCCGGAGCTCCTGCCCGTCTATTTCGGCAACTACACGCGGCTCGTCCATCTGGCGCAGAGCGACGATCCGGCGCTCACCGCAGCAGCGCAGGCGGCGGCCGAACGGCTCGGCCTCGCCTTCGAGCGGGTGCCGACCGGGCTGGGCGAGCTCGCGACATTCATCAACGCTGCCGCCAACGGAGCCGTCGATGCCCGACCTCGTGACCCTCTACTGGCGCGACATCCCGGCCCAGGTGATCGCGAAGGCGGGGCGCAAGACGGCCAAGCGCCAGCTGCCCGAGCGGTTCGAGCAGGCCATCGACCGCGCCGCGATGCGCGCCAAGCTCACCGGCACCGACGCCTATCTGGAAGAGTGGCGAAGGTCTGAGCCCGAGCCGTGCGGCGCCGACCTCGAGGCCGAGGCCGAACGGGCGGCAGCGGCCATCGAGGCCGCGTTCACGCCCGAGCAACTGCGCGCCTATGTCGCCAATGGCGGGTTCGCCCCCACGAGCTGACCGGCGATGACGCGGTCGCGCGGTGCCGCCGAACAAGGGCGTTGAGCAGGGCGGCGCCGAGGAGCAGGGCCACGGTGACCACGAGCCGGCGACGGATCGAGGGATCATCGGCCGGCCAGACGAGCGCCCAGAGCCGCCGCACCGCCCGTCGATCGAGCGCCATTCCGGCGGCAGTGGTGTTGGAAAGGGCGGTCAGATCACGGGGCATGATCGGGAGACAGGGTGCCGGCGGGCGAGCGGCAGGTCTGCGCCGTGGCGAGCGCGCTGCCGGCTGTGCTCTCTTGGGCTTGCGGGTGTCGTCCTCGCTCTCGCGGCCTGAGGGCGGGCTCAGGCCGTGGCGCTGAGATGGTCGGCGAGGCGCAGCGCCATCTGGACGATCGTGTAGGTCGGGTTGGCGAAGCCGCCCGTGGCGAACACACTGCTGCCGCCGAGATAGAGATTGTCCATGCCGTGCACCCGGCAGTTCTTGTCCACCACACCTTCGCGCGGGTTGTCGCTCATCCGGGTGGTGCACATGTGATGCGGGCCGCCGACCCGGGCCTCGTCGGGGCCGGGGAAGACCTTGCTCTCGTCGAGCAGCCAATCGGCGAGCTTGAGCCTGCCGGCATTCCGCTCGGCCAGCTGCTCGGCGAAGGCCATGCTGGCGGTCCAGACGGTGTGGAAGTCGAGCTCGCTGAACCGCCAGTCGAGCGCGATTCGGCGCAGCCCGAAGCGGTCGGTCTGGTCGCTCAGGCGGACCCGGCTTTCGGGGTTGAGCGCCTGCTCCGACATGATGTCGAGCTCGGCCGTGAGCAGGCTCGCCGGATCCTGCCATTGCTGCAAATAGGCCGCGAGCCCGCCTTCGTTGCACGTAACCATCCGGCCGGTGACCGCTTCGGTCAGGCGGCGCAGGAAGTCGGCCTGGCAGGCGGTGGTCCGCACGATCTCGTTGGGCAACGCCAGCTGGCGGACGTCCGGGGTGCAGAGCAGGGCGATATTGAGGATCTCCGCATCCTTCATGAAGCTGGGCTCGGGCGCATAGACTTCCCGATTGCGCATCGGTGCGGCGAGGACGACGTGGCCGACAGTCTGATGCGGATGCTCGCAGAAGAAGCGGCCGACGAGATCGTGCTGGTTGCCGATGCCGAAGGAGACCTGGCGGGTGGCGTTGAGCAGAAAGCGCGGGTTTTCGAGGCCGCCGAGGCAAAGCGCGAATGTCTGGGCCTTGACGCGGAAGGTATCGGGTCGCTCGAAGCAGCGAAAAACGGCCTCGGTCACCCGCTGCAGCCGATCGTCGAGCTCGAAGTCGACGAGGTTGGCGTGAAGATAGAGCTCGAGCTGCGACGATGCTTCGACCTCGTCGGCAAAGCGCTCGCCGAGGTACCGGCTTTCGCTGTAGCGCAGGTCGAGCTGGTTGAAGCGATCGGCACCTTCGGGAAGCAGGGACTGCGACAAGATCCGATCCGGCGTCAGGTCCAAGATCGCCTCGGTCGCCTCGCGGTAGGGATCGAGATCGGCCTTGCCGATCGGCCAGCCGCTCAAGCGGTGATGCGGCAGGGGCTCGAAATCGTGGGCGTCGAGCTCGCGGCAAACGCCGGACCAGCAATTCGACGAGCCACCGAAAAAGCGCTTGCGGCAGGCGGTCAGCGGCCAGTAGGGCGAGCCCACGCTGTCACCCTCGTAAAGCTCCTCGGACTCCCAGCTGATGTCGCGGCCGCCGCCTTCCAAAAGGGCGACGCGCTGGCCCTTGGCGGCGAGCGCGCGGGCGAGGGTCAGACCGGCAGGGCCGCTGCCGATGACACAGACGTCGAAACGCCGCTCGTCGAACCAGTCGGTCGGCAGGGCCTCCGCATCGAAGATCATCGCAGCAGATCCAGATCGCTCTTGCGCAGCACCCAGCCGTCGCGGGTGACGACGATGCCGGTCGTCGAGGTCGACCGCCACACGAGCCCGACGCCGAGCATCGCGAGGCCGAGCGAGCCGAGCCATCCGGTGAGCAAGGAACGCCGTGTTGCCGCCATAGGGATCGGTCCTCGCTGGCCAATGGTGCGCTTCGCAAAAGCGAACGGAATCAAATGCTGTCCGCCGTTTTTTTAAGAGATCGGCGGAGCCTGATCAAGCGTTGCCACGTGTTGTGGCCGAGCGATGGGTCGAACATGGCGAAATGCGACATCATCCGCCAAGGCGCTTTCGGCAACGTGCACCAGCAAGCGCCAACCCACCGGCCTCGTCCTGCCATCCGAGTCGCATCCTGTTGCCGAGCGCTCGGCGGCCTCCACGCGGCTTAGCCCCGCCAATCATTGATTGAAATCCAACAAAGACCAATTGCGTATGACGGGATATAGCGCGGGCGCTGAGCGCGCGCAAGCGGCAGCTCAACACAGGCTCGAGGCAGGCAAGGTCACTGTCGGGTCAGACGGAGACCGCGAGATGATCGGCGAGGCGCAGGGCCAGCTGGACGATGGTGAAGGTCGGGTTGACGAAACCGCCGGCGGCGAAGACGCTGCTGCCGCCGATGAAGAGGTTGTTCATGCCGTGCACCCGGCAATCCCGATCGACGACGCCGCGGCGTGGATCGTCGCTCATCCGGGTCGTGCACATGTGATGTGGCCCAACGACCTTGGCCACGTCGGTGCCGGGAAACTGGCCGCTGCCGTCGAGCAGCCAATCGTCGAGCCTGAGCCTCCCGACATTGCGTTCGGCGAGGAGTTCGCCGAACGCCGTGGCTGCGGTCTGGATCGTGCGAAAGTCGATGTCGTTGTAGCGCCAGTCGAGCTCGATCCGCCGATGGCCGAAACGATCGGTCTCATCCCCGAGACGCACCCGGCTTGCCGCGTCGAGCGCCTGCTCCGAGGCGATCGAGAGGGTGGCGGTCAGCATGATGTCTGGGTCGCGCCACTGCTCGAGGTAGTCGTCCAGACCGCCGACGAAGCACCGCGCAGCGGTGCCCCGTACAGCCTCCGCAAGCCGCTCGACGAAGTCCAATTGGCACGCGGCACTGCGGATCAGCTCTTCGGTGAAGGAGAGCTGGCGCACCGGGGCGAAGTAGAGGACGAAGTTCAAGATTTCCTTGTCGGCCATGAACTCGGGGATGGGGGCATAGAATTCGCGTGCTCGCATTGGCTCGCGCAGGAGAATGTTGCCGAGATTCTGGTGCGGGTGCTCGTTGAAAAAGCGGCCGACGAGGTCGTTCTGGTTGCCGATGCCGGAGGCGATTTGCCGGTTGGCGTTCAGCAGAAAGCGCGGGTTCTCCAAGCCGCCGAGGCACAGGGCGTAGGCCTTGGCCTTGATCTGGAAGGGCTCCGGGCGATCGAAGCTGCGGAAGACCGCGTGGCGGACGGTATGGTAGTCGTTCTCGAGCTCGAGATCGACGAGGTTGGCCTCGAGAAAGAGCTCGATTTTGCTCGAGGTTTGAAGCACCTCCTTCCAACGCTCGGCGAGCAGCAGATCTTCGCTGAAGCGAAACCCGATCTGGCGGAAGACGCCCCGGTCCTCGCCAAAGGATGACGTGGCCATGTCCACGTCACTGCCGACATCGAGGATCGTCTCAGCCTCGTCAGCATAGGGATCGAGATCGGTCTTGGCGATCGGCCAGCCGCTCCAGGGATGATGGGGCACGGGCTCGAAGTCGTGTGCATCGAGGGCCCGGCACCAGCCGCCCCAGCAATTCGACGAGCCGCCGAGAAATCGGCGACGCGTGGCACTCAGCGGCCAGTAGTCGGCGCCGATGTTCTCGCCTTCGTAAAGGTCTTGCGAGCGATGCGTGAGTTCGGCGCCACCACCTTCCATCAGGGCCACGCTCAGGCCGTGGCGGGCGAGGCGCATGGCGAGGCTGAGCCCAGCCGGCCCGGTGCCGACCACGCAGACGTCGAACGTCCGCGACGCGAACCAGTCGGGCGCGAAATCGTCGGCCTTGAAGATCACTTGAGGTGGTCCAGGTCGCTGCGCTTGAGCACCCAGCCATTGACGATGACGAAGCCATCGCTGGGCCGTGCCGCAGCCTTCGACGGCCGCCCCAACCATGACGACAAACCCAACGACAGGATCAAGCCACTGATGATTCGCCGGCGTGACAGTGCGAGCAAGGCAAACCTCTTCTCGTGGGCGATGACACGAATTCGGCGATAGCACGACGCCGGCCCCGATCAGGCAGGCACACGAAGCGCAAGCCCTAGCATGGCATACTGAGTATGATCGTCCGACTAGGCACGATCAAGTCCCCTGAAAGCTAACGATTGGAATATTTTTGGTTGATCAATAGTACATCTACGTCACTCCAAGCTTCATGAGTGACGCAATGGTTCATCATCTCGCCGCTTTTTCGCCTAAACGCATTACATGCAGCCAATGGCTGCTCGTGATGGTTGCAATCCGGCGGTTGGCGGTCGGCAAATCGAGCGACCATGCGCCGGCCGCAGGTCGTGAAAACTACCGCGGACAGCACCTGAATATGCCCGCGCAAAGCTGTGCTGCGCGGCTGTCAGCCTGGCCCCTTGGCTCGGCGCCGCTTCGCTTGGCCGCGTTCGCAAGGCACCCACTCGGGTGCGCAAGCCCTTGTCTGGCAGCAACGAATGAAGTAGACCATCTTAAAGGATGGTTTAAGGATGGTTTAAGGATGGTAAGTGAGAGCCCCGCCCGGCGTGGCAAGGTCGGTGAGAGCGAGAAGATCACGCTCAATCTGGGCTATGTCGATCTCGGCCATGTCGATCTTCTGGTCCAGGAGGCCTTCTATTCGAGCCGCAGCGACTTCATCCGGACGGCGATCCGCAACCAGCTCGAGCGGCATGCCGAGGTGCTGCGCGAGGCGACGCGGCGGCAGGCGCTCGATCTCGGGCTTCGCCATTTCGATCGGGCGACGCTCGAGGCCGTGCGGGCACGGGGCGAGATGCTGGAGATCAGGGTCCTGGGGCTCGCCAGCATCGCTGCCGACGTCTCGCCCGAGCTGGCGCGCGCGACGATCGCCTCGGTCGACGTGCTGGGTGCGTTGGCTGCCAGTCCGGCCGTCAAGGCCGCCCTGCGCGATCGCATGCGTTGATCCCACCCCTCGCGAGGAGGCAGAAGACCGTGCCACGTATCGATCCCGCCGGGATGGCGGAGGCCACCCGGCTGACCCGCGCCGGCCGGCTGCGGGAGGCGACCACCCTGATTCAGCGTCTCCTGGGCGGCGCAACGCCACCGGCTGCCGATGACTGGCCGGGCCCGACGATCGAGCTTTCGCCCGAGCCCGAAGTATCAGCGGATGCGGGCCCCGGGCAGTGGCTCTCCGACACCTACGCCAATCCGTTCGGCGAGCGTCCCTACCGGCTCTACGTGCCGGGGCGCCGGGTCGAGGCGCGGCTGCCGCTCCTCGTCATGCTGCACGGCTGCACCCAGGCGCCGGACGATTTCGCGCTGGGTACGGGCATGAACCGCCTGGCCGAGGCGGCAGGCTTGCTTGTCGTCTATCCGGGCCAGGTGGAGAGCGCCAACCGGGCGCGATGCTGGAACTGGTTTCAGCCGACTGATCAGGAGCGCGAGCGCGGCGAGCCCTCCTTGATCGCCGGCATCGTGCGGCAGGTCACCGCACGCCACGGCGGTGATCTGGCACGGCTCTATATCGCCGGGCTTTCCGCCGGTGGGGCCAAGGCCGCGATCATGGCCCGTGCCTATCCGGATCTGTTTGCCGCGGTGGGCGTGCATTCGGGCTTGCCGGACGGCAGTGCACAGGGCGTCCCCTCGGCATTCGCCGCGATGCGGCGGCCCAACGGCGGCGTTTCCCGGGCCGGCGGCCGGTTCGTGCCGACCATCGTCTTTCACGGCGACCGCGACCGGACGGTGCATCCGGGCAATGCCGAGGCGATCCTCGTCCAGGCGCTGGCCCGTGCCGGCGCTCTGGAGGTGCGGGTCGAGACGGGACGGGTGCCGGGCGGGCGAGTCTATCGACGCACCCGGCACGTCACGGCGGATGGACGCACCATGGTCGAGGGCTGGCGGGTGGCGGGGCTCGGCCATGCCTGGTCGGGTGGCGATCCAGGCGGCAGCTTTACCGATCCGCGCGGGCCGGATGCCAGCCGGGCGATGGTCGACTTCTTCCTGCAGCAGCGCCTGGCGCCCGACGAGCCTGTCCGAGAAGTTTTCTAGGCATTTCATCGGCTTGCGGGCGAGCTCGGCGACCAAGTCGGCGCCGATCAGCCAGCCGATCAGCGTGCCGACCAGGATGAGGCCGTTCGGCGACTGGATTTCGGCGACGATGCGCGAGGTGCGGCGACAGGTCTCGTCGTGCAGCAGCACGGTCGGGATGATTCTCAACCGCGCCGGGCGACCCGGCCACCCGATCGGCTCCGTGTCCACCGTTCAGTCTTCTGTCCTCGACGGTGGGCCGATCCGCCCGCAGCACACGTTCTTGACCGGGCAACGCCGGCGTGCCAGCGCTTGCGGGCTACACCAGACGCGCAACAGAGGCGAGCCGCCGATGCCCGAAGCCAGAGCCCGAAGCCGTGCCGCAGATCAGCTGGCGCTGCGCCTCAAGGAGGCCGGCTGTCGCTATGCGTTCGGCATTCCGGGCGGCGAGGTCCTGACGCTGATCGATGCGCTGGAGGCCGCGGGCATCCGGTTTGTCACGGCCAAGCACGAGACGGCGGCGGGCTTTATGGCGGAAGCGGTCTGGCAGCGGACCGGTACGCCGCCGGTCCTGGTCGCCACGGTCGGGCCGGGGCTCAGCAACGCGACCAATGTGGTGGTCAATTCCCGGCTCGATCGGGTGCCGCTGCTCGTGCTCGCGGGCTCGGTCGATGCGGACGATGCACTCACCTACAACCACCAGCTCATCGACCATGCGCGGCTGCTCGAGCCCGCGATCAAGGGCGCCTTCACGCTTTCGGCGACGGCTGCCGATCTCGTCACCGAGAAGGCGCTGGCGCTGGCCACGGACCCGCGCCCGGGGCCGGTCCTGATCGACCTGCCGATCGAGGTGGCGGCGGCGGCGGCCGGTCCGGCGGCCGGCCTTCGGCGGACGCCATGCCGGCCCACGGCACCGGCCGAGGGTGCGGCTCTGGCGGAGGTGCGCGGTTGGCTCGGGACGGCACGGCGGCCGCTCCTGATCGCCGGCTTCGATGCCGTGGCGCACACGGCGGGAGCGGCGCTTCGGGCGTTCGTCGAGGCGTTCGGTGTGCCGGTCGTCCAGACCTACAAGGCGAAGGGCCTGCTGCCCGAGGACCACCCGATGGCGCTCGCCTCGGCAGCGCTGTCGCCCGCGGCCGATGCACGGCTCCTGCCGATCGTCGAGGCTGCCGATCTCGTCATCCTCGCGGGCTACGATGCGATCGAGATGCGCCGCAGCTGGCAGCAGCCCTGGGATGCCCGCACCAAGCGGGTGGTCGCCTTCGAGGCCGTGCCCAACGACCACTACCTGCATCAGGCGACCGCGAGCTTCGTCGGCGATGTCGGGGCCGGGCTCGAGGCGCTCGGGCGCGGCGTGGCGCCGGCCTCGACCTGGACGGCAGCCGAGGTGACCGAAGCGCGGGCGCGCATCATCGAGCCCTTTCGCCTCGACGAGGTCTGGGGGCCGGCGGCGGTGGTCGATGTCGCCCGGCGGCTGCTGCCACGGCAGACGGTGGCCACCGCCGATGTCGGGGCACATCGGATCCTCCTGAGCCAGGTCTGGCCGGTCTTCGAGCCCCGTGGCCTCTTGCAGTCGAACGGGCTCTGCACCATGGGCTGCGGCCTGCCGCTCGGTATCGGCGCCAAGCTCGCCGAGCCCGACCGGCCGGTCGTGGTCTTCACCGGCGACGGCGGGCTGTTGATGGTGCTGGGCGAGCTCGCGACCGCAGCCGAGCTCGGCCTGCCGCTCGTCGTCGTCTGCTTCGTCGACCGGTCCCTGGCGCTGATCGAGCTCAAGCAGCAGGAACGGCAGCTGCCACGGCACGGGGTCGGCGTGGCTGCCTTCGATGTCGTGCGGATCGCCGAGGGGCTGGGTGGCCGGGGGGTGGTCGCGGCGAGCCGGGAGGCGCTTGAGCGATCGCTCGCAGCGGCGCTGGTCGCCGACCGCTTTACCCTGATCGCCTGTCCGATCGAGGCGGACAGCTACCAGGGCAGGGTCTAGAAACTCTCGACCGGCGGCAGCTCACGGGCCGGGGCGAGGCGCTCGACGCCGCCGAGGTGCTCGCCGAGGCGGGCGCACTCCCGCTCGGCGGTGCCGTTGCCATAGTCGCCGCTGGAGCGGAGATCGAAATAGGCAACCTCACTGCCGCCCGCCGCGTCGGTGTTGGCGACGAGCTCGAGAATGCAGCCGGTGAAGCTGTAGCGCCAGTACTGGACGGCACCCTCGCGGCGGATCAGGGTGGGCTTGCCGAACACGTTCTCGAGGTCACCGGTCGTCATGCCGATGAGCCGGGTGTTGCCGGCAATCTCCGGCACGGGCGACGGCGGCGGCAGCCCGCCCCAGGCCGCCGGACGCTGCGGCTCCAGATAGGCGTCGAGCAGCGAGGTGTCGTTCGGCTGGCTGCAGGCGGCGGCACCGAGGAGGAGGGCAGGCGCCCAGAGGCGCCACGCCTGCAGCTTCCGATCCAGCCGCCCGCTTGTCGCCATCGGCTCTACCTGTCGTCGATCATCGCGACGCTGCCGGAGAGCTTGCCGCCGCGCTCGATCTCCAGCTCGCCATAGCGCACCGTGCCCTTGACCCGGCCGGTGGCGCGGATCAGGAGGCGGTTCCTGACGGTGAGTTCGCCCTCGTAGATGCCGCTGATCTCGGCGTCCTCGACCTCGGCCTTGCCGTTGGTGAAGCGGCCGCTCCCGGCGATCTCGATCGCCCGGGTCGCCTTGAGGGTGACCTGGACGCTGCCCTCGACGACGAGCCGGTCGCAGGCGTTGATCTCTCCCGAAAGGCTGATGTCCTGGCCGACGATCAGCCGCTTGCCGCCGGCTTCCGAGGTCGCGGCGGGCTTGGCAGCGGCCGGGGCAGTGGTCGGGGCGGTCGACAGCTCGCTGGTGCGCCGCGGCAGCTCCGGTTGCGGCATCGGCTTCACGTCGCTCGTCGGACGGCTCGCCGCTTCGGGCTTGGCCTCGCCGGAGGGTGCCGGTTCGTCGTCTTTCCTGAGAAACATGCGGTCGTTCCTGCTGCTCGGTTGCTGCACCGGACGCGGTCTGCCGGTGGCTGATCTGAAAAGGCGCTGGCCCGGTTGCCGCGGCCGATCGACGCGAAAAGCCTACCCGGTAATTCCCCAGCGCGGGCGGGTCACAACGGCTGGCGACACGGCGTGGAAATTGGGATCGATGGACGATGAACTATCCGCATGGGACATGCGCCGTCAAATCGAAAGACGCCTCGAGCGCGCCACGTCGAAGGTTTCCCGGCGCTTGTGACACCAGGGTGCGGGTGTCAGGGCATGACGCCGGCAAAATGCTGCAGCCGTCACGTCTTCCTGCTAAAGCCCCCGGTCAGCGCAACCGAGGAGCCGAGACGTTCATGCAGAGCGATACCACCAGCCGGGCCGACATCGACGTGCTCGGCATCGGCAATGCCATCGTCGACGTCGTGAGCCAGGCCGATGAGGCGTTGATCACCGAGCTCGGGCTCGAGCGGGGGGCGATGACGCTGATCGACGAGCAGCGTTCGGAGGAGCTCTATGGGCGGATGGGGCCGGGCCGCGAGGTGTCGGGCGGCTCCTGCGGCAACACGATTGCCGCGATTGCCTCGATGGGTGGCAAGGCCGCCTATATCGGCAGGGTCAGGGACGACCAGCTCGGCCGCATCTTCGCCCACGACATCCGCGCCGCCGGTGTCACCTTCGCGAGCCAGCCTGCCGGCGACGGACCGGCGACCGCGCGCTGCCTGATCTTCGTCACCCCGGATGCGCAGCGAACGATGCAGACCTTTCTCGGTGCGTGCGTCGATCTCGGGCCCGGGGACGTCGACGAGCGGCTCGTGGCGCGCGCCGAGGTCACCTATTTCGAAGGCTATCTCTTCGACAAGCCGGCTGCCAAGGCCGCCTGCCGCAAGGCTGCCGACATCTGCCACGCGCATGGCCGGCTCCTGGCACTGACCATGTCCGATCCCTTCTGCGTCGATCGCTGGCGGGGCGAGTTCCGGGAGCTCGTCAAGAACGAGGTCGACATTCTCTTTGCCAACGAGGCCGAGATCATGAGCCTCTACGAGGTCGACGAGTTCGACGCGGCCTTGCAGGCGGTTCGCCAGGATGTCGGCTTTGCGGCCCTCACCCGTGGCTCCAAGGGCTCCGTCGTCGTCAAGGGCCAGGAGGTTCACGTGATCGATGCCGTGCCGCCCAGCCGGGTGCTCGACACCACCGGGGCCGGCGACCTCTATGCCGCGGGCTTCCTGCGCGGCTTTACCGCCGGGCTCGATCTCGCGGCATGCGGCCATCTGGGCTCGGCGGCGGCAGCGGCGATCATCGGCCAGTATGGTGCCCGCTCGGTGGAGCCGCTCCTGCCGCTCTACGAGGCGGTGGTCGAGCGGGCCCCCTGATCCGTTCGCCTCGCTCCACTATCGCAAGAGTTGTGCTTCCCCCGATTTTCAAATATTGCGGGAGAACCGGGCAACGAACGACGCGCGATCGACCGGCCCCGGACGACGACACCAGCGAGCGAAGGATCGAGCATGGCGCCTGTCTTGGCAGATGAGTTGAATGCGCACTGGGCGGCCGCACGCTTGCCCTTCCGTCTGGTCCGGCGTGGCGTGGCCCAGCTCTGGGCGGTTTATCCCGCGGGTCAGGAGGCGTTGCAGCCGCTGCTCTTCATCATTGGCGACGAGGCCCGGGCAGTGCGTCAGGCACAGCATTGGGCCGCTACCGGCACAGCGGGCGAGGCTGCTGCCTTCGCCGCCTGAGCCGGCACAGAAGGATCAGTCGCTGACGGGCGCGCGCGAGATCGGCTCGGGCGCGCCCGTTTGGTTGTCCGGGGGTCGGTTCAGCCGGCGTGCGGGCGGCCGAGCAGCCGCAGCCCGGCGAAGAGGCCGGCGAGCCAGCTGAGCCTGCGGCCTTCGCTCGGCACATCGAGGGTTTGGGTGGCGACGGGCGCATCGGTCGAGATGAGCTGCGCCGCGGAGAGGCAATACTCGCCGAGCGGCGTGTAGTCGTTGGCGGGGGCGACCTCGAGCAGGCCGTCGAGTTTGGCCCCGACGGCGATCATCTCGCGCAGGGCCGGGCTGCCGGGCGCGTGCGCCCCGATCCACTGACGGGCGGCGAAAGCCCTGGCGTGGTGCGCGCGCTGTGCTAGGGGTGAGGCGACCTCGAGGCCGAGATCGCGCAGCGACTGCCGGATGGCACGGCCGAGTGCGGTGCGCTGGTCGACCCGGTTGGGCACGAGCAGACAGGCCGGCCGGCCGCCCCGGCTGCGTTGCAGCTGCTTGATCCGCTGCAGCGTCCGTGCGGTGGCACGCAGATCGATGGCGGACGGGGTCACCGGGATGACCAGGGCATCGACCAGACGAAGGGCGGTCGCAAATCCGACACCGTCCTGCGGCGGCAGGTCGACGACGATCCGGCCCTGCCCTTCGGCGGCGGCGAAGATGCGATCCGCCCAGGGGGCCGGATCGTCGGGCATGGGCCAGGCCTCGACGGTGAGACCGTCCGGGCCGCCGCCCGGCTCCAGCCAGGCGGCGGCCGTCCCTTGCGGGTCGGCGTCGACCAGTAGGACCGGCCCGGTCGCGCGCGCGGCGAGGCAGGCGAGATTGACCGCGATGGTGCTCTTGCCGGTGCCGCCCTTGAGGTTCGCGACGCCGATAATCCTGCCCATGCGTCCCGGCCCGGCCTGGTCAGCCGGCTCGGTCATGGCTTGGGATCGAGCAGGGCCAGCGAGCCGCCGAGTCTGCCGCCGCGCTCGACCTCGAGCTCGCCGTAGCGGATGGTGCCGTTGACCTTGCCGGTGGCACGGATGAGGAGCCGGCCGCGGACGGTGAGCTCGCCCTCGTAGATGCCGCTGATCTCGGCCTCCTCGACCTCGGCCTTGCCGTCGGTGAAGGCACCGGTCTCGGTGATCTCGATGGCGCGCGTCTTGTTGAGCACGACCTTGACGGTGCCCTCGACGACCAGCCGTTCGCAGGCCGTGATCTCGCCGGAAAGGCTGATCCCCTGACCGACGATCAGCTTCCGGCTCGTCGCACCGTCGCTTGCCGAGGCTGTGCTCGACGCAGGCACGCCGGCCGGCTGCCCGGTGGCGGGGGCGGCGGCTGTCGGGGTCGACTTGAAGAGGCCGGGTGCTGTCGCGGCGTCGGTGGTTTCGGTATCGGTGTCGCTCGGCGCGGAGTACTTTCGGTTCAGCAGCATCGGTTTCCCAGTTCTGGCGGTGGTCGGTGCAGGTCGAGGCTGAGCTGAGCAGACTTGCAAATTCGCGTCAAGGTAGAATTACCAGGCAACCGTTCGCGCGAATGAAAAAACCCGCCCGGACGGTGGTCCGGGCGGGCTGATAGGCTGACGCCGTAGCCGTCAGCGGCGCTGGGCGTTCACGAAGTAGGACGGGAACAGCATGTCGGCCCGGCCGGTCAGGAGCACGGCTCGCTCGATCTCGCCGCGGCCGAGGCCGAGCTCCTTGCCTTCGGCCATGGCGTAGCGGATCAGGGCATCGCGCTCGGCCTGCCGCCGCTGCAGGTGGGCCACGAAGCGGGCGGGGGCATTGAAGGCGAGCCGGCCGAGCTTGCGCCAGAGCGACGGCTCAGGGGCAACGTCGGCGTATGGCGCGGCCGTGGTCGGCTGGATGACGGCGCCCATCAGGGTGTTGCCGAGGCGGGTGGCGATGTCGGTGGTCATGGCACGAAAGCTCTGCGACAGGGGTTGCTAGAGCCGTGGATATGGGCTCTCCGTGGGTCCGCCCAGCGTCGCAAATGAGAAGCTTTCTTGCGGCGCCGCGACAGCCGTTCCCGGTCGCCGAGGTCGAAGAAAATAATGACTACCTTTCAATGACTTGGAGAGCGACGGCGCGGCCACTTCGTCCCCCCTCGAATTTGCATGTCTGCCAACGAAAAAAGAGGGGCCAAAAGGCCCCTCCGTTGAGCCTTCGTCAAGCCTTGTTCAGGCAGCCTTGGCCAGTGCCTGGTCGAGGTCCTTGATGATGTCCTGCACGCTCTCGATGCCGACCGAGAGGCGGATGACGTCGGGCCCGGCGCCGGCCGCGATCTGCTGCTCCTCGCTGAGCTGGCGATGCGTGGTCGAGGACGGGTGGATGATCAGGGTGCGGGTGTCGCCGATATTGGCGACGTGGCTGATCATCTGGCAATTGTCGACGACCTTCGTGCCCATGTCGTAGCCGCCGGTGACGCCGAAGGTGAAGAGGGCACCCAGGCCGTTGGGGCAGTACTTGTCGACCAGCGATGTCTTGTTCTGCGGCAGCCGTGCATAGGAGACCCACGCCACCTGCGGGTGCTCGCTGAGCCAGGCCGCCACCTTGTCGGCATTGGCGACGTGGCGCTCCATCCGGAGCGGCAGGGTCTCGACTCCCTGCAGAAAGAGGAAGGCGTTGAAGGGCGACAGGGACGGCCCCATGTCGCGCAGGCCGATCGCCTTGTTGCGCACGGTAAGCGCCAGGGCACCAAAGGTCTCATGGAAGCGCAGGCCGTGATAGGCGGCGCACGGCTCGCTCATGTGCGGGAACTTGCCCGAGGCCGACCAGTCGAAGCTGCCGCCCTCGACGATGATCCCGCCGATCGAGTTGCCCTGGCCGCCGATATACTTGGTCAAGCTGTGGACGACGATGTCGGCCCCCCACTTCAACGGCTGGCAGAGATAGGGGGTCGGGCAGGTATTGTCGACGACGAGCGGGATGCCGGCGCGGTGCGCGATTCCGGCGATCGCCTCGATGTCGGCGATGATGCCGTCCGGGTTCGAGGCGCTCTCGATGAAGATCGCCTTGGTCTTGTCGTCGATCGCCCGGGCGAAGTTCTCGGGCTCGCGCGGGTCGACATAAGAGACCCGCCAGTCGAACTGCGGGAAGGTCTGCTTCATCTGGCTGATCGACCCGCCATAGAGCTTGGTCGAGGCGACAATGTTGTCGCCCGGGCTCATCAGGTTGAGGAAGGTCAGGAACTGGGCGGCATGGCCGGAAGCGGTGGCGCAAGCCGCACTGCCGCCCTCGAGGGCGGCGATCCGCTCCTCGAGCACCGAGACCGTGGGGTTGGTGAGCCGCGTGTAGATATTGCCGAACTGCTGCAGGTTGAAGAGCGACGCCGCATGGTCGACGTCGTCGAAGACAAAGGACGTGGTCTGGTAGATCGGCACGGCCCGCGCCCCGGTGGTCGGATCAGGGGCGGCACCGGCGTGGATCGCCAGGGTCTCGAAGCCGTATTTGGATGGTTCGCTCACGCGTCGTTCTCCTCGCTCCCATTGGCCCGCGCTGGGCCTTATCGATGGCGCGGCCGAGACTAGACCGAATGGCGACCGAACGAAACGCCGGGATGCGCTGGACCGCCCGCCCGGGCTCGCTAGGATGACGGTCGCTTGCAGGGAGGGACGCCAGCCGATGACGGCCGTGGATTGTGTGCTCGACGCCAAGGCACTGGTCGGTGAAGGGGCGATGTGGGACGACCGCAGCCAGCAGCTCTGGTGGGTCGATATCGACGGCCAGAAGCTGCATCGCTTCGATCCCGCGACCGGTGGTGACGCGGCATGGCCGATGCCGTCGCGGATCGGCTGCTTCGTTTTTCGCGAGACGGGCGGGCTCGTGGTCGCCCTCCAGGATGGTTTCGCCTTCTTCGATCCCGTGGCCGGCCGGATCGAGCCCATCCTTGATCCCGAGGCGGACCGCCCGGACAATCGGTTCAACGACGGCACGCCCGATCCCGCCGGCCGGTTCGTCGCCGGCACCATGCCGATGGGCGAACGCCTGCCCGTCGCGGCGATCTGGCGGCTCGGCCCGGACCGCCGGGTCGAACGGCTGGTCGACGGCCTTCGGGTCAGCAACGGCATGGCCTTCAGCCCCGACGGGCGGCTCTTCTACTGGTCCGATTCCGAGGCATCGGTGCAGACCATCTGGCAGGCGGCCTATGCTGCCGAGACGGGTGCATTGGGCGAGCGCCGGGTGTTCGCTTCGACCTTCGATCTCGCCGGCCGGCCCGATGGCGGGACGATCGACGCCGACGGCTGCTACTGGATGGCCGGCGTCGGCGGCTGGCAGCTGGTCCGCTTCACGCCCGCTGGCCGGGTCGACCGGATCATCGAGATGCCGGTGGAAAAGCCGTCGAAGATCGCGTTCGGCGGGCCGGATCTTTCGACCCTCTACGTCACCACGATCGGCAGCGGCCCGAGCCCGGGCAGCGAAGCCCGCCAGCCACGGGCGGGCGGGCTCTTCGCGCTTCGCGTCCCGGGTGTGCAGGGTCTGCCGGTCTGGCGCTTCGCCGGCTGAGCCGAGGTCCTGTTGGTCGTCCGGGCAAAGCCGCCGACACCCGAGCGCTTGCGGCGCCGGGCCCTCTTCTACCTCGAGCGGTTCGCCGCGAGCCGGGCCCGGCTGCGGCTGGTGCTCCGCCGTCGTGCCTTGCGCGATGCCGCCGCCCTGGCACTGCCGCCCGAGCCCGTGGCCGAGGCGATCGAGGCCCTGCTCGACGACCTCGAACGTATGGGCCTGCTCGATGACCGGGCCTTCGCCACAGGTCGGGCGCGCAGTCTCGCCGCCAAGGGCCGCCCGCCGCGGCGGATCGCCCGGGAGCTCGCTGCCGCCGGGGTCGACAGGCCGTCGATCGAAGCGGCGCTCGAGCGGCTCGTCGACGACCAGGGAACCTCGCCGGAAGAGCTCGAGCTCGAGGCGGCAATCGCCTTCGCCCGCCGCCGTCGGCTCGGGCCGTTCGCGCCCGAAGGTGCCACGGCCAAGCCGGCCGAGAAGGCGCTTGCCGCCTTCGCCCGGGCCGGCTTCACCTTCGCGGTCGCTTGCCGCGTGCTCGAAGCCACCATGGCCGAACTCGAGGAGCTCTCGGCCGTTAACCGAATTTGAAGGTATCCAGCCGATCCTGCAGCGGCTGAGAGCAACCCACCGCAAGCTCTCGCATCGGTCGTTGGCTGCTCCGGAGCTGGTCATGCTGTCGACTGTCGCACGGCGCTGCGATGCCCTCGCCGTCGGGCTGCTGCTCGTGGCCATGGCTTGGCCCTCTGTGGCCACAGCCCAGACCGCGCTGCGCAGCCAGCCCCACTTCGAGCGGCAGACGATCGCGGTGCAGCTCGCCGAGCGCGGCTGGCCAGAAGGCGTGCAGTTGTACTGGCATTTCGACCGGCGAACACTGCTTGGCCTCAACCGATCGTCGCAACACCCTATTGAAGGAGGTAGCGATGGCCGGGAAGCGGCGCTCGGATCGCTCCACGCGGCGGGCCCTTCGCTCGCCGGGTCGACCGCCGGTGGGACAACGCGGGCACCGGCAGACGTTCTGGTCGGCGATCGCGGCGGGACGTACCAGCGAAGACGCCGCCATTGATGCCGGAGTAGCGCCTGTCGTGGGAACCAGGTGGTTCCGGGAGGCCGGCGGCATGCCGCCATCGCAAGTCGCGCCGTCGGCGAAGCCGCCGTCGGGGCGATACCTGTCCTTCGCCGAGCGATAGGAGATCGCGCTGTTGCGCTTGCAGGGCTAGGGCGTGCGCGAGATCGCGCGACGTCTCGGGCGGGCGGCCGCCACGCTGTCGCGCGAGCTGCGGCGCAACGCGGCTACACGCAGCGGCGGCTTCGAGTATCGCGCCACAGCCGCGCAGTGGCATGCCGACCGCGCGGCGCGGCGTCCAAAGTCCGCGAAGCTGGCCACGAACGACAAGCTGCGCGAGGATGTGCAGGAGCGGCTCGCCGGCCGGATCGCTACGCCCGACGGTCAGGAGATCGCCGGCCCGGTCGCGCAGCTTCGGCCGGCGCACAGGAACCGACCCGATGCCGGCCTGGATCTCGCGCTCGGGCGCGTGCCCGCTGCGGACGACACGGCGCCGGCCATGCGCGTCCTCGAGCTCGGCATGTGCCGCGCGGAAGGTCTCGACCTCGGCCTCGATCACCTGCGGCAGCATCCGCCATGCCCCCGACCGTCGCACCGCCAGCAACGGGTCGTCGTCGACGCTCGCATCTGGACGCGGCAGCCGACCGACAGAGTCCGCCGCCGCGGGCGTCCTCTTCAGGGTGACCTCGAACATCACCGAAGCTGCGCAGCCTGCCGCCTCTGGCGTCGACCCCTCGCGACCAATCCTCTTTGCATTGGCCGCAGCGGGCAGCGGGCGATGGACCGCACGCTCGAGAGCCACATGCCCCAATGTGTGAACAACCGCGATTGTCGATCGCTCGCTGTTGGTGGTCAGCCGTAGGCGGCGACCCGGTCGCGCTCGATGCGGCGGATGACGAAATCGCGGCCGAGTAGACGGGTCAAGGGCAGCGAGCGCTGAATCGTGCCACGCACGCCGGCGATCGCGAGTGGCTCGCCTGTGGGTGCCGTGACTTCGGTGACCGTCACCGTATTCAAGAGGGGCGCCAGCTGCAGGCCGATCCAGCTGCCGGTCGAGGTGCCGATCTCGGGGACGAGCCACGGCCTGATATCGCGGTGCAGCGGCAGGGAGCCCCAGACGTAGAGCGCACCGTCGATGTGATAGGCGCGCAGGCCATCGATCGGGTCAGCCAAGCGCACGAGGTCGTGCCACTCGCGGCTGGCGGGGTTGCGAAAGATCTCGACAAGACCGACGCCGCGCGCCTTGATCGTCGTGAAATGGGCCATCGATCGGCTACCTTCTCCAGCGGTTGCGGGCGTTGCTCCAGATGGCTCGACGACCGTTGATCGAGCATCGCCTGACCCGAACCCTAACCGGGCCGTGGTTAAGGACGGCTTAACGACGACACAAGAAGGCACCCGTTCATGGATTTCTCGGACTATCGACGGCACGACGCCACGGGCCTCGCGGCACTGGTCGCCGCGGGCGAGGTGACGGCGAAGGAGCTGTTGCGGACGGCCGTCGAGCGACTCGACGAGGTCCAGCCCAGGTTGCGGCCCTTGAGCCTCGTCGAGACCGATTTCGCCGAGGCGAGCCTCGCGGCCGGGCTGCCCGATGGCCCGTTCAGGGGTGTGCCCTTTCTCTTGAAGGATCTCTTCGCGTTCCTGCCCGGGACCCGGCTCACCAATGGCAGCCGGCTCACCGACGGCATCGACTGCCCGTTCGAGTCGACGCTGGTCGCCCGGTTTCGGGCAGCAGGCCTCGTCGTCTTCGGCAAGACGGCGAGCCCCGAATTCGGCATCAATGTCACGACCGAATCGGTGCTGCACGGGCCCGTGCCCAATCCCTGGGATCCGAGCCGAAGTGCCGGCGGCAGCTCGGGCGGGTCGGCCGTTGCCATCGCCACCGGCATCCTGCCCGCCGCGCATGCCTCGGACGGCGGCGGGTCGATCCGCATCCCCGCCGCCGCCTGCGGGCTCGTTGGCCTGAAGCCGAGCCGCGCCCGCAACCCGGTGGGGCCGATGGTCGGCGAGGGCTGGAACGGGCTTTCGGGGGGGCATGTGCTCAGCCGCACGGTGCGCGATACGGCAGCCCTGCTCGATCTCACATCCGGGCCCGAGCCCGGTGATCCCTATGCCTGCCCCCCGATCGAGGGCAGCTTTCTCAGCGCAGCAGAGCGCGATCCTCAGCCGCTGCGGATCGCCCTTGTCACGGAAGCCCCGGGCGACTCGCTGGTCGATCCGGTGTGTGTGGCCGCGACCGAGGCCGCAGCCCTGAAGCTGCAGCGTCTCGGCCATCACATCATCCCGGCGCGTTTCGAGATCGACGCCGTGGCGGTGGCCCAGCTGATGGCGACCATCGTCGCGGTCAATGCCGCCAACGATCTTGCGACCTGGCAGCAGGTGCTCGGCCGGCGGGCCGACGAGACCACGGTCGAGACGTGTACCCGGCTCCTGGCCGAGCGCGGGCGGACGATCCCGGCAACCGACTACGCCAAGGCGATCTCCGGCCTGCACCAGACGGCACGACGGTTCGCCAGGCTGTTCACCGCGGCCGATCTCGTCTTGACCCCGACGCTGGCGAGCCCGCCGCCGCCGTTGGGCGTGCTCGACCAGAACATGGCCGATCTCGACCGGTTCCTGGCGCTCAATGCAGCGGTCATTCCGTTCACACCGCTCTACAATATCACCGGTTGCCCGGCGATCAGCCTGCCGCTCGAGCACGATCCGGATGGCCTGCCGGCGGGTGTCATGCTCGGCGCCCCATTCGGTCGCGAGGACCTGCTGCTCGAGGTCGCGGGCCAGCTCGAGCGGGCGCATCCCTGGTTCGACCGGCTGCCGCCGGAGTGGTGATCTTCTCGCCGCCGTTCAGCCTGGCCAGGATTGGGCGCGCAAGGCTCGATACTGCCAGAGCGCGGCACCCCAGCCGAGGGCGAGCGGGACGATCATGATCCGCACGATGAAGTCGGCGTGGATGAAGGTGTGGGTCGAAAAGAGGACGACCCAGGCGAGAACCGCCAATGGGCCGGAGGTGAAGGCGAGAAAATCGCTCCAGGCCTCGATCGTGCGCCGCCGCCAGGCGAGCCACAAGGCCACGAGCCAGCCGATACCGCCGACCAGCCACAAGGCCTTGGCCCCGGTCATGCTGCCATAGGTGAGCGTCGCACCGCGCAAAAAGAGCCTGCGGAAAAGCTCGGTGAACGTGAAGCTCGGTGGCGGCACCGGCGCCGCAGCGCCGGTCGCTTCGGTGCTGCCACCAAGGTAGTGGAGGAGGAAGGTCGAGAAGGTGCCGAGCGCCTGCGGGTCGGCGAAGAGCGCACCGAGCACCTGGTTGATGACAACGGTCATGGCACCGCCGATCACCAAGGCCATCCAGGTCGCGATCGCGAGCAGCCAGGCGCGTCGGTATCGCTCGGCGTCAGCACCACTCGCGACCACGGTCAGGTAGACGAGCGGAAAGAGAAACCCGGCGGCGGTCGGCAGCAGGCCCGTGAAATATTCGAAATAGACGAGACCGGCGCCATAGCCGGCAGCGAATGGCAGCAGCAGCTCGGGCTTGAGCAGCCGCTCGCCGAGCAGGAGGACACACGCGAGGCCGAGCAGTAGCCAAGCCTCGCCGGGCGCGTGGCCGAGCGAGGGGGCAAAGTAGGGCAGCGCCCAGAAGGCCAGCATCGCGGCGAGCATGCAGGCGGTGACGCCGAGCAGCCGGCGCCGGCGGATGGCCGCGAAGGCGAAGAGGGCGAGGCTCAGATAGACGAAAGCTGCGAGCGTGGTGCGGACCTGGCCGAGGTCCAGAGGCCCGAGCAGCACGGCGGTCACCGGGTTGTAGCCGTGCCAGTGTCGGACGTAGATGTCCCGGACATAGGATTGCGGCTCGCCGCCGGTCTCGACGATGTCGCGGAGCAGGGGGCACATGCCCTCGCGCCCCTCGTCGCGGTAGTAGAGCAGTGGTCCAGTCGCCTTGGCGAGAAGGCCCTGCTCGTCGTTCACCAGCATCTGCAGGATCGAACAATCGGCATAATGGTGAAAGCCCAGCCGATGATCCCACCAGTGGTAGTCGCTCTCGGTCAGATCGCCCGACGCGAAGGCCAGCTTCACTCGCTCTGCGATGTGCGCCGGGGCCACCGCGGCACCGACCAGATTGAAGGCCAAGAAGACCCCGTTGGCGATCAGGGCGACCAGCAATACCAGTACCCAAGGCCGTAGCCGGCGCAATCCCGTAGCATCGTCGTCGCTGGTCGCCGACGACCACAGTCGGCTCGCCGCCATCGGCCCCTCCTTGTTCACCCCAGAGGGGCCTTTCGTGTAAGTGCAACGAGCGGGTTCCGTGGCGCCGGCGCCATTCGGCCCGGGCCAGGGCTCGTCCGCCGTTCAGGAAAACCGCTTGACCAGTCGCAGCACCTGCTGCCGCAGCGGTGCCCGGTGCGGCGAGGCCGATTCCGCAGCACGTTGCCGGTCGCGATTGGCGACGAACCAGTCGTAGCTCTCCTGGAGCATCGCGTCGTTGGAGTAGCGCGGTTTCCAGCCGAGGTCGAGCAGGGGCTGGACGTCGAAGTAGCAGGGCTTGTGGTAGGTCATGTAGTGCCAGGGTACCAGCGGCGAGACGCCGAGATAGTAGAGCACGCGAAGCGCGTTGACCGCGGGCCAGACCGGCAGGCTCACCACCTTCGACGTGCTGCCGGCATAGGCGATCAGCTTCTCCAGGTCACCGCGCAGCGTGCCGAACTCGTCGGTGCCGACATTGTAGGTGCCGCTGCGGCCGAGATCGAGGGCGGTCATGTAGAAGTCCATGAGGTCGGCTGCATGGATGAACTGAAAGCCGATATCGCCGCTGCCGATCACGTAGACGTTTCGGTTGTCCCTGATCCACTCGAACAGCACCTGGAAGATGCCGAGCCGGCCGGCACCGAGGGTGGCGCGCGGGCGGATGGTGATGAGCGGGATGCCGTGCCTGGCACAGATCGCGTCGACCACGTGCTCGCCCTCGAGCTTCGAGCGGCCATAGGGCTCGAACGGGCGGGTCGGGGTGTCGTTGGTGATCGGCATCTTGTCGGGGGCGCCGAAGATCGAGGTCGAGCTCGTGTGGATCAGCGCCTGGACCCCGGCCTTGGCCGCCTCCTCGGCGACGACCCTGGAGCCCTCGACATTGACCTCGAAATACTTCTTGCCGGCGGCGGTCTGGGCGACGAGGGCGGCATTGTGGTGGACGACGTCGACGCCCTGCATGGCTTCGCGCACCCGGTCGCGATCGGTAACACTCGCTTCGGTGTAGGCGATCTCCCTTGGCCGCGACGGATCCTCCCAGATATCGAGGATGCGGACCTCGTCGCCGCGCTCGAGCAGTCGCCGGGCGACCAGATTGCCGATGAACCCGGAACCGCCGGTGACCAGATGCTTCATGCCTGTTGCTTCCTTGCCAAATTCGGACCCGGCTCTGCCGGGCGCTCGTCTGTCGATGGCCGCGTGCCGCGACCGCTTTTCTAGGATCCGGCCAGTGTCGGAACGGCGCTCACCGCTTGCGGTTCCGCAAGGCGTCCGCCACGTCCCTGCTGCTCGAGGAAATGCAAAGTGTTGCGCCAGGCCAAGGCCATCACCGTGCCTTGCGGGTTGACCACGGTCGGCCCGCACAACAGCGACGAATCGGCGATGTGCAGGCCGTCCACCCCGTGCACCCGGCCGAACGAATCGGCGGCACAGCGGTGCTCGTCCTCGCCCATCGGGCAACTGGAGAAAAGATGCAGGGCCGAAAGGCCCGACCGATCCTTCGGCAGTACCTCGGGCAGGGTGGCGAGGTCGGCTTCGCTGTGCAGGGCGGGGGCACCACCGATACCGGGATCGAGGGTCGTGGCACCGGCGGCGAGCAGACATTCGGCGAGGCGTTGCAGCCCTTCGGCAAGCTCGCGCAGATCGGCCTCCTCGAAGCGCACCCGGACCAGGGGATCGGCGAAGCCCGGCAGGTTGCGCACCGTCGCCCGGCCGCCCGTGATCTGCGCGTAGTAGATGCCCATCCGTTGCCAGTCGCGGTCGATCTCGGCGACCCGCTCCGGTCGTTCGGCCAGGGTCAGCGCCAGCACGGCGCGGCCGCTCATCGAGCAGCCCATGCTGAAGCGAGGATCGAAGTGCTTGATCTGGTGCACCGGGTCGAACTGACCGGGCACGTTCACCACCTCGTCGAAGCGGGCGACCATCTTGATCATGGCGTGAAAGCGCAGATTGTCGCCGATATTGCGCTTGATGCCGGAACGACGCAGCAAAGCCGGGGTCTGCACGGCACCGCAGGCGACGAAAACCCGCTCGGCCCTGATCTCCAGCGGGCGCTCTCGCCCGTCCGGTGCCAGCTTGCGGCCCTGCAGCCGCCAACTACCAGCCTCGCGCCGCAGGCGCTTGATCCGGCAGTCGGGCTGCAGCCTGCCGCCAGCCGCGAGGAATCGCGGCACGAAGGTCTCGCTCATCGACTGCTTCTTGCCGAAGGCGCCGGGCCTGGGATCTTTGGCATAGGTGAAAAGCCGTGGCACCTCGACCGACTCCCAGCCCAGGTGCCGGGCCCCCGCGTCCAGCTTGAGCGACAGATCGGCCGCCGGGCCCGGGAGATAGGATACCCGGGCAGTGGCCTCGCAGGCGTCGAAGCCCGGCGTCAGGTCCTCGAGCCTGAGCGCCTCCACCTTGTGGGTGCGGCGCCAGCCGTCGAGCACCCGGTCGGGGATACGGTGGTAGAGGCCGCGATTGATCTCGCTGCCGCCGCCGACGACCCGACCTTCGACATAGGTGACCTTGGCCTTGCCCATGGCGACGCCGATGCCACCGGCCCGGTATTTCTGGGTGATCTCGTCGCGCGAGAAATGCGGCGCCGACGCCAAGCCGAGCTTGGCACCTTCCTCGATCAACAGGACGTCGTAGCCGGCCTCGGCGAGCAGCGTGGCGGTGACGGCCCCGCCGGGTCCCGAGCCGATGACCGCAATCTCCGCCTGCATGTCGTCACTCGCCTGCGTGACGCTGTCGTTCATCTCGGATCCTCGTCTCGGCCTGTGCTGGAGCAGCGACTGCGATGCGAACTCATTGCTCGCCGTACGCTTCAGCATACCATGCGAAGATGGTCAGCCCCTCGTAAAAGCGAATGAGGTCACGACGGACACCGAACCGCGACGCGCGCCAGGCCCGGATCTGACGCAGCCGCGCCTCGTGCGGCAGGCGGTGAAAGGTGCGTCCGGTCAGCGGCACGGCCCAAGCGTCGAAAGCCAGGGTCAGGCAGCGCATCGGCAGGCGCAGGTAGTCCGGCATCCGCCGTTGCTGCTCGAGCAGGAATCGGGTCACCGACCGACGCGCCTCGAGGCCGCCATCCGGCGTGTTCGGGCAGCGTTCCTGGGCGATCGATTCCGCCAGGGCGTAAACCGTCCGCTCGAAGCTCGGCAGCATCCCCGCTGGTCTCTCCCAAATGAGGCATTACCGATCGATGGCGACTGTCGGGTGGCCGTTAAGCGAACCAAATCACCGGTCGCGCTATCATGTGAGTGTCTGGTCTGTCCATGCCGACGAGCTGCCGGCAGCGTCGCAGGCGTACCCGAGGGCAAATTCGGGCTCGGCTGCAACGGAGTATGTTTCTGGCATGCTATGCATTGCCGCGGCCATGGGCTAGGCACACCGGCGAGGGCCACTTCGGTGGCGCTGGTGCGAGCCGTTTTCGGGCCGTGTGACACGGCTGTGAACACGCAGAACTCGGTGGCGCGCGCTGACCTACAAGCCAATTGCGGAACGAGCGATGCAGAATCGTACACGGTGCTGCCGATTGCCGAAACCTCGGTATGCGGCTCAGCTGGACGCGTGACCCAGGCTTACCTGTTCCTGGTCGTCGCGATCGCGTCCAACGCGGCCGGGCATCTGCTGCTCAAAGGCGGTGCCATGGCCGGTGCCGATCTCTTTCGCACCCTCTTTCACGTCAAGACGATCCTCGGTGTCGGTGCACTCGGTGGCTCGGCCGTGGTCTATGTCGCGGCGCTGCGGACATTGCCGCTGACTGTGGCGATGCCGAGCCTGGTCGCCGGCTTCCTGATGACCGCGGTGATTGCCCATCTGCTGTGGGACGAGCCCTTCGGCCTGCGCCAACTGGCGGCCTTCGGCTTCATCGGGATCGGCCTCTATTTGTTGCACCGCTAGCGACATGACACGCCGGCACCGATCAGCTAGGCAAGGGACCGCACGGCAGCGGAGGCCTGCTGATGCCGACCGGTCCGTCGGGTCGGCTGAAGATCCGGCTCTACTCGTCGGCAACGGTTCGCTTCATCACAGAGGAGTCCACGATGCCGCCCGTTCGCTGGGACGCGGTCCGGGCCGTCGTTTTCGATGTCGACGGCACGCTCTACGATCAAGGCAGCATGCGACGGCGGATGGCCATGGCGCTGATCCTGCACTGCCTGCAGCACCCGCGCGAGTGGCGGCTCCTGCGCACGGTCAAGACCTTTCGCGAGATCCGCGAGACGTTGGGCGAGGAGGAGGTGGGCGATGTCGCCCGAGTGCAATACACCCGGCCGGCCGAACGGCTCGCGATCGATCCCGCAACGGTGCGCCAGGTGGCCGAGTACTGGCTCGGCGAGCGGCCGCTCGCGCAGCTGCGCGCCTGCCGGGCCCCCGGCATCGATGCGCTGTTCGCGGCGTTGCGCGACACCGGCCGAAGGATCGCTGTCTTCTCCGACTATTCGATCGAGGACAAGCTCGCGGCACTTGGGCTTGAGGCCGACCTTTGCGTGTCGGCGCTCGACCCCGACGTCGACCGGCTCAAGCCCAACGCCCGCGGACTGGAGCGGATCCTGGAGCGCCTGGCATTGCCGCCCGAGGCCTGTGTCATGATCGGGGACCGGGACGATCGGGACGGCGAAGCGGCGCGCCGGGTCGGCATGCCGTTCGTGCGCAAGATCTGGCGTGGCGCATCCGACACCGGCACGGTGAGCGATTACGTCGCTCTCGCCACGCTGCTGCGCCGCGGTGCTCGGTGACGTGGTTCGTCTTCAGAGGCCACAGGCGACTCCGCTGCCCGCGGAATAATGTGGCGCCCGCCGCACCGGGCCGGCGCGCCGTTTTCGTCAGGACCCCGGGGCAGCAGATCGGAGATTGAGCTTGGGTACGCTGCGTTGCCTTCTCGCCCTGATGGTCGTCTATTTTCATGCCGGCGGCAGCACGGTGCTCGGCTTGCCGATCCCGGATGGCTGGCTTGCCGTGCAGATGTTCTTCATGATCTCCGGCTTCTACATGGCGCTGGTGCTGAACGAGAAATACACGACAGCCGACGATAATTGGCTCTTCTACACAAACCGCGTGCTTCGCCTTTGGCCGCCGGCGGTCATCGTCAATCTTCTCGTGATCGTCAGCTTCATCGTCTACGGCGAGGCCTTGCTGTTCGAGGTGAGCATGGGCCTCGGCGACCTGGTGGACCTGTTGCGCTCGCTCGACGCCCTCACACTCGCCTATTTGGGCTTTCTCAACCTGTTCATCCTCGGCATGGACAGCATCTGGTTCGTCGGCATCACACCGGAGACCGGGCTCGGCTATCTGCGCCGTGGCGAGCACACGTTCGGGGCCGCGAGCCTGATGCTCAACCACCCGCTCTGGACGATAGCGGTCGAAGCGCTCTACTACCTCGTATCGCCGTTCCTGCTGCGCCGGGGCCCGTGGGTCGCCGGCGCGCTCGTCGTTGCCGGCGGCCTGTTTCACGTCGGCGTCGCCCTCAGCCCGTTGAACTACCGGCATTTCGGCTACTTCTTCTTTCCGTCGGCCGCCTATTTTTTCTTCCTCGGTGCATTCGTCTATCACATCTTTCGCTGGTACCGTAATTCTATTTTGCGGCAGAGGCTTGAGGCGCGGCCGTTGTTGCTGCTCGCTGGTCTGATCGGCGTCAGCCTGCCGGCCCATCTCGTGATCTGGAATATGCTGCCGGCGGCGAGCCTGTTCAGCGCTCTGGTCCTGGCCCCGGTCATCCCGATCCTGTTCGGCCTTACCCAGCGCAACCGGATCGACCGCTTCATCGGCGAATTGTCCTATGCGACGTATCTGGTCCATTACCCGATCATGGTCTTCTTTCTCGGCGTGTACGCGCCGCCGGTGGTCTTTCTGATCGTTGGGACGCTCTCGGTGCTCGGCGCCATCGTGCTCTACCTCCTGGTCGAAAGACCCATCGATCGCTGGCGGCAGCGCCGGGCGCGAGAGCAGACGGTGCGGGCGCCGCACTCCTATGGCCGTGGGGCGGCTGCCGGTTGATCATCTGGCCATGGTTGCCTGGCTTCGACCGGCTGGCTAACGTTCGCCGCCGTGGCGCGCGGCATGGCCGGCGTTGCGCCTGGCCGGCTGGGGGTGAACGCGCATGAGCACATTCGACTACATCGTGATCGGGGCCGGCAGTGCCGGCTGTGTGCTCGCCAACCGGCTGTCCGCCGATCCGCGGGCTCGGGTGCTGCTGCTCGAGGCCGGTGGCCACGACCGGCGTTTTTGGATCCACGTGCCGATCGGCTATCTCTACACCCAGAACAACCCCAAGACCGACTGGTGCTTCAAGACCGAGGTCGAGCCCGGCCTCGGTGGCCGCGCCCTGAACTATCCGCGGGGCCGGGTGTTGGGCGGCTGCTCCTCGATCAACGGCATGATCTACATGCGCGGCCAGGCCGCCGACTACGATCACTGGCGGCAGCTCGGCAATCCGGGCTGGAGCTGGGACGACGTCCTGCCGTTCTTCAAGAAATCCGAGGATTTCGTGCATGGTGCCGACGAGCTGCATGGCGCCGGCGGCGAATGGCGGGTCGAGGAGCCCAGGGTTAGTTGGCCCATTCTCGACGCCTTCCGGGAGGCCGCCGCCGAGGTCGGCATCCCCAGGACCAGCGACTTCAACCGCGGCAGCAACGAGGGCTGCGGCTATTTTCACGTCAATCAGCGGAAGGGGGTGCGCTGGTCGACGGCCAAGGCCTTTCTCAAGCCCGCGCGGCCGAGGCCCAATCTGCTGGTGGTGACCGGTGCCCAGGTCACCGGTCTCCGGTTCAGCGATCATCGCTGCAGCGGGGTCGATTATGTCGAGCACACGCTGCAGAAGTCGGCGAGCGCCGGCCGCGAGGTCGTCCTCGCGAGCGGTGCTGTCGCCTCGCCGCAGCTGCTGATGCTCTCCGGGATCGGGGATCCGGCCGTGCTCGCCGAGCATGGTATCGAGGTGCACCACGCCCTCCCGGGAATCGGCGGCAATCTGCAGGATCACCTGCAGATCCGCACGGTATTCAAGGTCAAGAACACGCTGACCCTGAACGAGCAGGCAGCGAGCCTGCTCGGCCGGGCGCGGATGGCGCTCGAGTATGCGCTCCATCGAACCGGGCCCCTGAGCATGGCGCCATCGACCATGGGGGCCTTCGCCCGGACCGATCCGAGCTTCGCCACGCCCAATGTGGAGTACCACGTCCAGCCCTTGAGCCTCGACCGCTTCGGCGATCCCCTGCACCCCTTCCCGGCGATCACCGCCTCGGTCTGCAATCTCCGGCCGACCAGCCGCGGCACGGTTCGCTTGAAGTCGAGAGACGCCAAGGCACCACCGGCGATCGCCCCCAACTACCTGTCGACCGCCGAGGACCAGAAAGTGGCGGCGGAGTCCATCCGCCTCACCCGGCGGATCATGGCAGCCTCTGCCCTCGCCCCCTTCGCGCCCGAGGAATACCGGCCGGGTGCCGCGGTTGCCGAGGAGCCCGAACTGGTCAAGGCCGCAGGTGCCCTGGGCACCACCATTTTCCATCCGGTCGGGACCTGCAGGATGGGCCCGGCCGAAGACCGCCTTGCGGTGGTCGATGCACGGCTGAAGCTGCACGGGCTCGAGGGCTTGCGAGTGGTCGATGCCTCGATCATGCCGACCATCACATCGGGCAACACCAATTCGCCGGTGATCATGATCGCCGAGAAGGCGGCGGCAATGATCCTGGAGGATGCGCGTCGCTGAAGCGGCAACGGCGACGAAGCAGCTGGCGGCTGGTGTGAGCGCGCCTAATGCGGTACCCGGGGGTTCGCATGAAGGTCGGGAGGAGGCAGGCGATGGGTCCGGTGCTGAGCTTCGTTTTGGGTATCGTCGTCGGCGTCATCGGCGCCTGGTGGTTCTTCGAGCGGCGCGATGCGCAGAGTCGCGAGGCGATGGAAGCCGGCTGGAAGAAGAAGCTGGAGCATGTCGAGGCCGAGGTGAAGCGGGCCGATGCGGCGCATGACGAGACCAAGGAGCGGCTGCGCCAGCTCGAGCAGCAGCGGCTGCCGGCACCGCAAGCCCCAGCTCGGGCCGAGCCTGCACCGCCACCCCCCGCCGGCAGCTCGGCGCCGACCACCGAGCAGGCGCTCAGCGAGGCCGAGCGGCTCGCCCAGGCCAAGCGGCGGATCGACGCGAAGCTGGCGCAACTGCCGGCTGGCTCATCGGCGCGAAAACGGCTGATGGCGGAGCGCGCCGCACTCGATCAGGCAGCCGTGCAGCCGCCGGCCGAGGAGCAGCCGCTCTTCACGCCACCAATCGACGCGCCCGACGATCTCGAGCGGATCCGCGGCATCGGCCCGGTCTTGCGGCAACGCCTCAACAAGCTCGGCATCACGACCTTCGCACAGATTGCGGCCTTCACCGAGGACGACCTGAAGCGGATCGACGAGGTGCTCGATTTCAATGGGCAGATCAGCCGCGAACGGTGGGTGGAGCAGGCCAAGGCGTTGCGCGATGAGGCTTGAGGCTCGGCGTCGTTCGGATTCGAAAAAAATCTTGGCTGCGGTGCCCTGCCGCGTGATCCGGGTCAGCACGCCCGGCGTAGACTTGGGTAGCCAGCCGGCTGAAAAGCCAGTGGCAATAGCCCGCCGGTCTTTCCTCCCCCGGGGCCGGCGGGCCCCGCTGCCGGGGGTCTGGTCCTTCCTTGTCAATAGCGGCGCAGTGGCGAGTGCATAGAGAAAGCTGCATGCAAATCAGCGTTGGCCTCGCCCGCTCGGCTCCCCGGAGATAGTTCTTGCAGCTCGGTGTCGTCGGCTCCGGCATTGCCGGCCTTTCTGCTGCGTGGCTGCTCGGCCGACAGCACCGCGTCACCCTGTTCGAGCGGGAGGCGCGTCTCGGCGGTCACAGCAATACCGTCGACGTGACGATCGCGAACGCGACGGTAGCCGTCGACACGGGCTTCATCGTCTACAACGAGCGCAACTATCCCGAGCTCACCGCCTTTCTTGCGCACCTGAAGGTCCCGACCGAGCCGAGCAACATGTCGTTCTCGGCGAGCATCGACGGCGGCAGGCTGGAATATTGCGGTGCGTCGCTTGCCGCCCTCTTTGCCCAGAAGCGCAATCTGTTGCGCCCCGGCTTCTACCGGATGCTCGCGGACATCATGCGCTTCAACAAGCTCGGCATCACGCATCTGGAGGCGGCCGAGCGGCAGGACTGGACGCTCGGGCGCTTCCTCGACGCGCACCAGTTCGGCCAGGCCTTCACTGGTGCCTACCTCCTGCCCATGGCGGCCGCCATCTGGTCGTGCCCGACCGCCACCATGCTGCATTTCCCGGCCACCAGCTTTCTCCGCTTCTTCGCCAATCACGGCCTCTTGACCGTGGCCGATCGGCCGGCCTGGCGGACGTTGAGCCATCGCTCGCGCGACTATGTCGCCGCCATCCGGCAGGCGCTCGGTGCCAATGTCCGCAGCGCCGCGCCGGTGGTCGCGGTCAGGCGCGTACCCGGCGGCGTCGAGGTGGTCGACGGGCGGGGCGGGCAGTTCCACTTCGATGCCGTGGTGATGGCGGCCCACGCCGATCAGACGGCGGCCGTGCTGCTCGATGCCGACGCCGAGGAGCGGCGGATCCTGGGCACCTTCAAGTTCCAGCCCAATCGGGCCGTCCTGCACAGCGACGCGTCGCTGATGCCGAAACGCCGTGGCGCCTGGGCCGCGTGGAACTATAGTGCCGGTGGTCTGCTCGAGCCCGGGGCCCGCGTCGCCGTGACCTACTGGATGAACCGTCTGCAGAACATCGACGAGCGCTTGCCGCTGTTCGTCTCGATGAATCCGATCCGGGAGCCGGATCCGGCCCTGGTCCACGGCGAGTTCGCCTACGACCACCCGGTCTTCGATGCTGCAGCCATTGCGGCACAGGACGCCATGCGGCACATCCAGGGCCGCGGCGGCGTCTTCCATGCCGGCGCCTGGCTCGGCTATGGCTTTCACGAGGACGGGCTGCGCTCGGGCCTCGAAGCCGCGGCCAGGCTCGGTGTGACGGCACCCTGGAAAGCGCCGGCGGCAGCAGCGCGTCATGTTCCGGCGGCAGCATCGCTCGGCCTGCCCGAGCATGCGGCGGCGCAATCGGCATGAGCCGCCGCACCTGCGGTTGGCCATGGTGAGCACCCAGGCAGAGCTGCGCTCCAGGCTCTACGACGGCATCGTCATGCACCAGCGCCTGCGGCCGGTGCGGCACGGCTTTCGGTATCGCGTGTTCTCGCTGCTGCTCGACCTCGACGAACTGCCCGAGTTGTCGAGAGTGTCGCGGCTCCTGAAGTTCGAACGAGCCGGCATCCTCTCGTTTCGGGCGAGGGATCACGGGGCGCGCGACGGCTCGCCGCTACGCCCCTGGGCCGAGGCGCATTTTTCCGCAGCCGGTATCGAGGGTATCGCTCGGCTCGAGCTTCTTTGCTTTCCCCGGCTCTGGGGCTTCGTCTTCAACCCGCTGAGCGTCTATTTCGCCTACGACGCGGCGAACGAGCTTTTGGGTGTGCTCTACGAGGTGAAGAACACCTTCGGCGGCCAGCATGCCTATGTCCTGCCGGCGGGTCCGGCGCAGCGCGGCGCCGACGGGCGGGTGCGGCACGGGGTCGAGAAGTCGTTCTACGTCTCGCCCTTCATCGACATGGCAGCCGCCTACCACTTCGTGCTGCGGCCGCCGGCGGAGACGCTGGAGCTCGTGATCCGCGAGACTGATCGGGACGGGGTCTTTTTCACCGCGAGCCAGACCGGCAAGAGCCTGCCCTTCAGCGATCGCCATCTCGCCGGCTGCCTGCTGCGCAATCTCGCCATGACGTTCAAGGTGGTTGGTGGCATTCATGTCGAGGCTCTTCGGCTCTGGCTGAAGGGGGCACCCTATCACCCGAAGACCGCCGGGCAGGTCGATGGCTAGCCGTCGCTGCCCAGAAGAGGTGGCGCAAGGACGGAGTAGAACGCATGGGCACCGGCCAGCACAGTCTCGGCACCGCAGCTCCAGGGCGCGGCACGGCCACGGATCGTCTGCGCATCGACACGATCCTGCGCCTCTTCAGGCGGCTGCGCCACGGCACACTCGAGCTGGTCTTGCCGGACGGCACCACGGAGGTGATGCGCGGTGACGATGCCGGTCCCGCAGCCGCCCTGCACATCCGCGATGCCAGGGTGGTGGATCGCTACCTCAAGCACGGCAGCGTCGGTTTTGCCGAGAGCTACATCGCCGGCGAATGGGAGACGCCCGACCTGCCGAACCTGTTGGAGCTGCTCGACCGCAATTACGACGCCTGGGGTGAGGGCTATTTCGGCCCGGTGCTCGCCCGCATCGTAGCCCGGGTCCAGCATTGGTTCCGGTCGAACACCAAGGCGGGCTCCAAGCGCAACATCCATTCGCATTACGACCTCGGCAATGACTTCTTCGCCGCCTGGCTCGACCCATCGATGACCTACTCGGCCGCCCTTTTCGGCGAGCGCCCGGGCACCGATCTGGAGGCTGCCCAGCTCGCCAAGTATCATAATCTCTGCCGGATGATCGAGCTGCAGCCGGGGCATCGGCTGCTCGAGATCGGCAGTGGCTGGGGTGGCTTTGCGATGGCCGCGGCCAGGGATTTCGGCGCCGAGGTCACCAGCATCACGATCTCGAAGGCGCAGCACGAGCTGGCCTCGCGACGGGTCGCCGAGGCGGGCTTGCAGGATCGGGTCGAGATCCGGCTGCTCGACTACCGTGACGTCAGCGGTGCCTATGACCGGGTCGCCTCGATCGAGATGTTCGAGGCCGTGGGCGAGCGCTATTGGCCGACCTATTTCGGCCAGGTCAGGAATGTGCTGAAGCCGGGCGGCATCGCCGGCCTGCAGATCATCACCATCAAGGACACCTATTTCGACACCTACCGCCGCGGCGCCGATTTCATCCAGCAGTATATTTTCCCGGGTGGCATGCTGCCGTCCGCCACGGCACTTGCGGAGCAGACCAGGAAGGTTGGCCTCGAGGTCACGCAGAGCATCGCCTTCGGCCGCGACTATGCCCGCACGCTCGGGCTTTGGGGCGATCGCTTCGATGCCGCCTCGGACAAGCTCAAGAACCACGGCTACGACGAACGCTTCCGCCGTCTCTGGCGCTACTATCTCGGCTATTGCGAGGCGGGCTTTCGCACCGGCAGCACCGATGTGTTGCAGCTGGCGCTGAAGCGGAGCTGAAGGGGCCACCATGCAGCACGCCGACGCATGAGCGAGGCTGGCGCCGAGGAGAAGCCGCTCGGGCTCGTCGACCTGGTGGCGTTCGGCGGGTTGGCGCTACCCCTGGCGGCCCTCAACTTGCCCTTCTACGTCTACCTGCCGACCTTCTACGCACGCGATTTGGGTGTCGAACTCGTCACCGTCGGCATCATCCTCTTGCTCGCCCGGGTGATCGACGTCTTCACCGATCCGCTCGTCGGCATGCTCGGCGATCGCACCCGAACACCGTTCGGCCGTCGCCGCCCCTGGGTCCTGGCCTCCATACCGCTCCTGCTGGTCGCGAGCTGGCAGCTCTTCCTGCCACCCGATGATGCCGGCGGCCTCTACCTCTTCGTCTGGAGCAGCATCGCCTATCTCGCCTGGACGATGATTCTCCTGGCCTATAGCGCCTGGGGTGCCGAGCTCTCGTCCGACTACAACGAGCGCTCGCGGATCTTCGGCGCCCGCGAGAGCTTCGTCATTCTCGGCATCCTGACCGCCGCCGCCCTGCCGACGCTGATCGGCAAGGATCCGGGCAGCCGCGAGACGATGGCCTCGATCTTCTGGATGATGGCGATCGCCCTGCCGATCGCAGCCGCCGTGCTTTTCACACGGATCCGCGAGCGGCCTTATGCCGAGGCGCACGCCATCCCCTTCATCTCCGGCGTGCAGACGGCACTCGCCAACCGGCCGTTTCGCCAGTTGATCTTCGCCTACCTGCTCAACGGTGTGGCCAACGGACTGCCGGCCACACTCTTTCTCCTCTTCGTCCAGCACGTCATCGTCGCCCCCGCTGCCGGTGGGCCTTTGCTCCTGCTCTATTTCGCGAGCGGGCTTGTCGCCATCCCGTTCTGGCTCCAGGTCAGCTATCGCGTCGGCAAGCATCGGGCCTGGTCGCTGTCGATGCTCTGGGTCTGTTGCGTTTTCGCCTTCGTGCCGTTTCTCGGCGCCGGCGATGTCTGGTGGTTCGCGCTCGTTTGCCTCTTGAGCGGGCTCAGCCTCGGCGCAGATCTGGCTTTGCCGACCGCCATGCAGGCCGACGTGGTCGATGCCGACAGTGTCGAGACCGGCAACAAGCGCGCCGGCTTCTATTTCGCGCTCTGGAGCATGGCGACCAAGCTGTCGTTCGCGCTTGCCGTCGGCATTGCGTTCGTCGCGCTCGAGCAAGTCGGTTTCGTTGCCGATGCGACCTCCAACGCGCCCTTGGCACTTTGGGCGCTCTCCGTTCTCTATGCCCTATTGCCGCTCGTCATGAAGCTCGCCTCGATCGGCCTCGTCTGGAATTTCGAGATCGACGCGGCCCGCTACGGCGAGCTGCGAAAAAAACTGGCTGCTGCCCAAGGAACGCCCTGAGATGATGATCCGCACCCTCTTCATGGCCGTAATGCTCGTTGTCATAACGGGTTGTTCTGCCATGAAGATCGACGATTTCACCGACACCGGTCCCGCGTTCGTCCCCGAGGAGTACTTCCTCGGGCAGACCAAGGCCTGGGGATTCTTCCAGGACCGGTTCGGCACCGTCCGCCGCGAGTTCGTGGTCGATATCCAGGGTCACCTAGAGGACGACGTGCTCGTGCTCGACGAGGACTTCGTCTACGCCGATGGCGAGATCGACAAGCGGATCTGGCGCATCCGTCACCTCGGCGATGGGCGCTACGAGGGCGAGGCCGACGACATCATCGGCACGGCCAAGGGTGAGCGGCGCGGCAAGGCGATGCGCTGGGGCTACGACTTCGACCTCGCGGTCGGCGACCGCACCTGGCGGGTGACCTTCGACGACTGGATGCTGCTCCAGGACGAGAACGTCATGATCAACCGCACGACGGTGTCGAAGTGGGGCTTCACGCTCGGCGAGGTCTACATCTTCTTCCAGAAGCAACCCGACGCCGCTGCCGGCACCGACCAGGACGAGGCCTCAGTCCGGGACGGCCAGACGATGGCGTATCGCACGCAGGAGGCCGCCGAGTAGCGGCAGCTTTTCGTAGAGTTGTCCTGCGGCGTCCCAATAGTCGAGATGGGCGGTGATCAACCCCGCTTCGTCGAACTGCACCTCTGTCACCCCGTCGATCGTCATCGCCTTGCGGTAGAAGCGATTGTTGATGGTGCAGGTGAAGCGCCACTTGATGAAGGCGGTCTTGCCAGAGACGATCGGCGGCTCGGTGACGAATTTCGGGTTCGTGGTCGTCTCGAACATGTGATCGAAGACCGCGAACAGCTTGTCGATCCCGCGCACGTCGTTGAAGGGATCGACGAACCGAATGTCCGGGTGCGCCAGCTTTTTCAGCTTGTCCCGGCTCGCCGGCGACAGCTCGTCGAAATAGCGCGCATAGGCGTGCGCCCGCTCGAGTATCGTCATTTGCCGGTGCTGCGCCCGACGAGCGGGAAATAGAGGCGGTAGGGTAGCATCCGCAGGAACTTGAGGATCAGCACGAACGTCGTCGGAAAGGCGATCTCGAACCTGTCGCTGGCGAGACCCTTGGCGATCACGTCGGCCGCGTGCTCGGCCGAGACGAGAAACGGCATCTCGAACTCGTTCTTGTCGGTGAGCGGGGTCTTGACGAAGCCCGGGTTGATCAGCTGCAGCTTGACCCCGGTCTGGCGCAGATCGAACGCCAGCGATTCGACCATGTTGATCAGCCCGCCCTTGGTGCAGCCGTAATAGGCGCTGGTCGGCAGGCCCGAATAGCCCGCCACCGACGCGACCACCGCCAGCCTGCCGGCATTGCGCTCGAGCATGCCCGGCAGCACGGCCTCGATGCCGTTGGCGACACCCATGATGTTGAGCTCGACGAGCTTGCGCAGATCGTCGGCCTTGAAATCGCGGGCGGCGACCGGATGGTGGCTGCCGGCATTCAGCACGACGATGTCGGGCGGGCCGCCATCGGCCGCGATCTCCCGCAGAGCCGCCTTGACGGCAGCCTGGTCGGTGACGTCGAGTGGCAAGGGGCGGATGCGCCCCGCGTGCTGCGCCGCCAGCGCTTCGAGCTTGTCCCGGCTCCTGGCACTGGCGAAGACCGTCTTGCCGTCGCGGGCGAGCCGCTCGGCAAGCGCGGCACCGATGCCGTAGCTGGCACCCACGATCCAGACGCGCTCGGTCATTCGGCCGCCTCGCGCTGCCAGGGCTCGAGGTTGTCGAGAAAGCGCTTCGCGTCCAGGGCGATCGCCTGCTTGCGGTCGTCCGTCATCCGCTCGAGTGTCTTGAAGATCGGCCCCATGCGCGGGTTGCGGCCGAGCCGCTCGCGATTCTCGATCATGAAGTTCCAGTAGAGATAGTTGAACGGGCAGGCATCCGGCCCGAGTTTTTTCTTCACATCGTAGCGGCACGAGGCACAGAAGTTCGACATCTTGTCGATGTAGTTGCCGGACGCGGCGTAGGGCTTCGAGCCCAGATAGCCGCCGTCGGCGTGCATCACCATGCCGAGCGTGTTGGGGAGCTCGACCCATTCGAAGGCATCGGCGTAGACCGCGAGATACCAGGTGCAGATCTCTTCCGGCACAACGCCTGCCAAGAGTGCAAAGTTGCCGGTGACCATCAGCCGCTGGATGTGGTGCGACAGCGCCTCGCGTTTGGTCTGGCCGATGGCATGCGCCATGCAACGCATTTCGGTCTCGCCGGTCCAGTAGAAGGCCGGCAGACGGCGCCGGTTGCCGAGGCCGTTGAGCGTGGCGTAGTCCGGCATCTTCAGCCAGTAGACGCCGCGCACGAACTCGCGCCAGCCGAGGATCTGGCGGATGAAGCCCTCGACCGCGTTGAGCGGCAGCCGGCGCTCGCGATGCGCATCCAGCACCGCCTCGCAGACCTCGCGCGGGGTGAGCAGGCCGCAGTTGATGTACTGCGACAGGCTCGAATGGAACAGCCAGTCCTCGCCGTCGACCATGGCGTCCTGGTGGTCGCCGAAGTCCGCGAGCGCCGTCTTGACGAAATGCGCCAGGGCACGGCGGGCGTCGCGGCGGCTGACGGCGAACCAGAAGGGCTCGATATCGCCGAACCGATTGCCGAAGCGACGGCCGACGAGGGCGAGCACCTCCCTGGTCGTGTCGTCCGGGGTGAAGCGCATCGGCCGCGGGAAGTCGGTGCCGGGATCCACCGCCTTGCGGTTCAGGGCATCGTAGTTCCAGCGGCCGCCTTCGGGCTCGCCGTTCTCGTCCATCAGCCAGCCGGTGCGCTCGCGCATCCAGCGGTAGAAGAGCTCCATCCGCAGCTGCTTCTTGCCGCGCGCCCAGTTCTCGAAGTCGCGGATGGAGCAGAGAAAGCGATCGTCGGGGCGGATCTCGACCGCGACCCCGAACGCCTTCTCCCAGCCACGGATGTCGTCGAGAACCCGGTATTCCCCAGGCTCGGTGACGATGACCCGGTCAGCTTTCAGGTCACGGACGGCCCGTTCGATCTCGCCGCGCAAGCTGCCGGTATTGGCCCGATCGTCCAGCTGGACATAGCGAACCTTGACCCCGTCCGCCGCCAGTTCGGCCGCGAAATGGCGCATCGCCGCGAACAGGAACGCGATCTTTTTGGGGTGATGCGGGACGTAGGCGGTCTCGGCCGCCACCTCGGCCAGCAGCACCACGTCGCCGTTCGACAGGTCAGCAACCGCCGAGAGCTCAGGGCTGAGCTGATCGGCGAAGACCAGGCGGATCGCACGGGTCAAGTGCTGCTCGACTCGCCCGGGCGGAAGGAGAGGAAGCGATAGGCCTCGGCATTGGTCAGCCGGTAGTCGATCCGCGAACCATCGGACGCGGCGAACCCGAGCTTCACCCAGCGATCGTCGTGGTACCAGAGGTCGACATCCAGGTCACCGCGGACCTCGAACCGCTCGGCTTCGACCATCTCGCCCGCCGCTTCGATCCGCTCGCTGCCGCGGGCGTTCACCTGGCTCTCGACGATCCGCCCGTTCTGCGTATCGATCCAGCGATTGCGCGCCATGAAGTTGCGGTGCCAGTAGGTGGTCGGCAGCATCGAAACCGGCAACTCGAGCTTGCCCTCGCTGCCCTGGACGATCAGCTGCCCGTCGTCGCGTCTGGCCTCGACCGAATGCCGGGTACCGTTGTCGTTGGTCCGGCTCTTGAACCCCAGGAGCTCACTCGCCTCCCACTGTTCGCGGTTGCGGTGCTCGTAGCGGTAGGCGGTGATAAAGGCGAACCGAACCCTGAGCTCGATATCGATGTCGACCGTCAGCCGCTCACCGTCCTGGTTGAAGCTCAAGACATGGTAGCCGATCTCGCTGCCGTTGCGAAACACCTCGAAGCGGAGCTCACCGCTGTTCGTATTCGCCCGGGTCGCGCGCGTACCAACCATCCCCATTCCAACCAACAATCCAGCACTCTGCCGCAGAAAATGCCGCCGCAGCATGATAACTCACTCCTATTCGCGTTCGAACAGGTTACGCAGAGCCGCTGCTCCGGGATCAGTCGAGGGCGGCGGGCGGTGCCAACTCGTGCAGCCGCGCCTCGATCTCGGCAGCCTTCGGCTGCGACGACTGCGCGCCCACGGCGAGACAGGCGAGCCCGGCGGCAAGGCTCGCCCGGTGCAGGGCCTCGGCCATCGGCTTCTTGGCATCGAGGGCGGCCGCCAGAACGCCGACGAAGGCGTCACCGGCGCCGGTGGTATCGACGGGCGTGATCGAGAGACTGCCGACCCGCCAGCTGCCGTCGGGCCCGACGGCGATGGCTCCTTTTGCACCGAGGGTGACGACACAGGTCAGGTTGTGCGCCTGGGCCAGCCGCCGGGCGAGATCGAGCGGCTCGCCCGAGGCGGCGTCTGCCGCCATGCGGGCTTCGATCTCGTTGACGACCAGGACGTCGAGGCTGGCCAGAACCTCGGGCATGAGCGGCCCTGCCGGTGCGAGGTTGAGGATCGTCCGGGCACCGGCGGCCTTGCCGCGAGCGAGAATGGCCGCAGTCTCGGTCATGCGGATCTCGTTCTGGCAGAGGACGGTCGTTGCCGGTCCCAGGAGGTCGTCCGGCACCTGACCGGCATGGGTGTCGAGATTGGCCCCGCTCGCCACGATGATCGCGTTCTCGCCCGCCTCGTCGACGCCGATCACGGCGATTGCCGTGGGCCGCTTCGACACGGCGAGCCGTTCGCAGTCGATGCCGGCTTCGACCAGAAGCTTGCGGACGACGGGCCCGTAGGCGTCGTCACCCAGATGGCCGATGAAGCGGGTGGCGGCCCCGGCCTTGGCGGCGGCCGCTGCCTGGTTCGAGCCCTTGCCGCCGGGCGCCATCTCGTAGGCCGGGCACAGGACGGTCTCGCCCGGTGCCGGCAGCTTTGCCACCTTCAAGAGGAGATCGGCGTTCACCGAGCCCAGGATCACCAGCACGTCTTCCCCCTCCCCGTCCGCGGCACGTCTCGGCAGTCGGTATGCGGTCTGCGCCCGTCTCTGTCCAGAAGAGGCATCTGGGGTTCAGGTGGCGAGCTCGTCGAGGAGCCGGGCCAGCGGGACGGGGCGGCCGAACAGGTAGCCTTGCCCCTCGTTGCAGTTGAGCTCGTCGAGAAAGGCCAGCTGGCCTTCCTCCTCCACGCCCTCGGCTGTGGTCTTCTTGGCCAGGGCCTCGCTCAGACCCACGATCGCCCTGACGATCGCCCGCGCTCCCTTGTCCTGGTCCACCGCATGCACGAACGACCGATCGATCTTGATGCGGTCGAAGGGAAAGCGGTTGATATAGGCGAGCGACGAGTAGCCGGTGCCGAAATCGTCGATCGAGAGATGCACGCCGCGTGCGGCAAGCTCGGCGAGCCGGCGGCCGAGCATCGGCAGCGCCGGATCCAGAAAGAGGCTTTCGGTGACCTCGAGCTCGAGGCGATCCGGGGCGAGGTCGTGCTTGTTGAGTGTCGATCGCACGAAATCGACGAAACCCTGATCGCGCTTGAGCTGGACCACCGAGAGATTGATCGAGAGCCGGAGGCCGGTATCGCGCAAGGCCACGCTGGCGAGATCGGCGCAGGCCCTGGCCACCACCCAGCGACCGAGCTCGACGATCGAGCCGGTCTCCTCGGCGAGCCCGATGAAGCGGCCGGGCGGCAGGAAACCCTGCTCCGGGTGGTTCCAGCGGACCAGCGATTCGACCCCGGCCGGCCGTCGTCGGCCGAGATCGATGCGCGGCTGGTAGTGCAGCTCGAGCTCGTCCCGCGCGATGCCCTGACGGAGTGCCGCATCGAGAAGCAGGCCACCGCTCTCGTCGCCGTGCAAAGCCGGATCGAAGAAGACGACCTGATCGCGCCCACCGCTCTTGGCCCGGTACATCGCGGTGTCGGCACGGCGCAAGAGCTCGTCCGGGCTCTCGCCGTGACGGGGAAAGCAGGCGACGCCGATGCTCGCCTTGATGTCGAACCGCCGGCCATCGACGGCCACCGGCTCCAGCAGCGTGCGCCGGTAGCGAGCGATCGCAGTTTCGACCTCCTGTCGCGTTTCGAGGTCCTCCAGGAGCAGGACGAACTCGTCCCCGCCGATCCGCGCAATCGTGTCGGTGGCGCGTCCCTGCCTGCTGAGCCGGCTCGCGAGCTCGACCAGAACGGCATCGCCCACCGCATGGCCGAGCGCGTCGTTGATGCTTTTCAGCCGGTCGATATCGAGAAAGGCCACGACCACGAGGCGCCGCCTGCGGCGACCGCGCTCGATCGCGCTGCCCAGACGGTCGATCAACAGATAGCGGTTCGGCAGCTTGGTGAGGCCATCATGTGTCGCCCGAAACGCCACCTCGTCGAGCAGCCGCTGCTCGTCGGTAACGTCGTTGAGGGCGATGACCCAGCCACCGCGCCGCTGCCTCTCGCCGAGCCGCCGGACGGCGGTCTTGAGGATCCGCGGGGTGCCATCCGCCGCCGTCAATGGCAAGCTGCGCCAGTCGCGTTTCAGGGCGGCCTGCCTCTCGCCGTACAGGTCGAGCAGCTCGACGGTCGCCGTCTGCACGGATCCATCCCGGCAATCGATCAGCTTGCCGATCTCCGGCGCCACGTCGTCGAGGCGGCGGCCGATCAGGCTGTCGGCGTCGAATCCGATCAGGCGCTCCGCTGCCGGGTTGGCATAGTCGACGACCTTGCGGCCGTCCGTCGTCAAGACGGCGTCGGCGACGTTGGCCAGCGCCGTATGCGCGAGGCTGCGTGCCAGCTGCGCCCGGCGCAAGCGCTGGCCAAAAACGAGCATCGCATCGGCCGCAAGGGCGCAAAGGATGGCCGTGGCAACGCTGGCAAACGGCAGGAGAACACGCCCTGCGGCCAGGGCAGCAATGCCGATCACGATCGGGATGAGCAGTGCAAGGCCGAACATGGCCCACTGCGCACGCCCGCCGACGAGCCGCACGACCAGCCAGGGCAAGAAGGCGATGGATGTCAGCAGCATGGCAGCGAGGCGAGGCCGGCTGACCGGCGTGACCGTCTGCTCGGCGCGCAGGGCACGGATCGCAAGGGCATGGAAATAGATCGGTGGGACCATTCTCGCGGTGTCTGCCGTACCGATATCGACCCACCCCGTGATGCCGCGCGAGGTTGCACCGACCAGCACGATCGCATCGGCGAGATCGTCGAGGATCGGGCGGTCCAGGAGATCACTCGCCGAGTAATGGCGCAGCGGCTGCGGTGCCGGCGGGATCGGCACGAGAACCGCATCCTCGCTCTCCCAGCCGAGAAAACCGGCGCCGGCCAGGGGCGCTGGAGCGCCGCGCGTTGCGGCGTCCGGCACGGCCGGTGCTGCGACCCGCTGGACGGAACGAGCGAAGGCGGGCCAATAGGCGTCGCCGACCCCGGCGCGCAGATGGAGGCGGCGCAGTCGGCCGTCCAAATCCACTTCGAGATGGCCGTGGCCGAGGGCCGCGGCACGGGTCGGCAGCTCCCCGAACGGCAGGATTTCCAAAGGTGGCAGGCCATGCTCGGGCGGTTCGGCGATCATCGGCAGGACGACGTTGCCGGCCCGGGCGATGGCTGCCTCGAGCGCCGCATCGCCAGCCGGATCGCCGGCATCGGGTTCGGCGAACAGGACGTCGTAGCCGATCACCCGAGGCCCGGCGGTCGCCAGCCGGTCGATGAGATCGGCGTGCAACCCGCGCGGCCAGGGCCAGCGCCCGAACCGTTCCAGGCTGTGCTGGTCGATCTCGACGACGACCACGGGCGCGCCGCCGACTGCGACGAGGCGCGGGGCGAGCCGATCGAAGACCGCGAGATCGAGGTGCTCGGCGATGCCGCTTCGCTCGAGCGCCGACGCCACGATCACCACGGCCGTCATGAGGACGATGCCACGACGGAGCGACGGCACCGGCCCGAGCGGCATGCTAGAGCAGGATGACCAGGAGGGCGAACGGGATCAGCAAAATCGGCCACCAGCTGGCCGCCGGTACGGTGATCCGCTGCGGCGTGCTGAAGTCGGCCACAAAGCCGTCCGCCTCGATTATCTGGGCGCGGAACCAGTAGTCGCCGGGCAGCAGCCCGGGCACCACCAGCTCCGGCTCGTCGGCGGTCTGGTCGTAGAGAATATCGGCGAAGTCGGCATCGCCGCCGATCTGGAAGCGCACGCGCTGGCCGGGCTCCAAAGCGGCCAGGCGGATGGTGAAGCGGCCGCCGTCGCGCTCGGTCTCGTCGATCGCGGGCTCGGCGGGCGGGGCCAGGACCTCGAAGGTCAGCACGTCGCCCCAGGGCCCACGCCGCCCGTCGCGATCGATGGTGCCGACCCGCCAATAGTAGGTGCCGAGCGGCAGCGGGGTCGCAGGTGTGAAGGCGTTGCCGGTGAGGGTATCGGTCTCGACGGCGGGTGCCGCAAAGTCGGGATCGGTGGCAAGCGCGAAGCGATAGCCGGCGGCATCGAGGGGCTCGGTCCAGCCGAATTGTGGCAGCGGATCGCGCAGCCGGCCGTCGCGCTGCGGGGTGAGCGGGGCCGGCGGCTCCGGTCGGGCGAAGACCTCGAGCTCCCAGACCTGATCACGGCCCTCGAGCCCGTCCGGCTCGATCCCGCGCAGACGCGCGGCATAGCGCCCATCGGGAAGATCCAGCCGGGCAGCACCGCCGGCCGGCACGACCTCCTCGACGAGCAGCGGCTGGAAACTCGGATCGGTGGCCAGGGCGAAGCGGAAGCGCTCGGCCCCTGTCAGCTCCGGCATCGGCAGCCGCAACGGCAGCCGCTCGAGGCTGGCCGGCAACTCGTCGAGCGCGGGGGGTGGCAGAAGCGGCCGCGGCGGTGCCGGCGCCTCGCCTTGCCGCGTCACGGTACCGAAGCCGCCGGTGACCCGCCTGACCGTCGCAACCGCGGCAACCTCGACCCTGCCGGTCAACACCTCGGTGGCGCTCCGCTCGCCTTGGGCGTCGAGACCGACCCGAAGGTCGGTGCCGCGCACCGAGCTCACCGCCGGCGGGGTCCAGACCTCGAAATGCGAGCCACTGCCGGCGGCCGGCTGGACCTCGGTCTCGAGCCGGCCGCGCTCCAGCCTGAGGCGGGTGTCGACCATGCCAGTGCCACGATACTGACCGAGCCGGTCGAAGACGAGGTCACTGTCGCTGCCGAGGGTCACGGTCGAACGATCGGCGAAGCGGATGACGGCGCCGGCGCCACTCCCGGCGATCAGCCGGTCACCGATCCGCAGCTCGGCACCGGGGGCAGCCGGCTGCTCGGCACCATCGCGCAGCAGGACGATCGGGCCGCTCAGGTCGACCAGCGTTGCCGAAGCCGGATCGAGGCGCAGGAGCCGCAGCGGGATGTCGAGCCTGGAGCCCGGCGGGATCCCGCGCGGCTCATCGATGCCGTTGATCTCCTGAATGACGGTCCAGTTGCGCCAGTCGGCGAGATAGCGGCGCGACAAATCCCAGATATTGTCGCCCGGCCGAACGCTGTAGCGCCATACGGCATCCTGGGCGGACGCCACCCCATGACCGCCGCAGAGGAGGACAAGGGCAAGCACGGCGGTGCCCAGGCCCTGACCCCGGAACGACTTGAATTCGCGCGAGAGTTGCAACAGCAAACTCTATTGTAAGTTGAATTGCTCGACACCAGACCCGACACACTTTATTAGCTATCAGCGACAAAATAAAGCCCGCGCATGCTGCCTTGAGTTTTTGCAGAATGGCTGGACAGCACAACGGGCAGCGGAGATGCCCCGCTGCCCGTTCTCGTGAAATTGCCTGCGGTCGGTCAGCGCTTGGAGAACTGGAAGCTCCGGCGCGCCTTGGCCTTGCCGTACTTCTTGCGCTCCACCTCGCGCGCGTCGCGGGTGAGGAACCCGCCATGCTTGAGAGCCGGGCGCAGGCCGGGTTCGTAGTTGATCAGGGCGCGAGCGACCCCGTGCCGCACGGCACCTGCCTGACCCGAGAGGCCGCCGCCGGCGACGGAGCAGACGATGTCGTATTGCTGCAGCCGGTTGATGGCGACGAGCGGCTGGTGGATGATCATCTGCTGGGTCGGCCGCGCGAAATAGGCGGGCATCTCCTTGCCGTTGACCGTGAACCGGCCGCTGCCGGGCTTGACCCAGACGCGCGCCGCCGATTCCTTGCGCCGGCCGGTAGCATAGGCTCGGCCGAACTTGTCGATCTTCGGCTGGGCGGTCTCGACCTCGGGCTCGGCGGTGAGGCCGGGGCGGAGCTTGCCGAGGTCCTGAAGGGAGGTGACGGTTTCAGCCATGCGCGGATCCGAGCTTGCGGTTCTTGGCGTTGAATGCTGCGATGTCGAGCGGTTGTGGCGCCTGGGCGGCGTGCGGATGCTCGGCCCCGGCGTAGATGTGCAGCTTCTTCAGCACCTGCCGGCCGAGTGGACCGCTCGGCACCATCCGCTTGACGGCGAGCTCGATCACCCGATCGGGGAAGCGACCGTCGAGCACCTTGTCGGCGGTGGTCCCCTTGATGCCGCCCGGATAGCCGGTGTGGCGGTAGTAGGTCTTCTGCGTCCGCTTGTTGCCGGTCAAGGCCACCTTCTCGGCGTTGACGACGACGATGTGGTCACCGCAATCCATGTGCGGGGTGAACATCGCCTTGTGCTTGCCACGCAGACGGTTGGCGACGATGGCCGCGAGCCGCCCGAGGACGAGGCCCTCGGCGTCGATCACGTACCAGTCCCGCTTGATGTCGCCGGGCTTGGCGGAATAGGTTTTCATCGGTTCAACTGCTCAGCTGCTGCAGCCGGCTTCACCATACGGCGTCGATCACGCGGTGCTGGACCACGAGGGCATCGGCGGTGAAGGCTGGCGGACGACAAAAAACGAGCGAGCAGCGCCTGCTGCCGGCCAGTGATCGGGGGATGTAGGCCAAGCGGCGGTCCTGTGTCAATCGGCATTCGCCCGGAGCATGCGCCACTGCAGCCAAGCGTAGACGGCGACGAAGATCAACGCACCGGCGAGCATGGCGGCGCGGAGCCCGACCGCCTCGGCCAGCGCCCCCAAGGCGAGTGCGCCGAGCGCCGGCACGCTTCTGAAGACGAGGCCGAAAAAGCTCATCACCCGGCCGCGCAGCGCCGGCTCGACGCCCATCTGGATCGCCGTGTGCAGCCCGACGCCGCAGGCGATGAGGACGAAGCCGAAGGCGGCGATCGCCGGGACGGCGAGCCAGATCGAGGGGCTGAGCGCGAAGGCGGCTGCCGTCGCGGCAACGGCGAGTTGCAGCCGCACCGCCTGCTGGAGATCGAGGCTCGCACCCAGCCGTGCCACCCAGAGTCCGCCGAGGACCGCCCCCAGACCCATGGCCGCGCTCAAGGTGGCAAGGCCTTCCACACCGGCACCGAAGACCCCCTCGGCGAAGCCCGGCAAGAGATCGCCCAGCGGCCTGACGGCGAGCGAAAGTGCGATGAAAAAGGCAAACAGCGGCGCCAGGAGCGGGCTCTGCGCAATGTGGCGAAAGCCGTCGGTGATTGCCCGCCCGGCCCCCTGCCAACGCGTCGGGGTCAGCGCTTCGGTGAGCACGAGGCCGGGCAGCACCAGGATGATCGGGACATAGCTCAGCGTATTGACGAGAAGGGCCGCCGGCACACCCGAGAGCACGATGACGAAGCCGGCCAAGGCCGGGCCGACGAAGCGGGCACCGTTGAAGACGACGCTGTTCAGGGCTATGGCCGTCGGCAGGTGCTCCCGGCCGACCAAGGCCGGGATCAGGGCGAGACGGGCCGGCTGGTTGATACCGATGATCGCCCCCTTGAGCCCGACCATGGCGACCAGCCCGGCGATGCCGATGGCCCCGGCCATGATCAAGAGGGCCGTCGCCAATGTGGCGAGGGCCAGGGCGCTCTGCGTCCAGACCATGATCCGCCGCCGGTCGAAGCGGTCGGCGAGCACGCCGGCGAAGGGCCCGATCAGGACGGCCGGGAAAAGATCGGCGAAGGCCACCATGCCGAGCCAGAAGGGCGAGGCGGTGAGCTCCCAGGCATACCAGCCGACGGCCGTGCGCTGCATCCAGGTGCCGATCACCGAGATCGCATTGGCCGACATGTAGGTGCGAAAAGCGGGCTCCTGCAGGGCAGCACGAATCGGGCCCAGGGTCACCGCCACATCTTCGCCTCACCGACCATCGCTGCCACGTCACCTCTTTGCAGCACCTGCCGTCCGCCGGTATGCACCGCAGCACGGCCCTTGACCAGGGCTGCAGCCCACTGGAGCCCCGCCTTGCGTCTGAAGATCACCACCTGGAACGCCAACTCCGTGCGGCTGCGCGAAGCGGCGCTGCGCCGGATCGTGGCGGAGATCGACCCCGACGTCCTCTGCCTGCAGGAGACCAAGGTCGCGGACGACAGGTTCCCGCACGAGTTGATTATCGATCTCGGTTTCGAGCACCGCTTCGTCCACGGCCAGAAGGGCTATCACGGCGTGGCGGTGCTGGCGAAAGTGCCGCTCGGCCGGTGCGGCACCCACAAATGGTGCGGCATCGAGGACAGCCGGCATGCCGTGTGCGAGCTGCCGGGCGGGATCGAGCTGCACAATCTCTATATCCCAGCGGGCGGCGACGTGCCGGACCCGGACGAGAACCCGAAGTTCCGGCACAAGCTGCAGATGCTCGACGAATTGGCCGACTGGTTCACCGGCAACCGCGACGACGCGCGGCGGGCGGTGCTGCTGGGTGATCTCAACATCGCCCCGCTCGAGACCGATGTCTGGAGCCACAAGCAGCTCTTGTCCGTGGTCAGCCACACCCCTGTCGAGGTCGAGAAGCTGGATCGGCTGCAGGCGAGCCACGGCTGGGTCGACGCCGTCCGTGGAATCATCCCGCCGGAGCAGAAGCTCTTCACCTGGTGGAGCTATCGCAACCGCGACTGGAACGCCTCCGATCGCGGCCGCCGGCTCGATCACGTCTGGCTGACGCCGGCGCTCGCCCCGGCTTTGCGCGCTGCGGCGGTGACGCGCGCGGCGCGCGGCTGGGAGCAGCCGAGCGACCATGTGCCGGTGACGGTCGAGCTCGAGATCTAGAGCCGCTCGACGATTACCGGTGCCGCTGCTGGTGGCGCCGCGCCGATCGTGAACGCACCAGCGAGACGGGTAGCGATGTCCGATGCCACGTCGGGGTCACGGCCGTGGACGAGGACCAGGGGCTCACCCGCCTCGACCCGTTCGCCCAGGCCCCGGACCTCGGCGAGACCCACCGCGTGGTCGATCGTCTGCTCGGGTGCGGTCCGGCCGCCGCCGAGCTCGATGACGGCGAGGCCGAACTCGCGCGTGGCGACCCTGGTGATCCAGCCGCTGGCGGCGGCCCGGACCGGGACCACGACGGGTGCCTCGGGCAGCTCTGCCGAGAGGGCATCGTTCGGCCCGCCCTGGGCTGCCACCATGCGGGCGAAGCGTTCGGCGGCACTGCCTTCGGCGAGGTGGCGCTCGAGCCGGGCGCGGGCTTCGTTCAGGTCCGTTTCGAGGCCCGAGAGCTGCAGAAGCTCCGCACCCAGGGTCAGGGTGACCTCGGCAAGGCGGAGGTCGCGGGCCTCGCCTTTGAGGAACGCTACGGCCTCGGCGGCCTCGAGCGCGTTGCCGGCGGTCCGGCCGAGGCACTGGTTCATGTCCGTGACGATCGCCCGGGTGGGCAGGCCCGCGGCGTTGGCGACGTCGGCGATCGTTCGGCCGAGGGCACGGGCGTCGTCCAAGGTGGTCATGAACGCTCCGTTGCCGCATTTGACGTCCATGACGAGGCCAGTCGTGCCGACGGCGAGCTTCTTGGAAAGGATCGAGGCCACGATCAACGGTCGGCTCTCGACCGTCGCAGTGACGTCGCGGATCGCATAGAGGCGGCGGTCGGCGGGGGCGAGGTCGTCGGTCTGGCCGACGATGGCGCAGCCGACCGCGCGGACGATGCGCTGGAAGGTGGCGCGGTCGGGGCGGGTTTCGAAGCCGGCAAAGCTCTCCAGCTTGTCGAGGGTGCCGCCGGTGTGGCCGAGACCGCGGCCGGAGACCATCGGCACATAGGCGCCGGCCGCCGCCAGGAGGGGGGCCAGGATCAGGCTCACCTTGTCGCCGATGCCGCCGGACGAGTGCTTGTCGAGGGCCGGGCCGGGGAGGTCGTCCCAACGCAACCTTCGGCCGGAAGCCGCCATGGCGCGGGTCAAGGCCACGGTCTCCGCCTTGTCCATGCCGTTCAGCACCACGGCCATGGCAAAGGCGCCGGCCTGGGCGTCGCCGAGGCTGCCAGAGGTTAGCCCCTGGACGATGGCCGCGATCTCGCCTGTATCGAGCGCCCGGCGGTCGCGCTTCCTGGCGATGATCTCCTGCGGCAGGATCAAGGCTGGACCAGCTCGTCGAGGAGCTTCGACGCCCCGAAGCGGAAATGCGCCGCGGTCATCCACCTCTCGCCCATGATCGCCTCGCCGACCTGCCAGTAGCGCATCGCGTCCCGCGCCGTCCTGACCCCGCCCGAGATCTTGACCCCGACCTTGCCCTCGGCCTCTTGCGCCACGGCGAACAGGAGCGCTGCGGCCTCGGGCGTGGCGCCCGTCTCGATCTTGCCGGTCGAGGTCTTCAGAAAATCGATCCCGGCCATGACGGCCGAACGGGCGACCGCGGTGATCAGCTCCGGCCGCTGGAGCCTGCCGGTCTCGAGAATCAGCTTGAGCGTGGTGGTCGGCCCCGCCGCCTCGCGGCAGAGGGTGACGAGCTCGCCGGTGAGCCCGACATCGCCGTCGAGGGCGGCCTCCAGCGGCGCCACGATATCGACCTCCATCGCCCCTGCGGCGACGGCGACCGCGACGGCGTCGGCCGTGCCGGCGAGATCGTCGCCGCCGTGCGGGAAGTTGGCGACCGTCGCGAGCCTCGCCCGGCTGCCGTCGAGGCAGCGACGCGCCACCGGCAACGCGTCCGGCAGGACACAGACGGCGGCGACCCCGTGCTGCGTGGCCCGGGCGCAGAGCGCTTCGATGTCGGCCTCGGTCTCGTCGCCGTTCAGCGTGGTGAGGTCGATCGCCTCGACGAAGCGGCGGGCAAGCGCGGCATCCACATCTCGGGCGTCGGCGGCAGCCAGGATGGCGTCGAGGTCAAGTCGCATGGCGGGCGAGCTCCTGCATCGCGTGGGTCAAGAGCCGCTCTAGGTCGCCCGCGGCCCGGCCGGCGACGGCCAACGTCTCGGCATGGCTCAGGGGTTCGCCGGCGAGCCCGGCCGCCCGGTTGGTGACGATCGAGAGGCCGAGCACCTTCATGCCGGCATGGCGGGCGAGAATCGCCTCGGGCACGGTGGACATGCCGACGAGATCGGCCCCCATCGCCCGAAAGGCGCGGATCTCGGCCGGCGTCTCGAAGGAGGGGCCGGGGGTGGCGAGGTAGACGCCCCGGGCGAGGTCGAGGCCGAGCGCCTTGCTGGTCGCTTCGATCACCTGGCGGAGCTCGGCATCGTAGACCGAGGTCATGTCCGGAAAGCGTGGGCCGACCCGGTCGTCGTTGGGGCCGGTGAGCGGGTTGCTGCCCAGCATGTTGACATGGTCGGTGACCACGGCGATGGCGCCGGGTGCGATCGCCGGGTCGATCGCCCCGCTGGCGTTGGTGAGGATCAAGAGCCGGGTGCCCATGGCGGCGAGCGTGCGGATCATGGTGGCGAGCGGGCCGGTGCCCTGGCCCTCGTAGAGGTGGACGCGGCCCTGCAGGCAGGCGAGTGGGATGCCCCCGATCCCACCGACGATGAGGCGGCCGGCGTGACCCTCGATCGAGGGTGTGGGGAAGCCCGGGACCTCGCTGTAGGGCATGATCGCGGGGCTCTCGAGCTGGTCGGCGAAGCCGCCGAGGCCGGAGCCGAGGATGAGCGCGAGCTTCGGGAACGCGGCGCCGAAGCGGGCCTGCAGCACCTCGGTTGCGGTCGCCGGTGCGGCCGCGCCCAGTGCCAGGGGGCCGAAAGCCAGGGGCAAGAGCTCGGCCATCGTCGCTGTCCTGACGCTGCCGTCCAAGCCTGCCATGTGGATCGGGGTCGCGGGTGGGGCGAACTCGGCGAGGAGCTGGCGGCAGCCGCCGCAGGGTGCACAGGGCTCGTTGCCGCTGCCGATCACGGCGACCTCGGCGATGCGCTGTTCGCCCCCGGCGATCATCGCGGCCACGGCTCCACGCTCGGCGCAGAGACCTTGCGGGTACGAGGCGTTCTCGACATTGGCCCCGACGAAGACCGCACCGCTCGCACTGCGGAGCGCACAGCCGACCTTGAACGCCGAATAGGGGGCATAGGCGCGGGCCTGGACGGCGCGCGCCCGTTCCAGGAGATCCGTCATCGTTCCTTCACATAAGGCTGGCCGATGGCCTTGGGGGCCACCGCACGGCCGACGAAACCGGCCAGCAGCAGGATGGTCAAGAGATAGGGCAGCGCCTGGATCGCCTGGGTCGGCACCTCGCCGATCAGCGGCAGCTCGACGCCCTGCAGCCTGGCCTGGATGGCATCGGCGAAGGCGAAGAGGAGGCAGGCGAAGAGGACGGGGACCGGGCGCCATTTGCCGAAGATCAGCGCCGCCAGGGCCAAGAATCCCTTGCCGGCGGACATGTCGCGGGTGAAGCCGGCACCTTGCGCGATCGAGAGATAGGCACCGGCGATGCCGCACAAGAGGCCGGTGATCATCAGCGCCCGAAAGCGCATGGCGGTAACGGAAATGCCGGCGGTGTCCACCGCACTCGGGTTCTCGCCCACGGCCCTCAGGCGCAGGCCGAAGCGGGTCTTGTAGACGACCCAGGCGGTGAGCGGGACGGAGAAGGCAGCGACATAGACCAGGATGTTGTGGCCGCTGATCACGTTGGCGTAGAGCGGCCCGAGGAGGGGGACGTCGGCCAGCGCCTGGGCGAAGGGCAGGTCGATGGAGCGAAAGCGCATGCCCTCGGCCGAGACCGGCACGCGGCCGGCCTGGCGGAACCAGGCATCGGCGAGGACCGGGCCGAGGCCGGCGACGGTGATGTTGATGGCGACACCGGAGACCACGTGATCGCCGCGGTGGGTGATGCAGGCGAAGCCGTGCAGCATGGCGAGTGCCAAGGAGACGCCCATGGCGGTCATCAGGCCCACCCAGGCCGAGCCGGTCATGGCAGCCGCAGCGGCGGCGGCGAAGGCGGCCCCCAGCATCTTGCCCTCGAGGCCGATATCGACGATGCCGCTGCGCTCGGCAAAGAGCCCGGCCATGGCGGCGAGCACCAGCGGTGTGGCGAGGCGGAAGGTGCTCGCGGTCAAGAGGAGCGCCTGGGTCCAGAGCTCTTCCATCAGGCCCTCTCAGGCCACAGCCGGCACGGCCGGGCGGGCGAAGCGGGCCTCGAGCCAGGGGCGGAACATGTGCTCGAGGGCGCCGGCGAAGAGGATGACGAGGCCCTGGATGACGACCACCATGTCGCGGTTGATCGTCGGCATGTCGAAGGCGAGCTCGGAGCCGCCCTGGTAGAGCGCACCGAAGAGCAGGGCTGCGAGGACGATGCCGACCGGGTGGCCCCGGCCCATCAGTGCCACGGCGATGCCGACGAAGCCGTAGCCGCCGGTGAAACCCAGGGTGAGGCGGTGCTGGGCGCCCAGGACCTCGTTGAGCGACATCAGCCCGGCCAAGGCACCCGAGAGGGTCATCGCGATCATGATCTGCCGGGCCGGCGAGATGCCGCCATAGACCGCCGCGGGCTCGCTCTTGCCGACCACCCGCAGCTCGTAGCCGGCGCGGGTCTTCCAGACGAAGAGCCAGTAGAGCAGGCAGCAGACCAGCGCGATGAAGAGCGAGGCGTTCAGGGGCGAGCGGCCGATCACCATGCCGAGGCCGCCGAAGAGTTCGTGCAATTGCGGCAGCCACATGCGCTGATCGAAGGTCACACTTTCCGGGATCTGCTGACCTTCCCGGCGCAGCGGGTTGACCAGGAGGTAGGTCATGATGGAGGCGGCGATGAAGTTGAGCATGATCGTGGTGATCACGGTGTGGCTGCCGCGCCGGGCCTGCAGCCAGCCCGGGATGAAGCCCCAGATCCCGCCGAAGAGGGCTGCCGCCATGATCCCGATCATGATGCCGACCGGCAGCGGCCAGTGCCCGATATAGATGCCGACGAGGCCGACGCCGAGCCCGCCGATATAGGCCTGGCCCTCGCCGCCGATGTTGAAGAGGCCGCACTGGAAGGCGAGGGCCACGGCAAGCCCGGTGAAGATGAAGTTGGTGGTGTAGAAGAGCGTGTAGCCCACGGCCTCGCCGTAGCCGAAGGCGCCGAAGACGAGAAGCTGGACCGCCTCGAGCGGGCTTTCGCCGAGGATCACGACGATCAGCCCGGCGACCAGGAAGGCCATGGCGAGATTCATCAGCGGCAGGAGGCCGTAATTGACCCAGGGCGGCAGCTTGGTCGGCATCAGGCGGCCGCCTCCTCGCGGATCCCGGCCATCAGCATGCCGATCCGCCGCGCATCGGCCTCGGCTGCCATGAGCTCGCCGGTGATCGTGCCGTCGAACATGACGATGATGCGGTCGGCGAGCGAGAGGATCTCGTCGAGCTCGACCGAGACCAGAAGAATGGCCTTGCCGGCGTCGCGCATCGCGATCAGCCGGCGGTGGATGAACTCGATGGCGCCGATGTCGACGCCGCGCGTCGGCTGGCCGACGAGCAGGAGGTCCGGGTCGTGCTCCATCTCCCGCGCCAGCACCAGTTTTTGCTGGTTGCCGCCGGAGAACGAGGTCGCCTGGAGCATCGGGGCCACGGGCCGGACGTCGTAGCCCTTCATCCAGCCGAGACAGTGCTCGATGATCCCGCGCTTCTTCAAGAAGCCGTGCTCGGCATAGGCCGGCAGGAGATGGTAGCCGAGAATCGCGTTCTCGTAGGCCGCAAAGCCGCGCACCAGGCCCATGCGCAGCCGGTCCTCGGGGACGTGGCCGAGCTTCTTGCGCCGGGCATCCGCCGCATCGAGCACCGGCTCGCCGTGCAAGAGCACCCGGCCGGAGGTGATCTTCCGGATACCGGAAAGCGCCTCGAGCAGCTGCGATTGGCCGTTGCCGGCGACCCCGGCGATGCCGACGATCTCGCCCGCACGGACGCTGAAGCTCACGTCCTTGACCCGCCTGACGCCCAGTTCGTCCACGACCTCGAGATGCTCGACCTCGAGCACCGGATCTCTTGGCCGGGCCGGCTGCTTGTCGACCCGGAGCAGCACCTTGCGGCCGACCATCAGCTCTGCAAGCTCCTCGGTCGTGGTTTCGGCCGTCTTCCTGTGGGCCACCATCTCGCCGCCGCGCATGACGCTCACAGTGTCGGTGACCGCCATGATCTCGCGCAGCTTGTGGGTGATCAGGATGACCGTCCGGCCCTGCTCCTTCAGGCTTTTCAGGATGCGAAAGAGGTGGTCGGCTTCCTGGGGGGTCAGGACACCTGTGGGCTCGTCGAGGATGAGCACGCGAGCGCCCCGGAAGAGGGCCTTGAGGATCTCGACCCGCTGCTGGATGCCGACCGGCAGATCCTCGATCCTGGCGTCGATGTCGACCTCGAGCGAGTAGTCGCGCTCGAGCCTGAGCAGCTCTTCCCTGGCGCGCGCCGCACCGGCCTCGAGCGTCCAGCCGCCCTCGGCACCCAAGAGGATGTTCTCGAGCACGGTGAACGGCTCGACCAGCATGAAGTGCTGGTGGACCATGCCGATGCCGGCCGCGATCGCATCCTCGGGCGACTTGATCACCCTTGTCTCGCCGTCCACCAGGATCCGGCCCGAATCGGCCTGGTAGAAGCCGTAGAGGATGTTCATCAGGGTCGACTTGCCGGCCCCGTTCTCGCCAACGATGCCGTGGATGGTGCCGGGCTGTACGGTGAGCGCAATGTCCTTGTTGGCGTGGACGGGGCCGAAGGACTTGTTGACGCCCTCGAGCGCCACCGCGGGCGGTGGATCGCCCGCGGTCGTCGCCACGCTCATCGAGCAAGCGCCCTCAGTTCTGGCCCCTCAGTTCTGCGTCGAGTAGTAGTCCTCGACCGCGAGCTCGCCGGCGATGATCTGTGCCTTCGCCGCCTCGATTGCCGCTTCCATCTCGGCCGTTATCAACTCTCGGTTGTTCTCGTCGATGGCAAAGCCGACGCCCTCCTCGGCGAGCCCGAGGGACATGGCACCCGCCTCCCAGGTGCCGTTCATGGTGTTCATGAAGGCGTTGTGGACGGCGACGTCGACCCGCTTGAGCATCGAGGTCAGCACGCTGCCGGGGTGCAGGTGGTTCTGGTTGCTGTCGACACCGATCGAAAGCTTGCCCTGGTCGGCTGCGGCCTGCAGCACACCGAGGCCGGTCGCACCGGCAGCGGCATAGACCACATCAGCACCGCGATCGAACTGGCCGATGGCGAGTTCGCCGCCGCGCGCCGGGTCGTTCCACGCGGCGGGCGTGGTGCCGGTCATGTTGACCAGCACCTCGGCGTCCGGGTTCGCGTATTTCACGCCCTGCTCGTAGCCGTGGGCGAAGTTGCGGATCAGCGGGATGTCCATGCCGCCGACGAAACCCACCGTGCCGGTCTCGGACGCCATGGCGGCGGCCATGCCGACGAGGAACGAGCCCTCGTGCTCCTTGAAGGTGACGGACTGGACGTTGGGCAGGTCCACGACCGCATCGATGATCGTGAAGTTGGTGTCGGGATTCTCGGCCGCGACCGATTCGAGCGGTGTGGCGTTCTGGAAGCCCACGACCACGACGATATTGGCACCTGAGCGGATCATCCGGCGCATCGCCTGGTCGCGCTGCGCTTCCTGGGTCACCTCGAACTCGAGATAGGCGATCCCGGTCTCCTCCTTGAACCGCTCGGCGCCGGTATAGGCCGCCTCGTTAAAGGATTTGTCGAACTTGCCGCCCATGTCGAAGATGACGGCCGGCGTGAAATCCTGGGCGGCTGCCGTGCCCGCCAAGAGAGCCGCCACCGCCACCGCCAAGCCCTTGACCATCCTGCGCATCGCGAATCCCTCGACTTGTTGAAGAAGCCTGATTTCCTGAAAAAAAGCGTAAGCGAGGCCACGGCAAAAGCAAGCACGTTCGAAGCGGTCGGAGCGCCGGGGCGGTCTCAGCCCGGCTGGGCCTCGCGGCAAGGCTCGGCCGCGGTCGGCGCCTCACGCTCGAGCCAGGCGACGATATCGGCCCAGACCCGCTCGCGCTGCCGGTCGCGCAAGAGGAGATGCCAGCCCTCGGGATAGACGATGGCAGCACACTGCGCCGGATCGAGGCGCTCGGCGAAGCTGCTGATGACATCGGGCGGAATGATCTCGTCGCGCTCGCCGAAAAGGACCAGGGTCGGCAGATCGAGCGCCGGTGCGCTGGCAACCGCTGCGTCCATCAGCCGGACCAGCCCGGCCACCGCATCGAGCCTGGTCTCCCGGATGGTCAAGGGGTTGCGGCCGAGGGCGATCAGCGCCGCGTCGTTGTCGGTCGCCCGGCGGCCGAGGCTGTGGCCGGTCATCTGCCAACGCGGCAGGATGCCGGCGACGGTCATGAGGGCGGCGCGGTAGAGCGGGTTCAGGCTGGGGCCACCCCAGACCGCTGGTGACACCATGACGAGCCCGTCGATGGATGGCGTGTCGCCAGCGAAGGCGATCGTGGCGACGGCGGCACCCATGCTCTCACCCAGAACGAAGAGCGGGAGGTCCGGCCAGACCTCGCGCAACTCGGCGACGTGCCGTTGCAGATCCTCGACCAGCGCCGCGTTGCCGGGCCAGAGGCCGCGGTTGCGGTTGGCGCCGAAGCCCTGCTGATCGAAGGCGATGAGGCGATAGCCACGCTCGACCGCGAAGGCCGCGAACCAGTCGAAGGCGTTGCGGTTGTCGTTGAAGCCGTGGAGCGCCAGGATGACGGCCTTGGGCCGACCTTCAGGCGCGTGAATGACCAACGGCCGGTCGCCATCCTCGATCGGGTGGTAGGCGATGCCGCAGGCGGGAAGGAAGGCCAGGAGCAGTATCGCGATCGAGCGGCGCATCGATCCAGTCGAAAACCGTGATCGTCGCATCGAGGTCAACTGTGCTGCTTGAGCCCGATCATCTTCCAGATGTCGGCGGGGCTCCGGCCGATGTCGCGCAGGTGGCGGAGCGTGATCGCCCGGTTGCGCTTGGCGAGCCGCTCGCCACGGCTGTCGGCAACGAGGTTGTGGTGATAGTAGCGCGGCGGCTCGATGCCGAAGAGGGCCTGCAGCACCCGATGGATATGGGTGGCATGAAAGAGGTCCTCGCCGCGGGTGACGAGGTTCACCCCTTGCAGGTGGTCGTCGAGCACGACCGCCAAGTGGTAGCTGGTCGGTGTATCCCTGCGCGCCAGGATCGGATCGCCCAGGAGGTGCGGCTCGGCGTCGACCCAGCCGGCGCGGCAATCGTACCAGGCGAGCGGGCCGGTCAGCGCCAATGCCTTGTCGAGGTCGAGACGCCAGGCGAACGGCTCACCCTGGTCGATCCGCCGGTCGCCCTCGGCGGGCGCGATGTCGCGGCAGATCCCCGGATAGACGAGTTCGGCATTGGGACCGTGTGGGGCTCGGCCGGACTGCTCGACCTCGATGCGGATCTGCTGGCGGGTGCAAAAGCACGGGTAGAGCACGCCCAGGCTGCGCAACTGGCCGAGTGCTGTGGCGTAGCGCTGCATGCCGGCACTCTGGCGGAGTGGCTCGCCGTGACAGCGCAGGCCGAGCCAGGCGAGGTCCTCGAAGATGGCCCGCTCGAACTCGGCCCGACAGCGCTGCGTGTCGATGTCCTCGATCCTGAGCCGGAAGCGGCCGCCGGAAAGCCGCGCTGCCTCGTAGCCGAAAAGGGCGGAGTAGGCGTGGCCGACATGCAGGTAGCCGGTCGGGCTCGGCGCGAAACGGGTCACGAGCGGTGGCTCGCCCGGCACGGGCATCGGGATCGCATCAGTACCCCGCAACGTGCGATCTTCTGTCAGCGCAACTGCAACCGTCATGCGATCAAAAGGTCCCGACCTTGCCACTTTGCAGGAAAGTGGCGAGGTCGGGGCGGCTCCGCAAGTCTGCTCGAAGCCCGGATCGAGATGAAGCGGGAAACGTCACCCGGGCGCCACGCTGACCGGAGTGGTGGCGCGGCGCGAGGACTCAAAAGCGCAGGAACGGGTTCAAGAAGCGGGAAAACGTTCCGGTCAGGCGCAGCGGTGCATCCGTCACCGTCAGGCACAGGCAGTCCTCGCCGGCATCCGCCATCGGCTGGTGGTCGACATGCGCATCGGCGATCGCGAGGTCGCCGCGCCCGTAATGGCCGATGCCGTCGTTGAAGGCACCCTTGAGCACGACAGTGATCTCCTGCCCGTCATGGGTATGCTTGGGCACGGCCTTGCCGGCCTTGAGCACGATCAGCCGCGTCCGATAGACGGATTCGTCGAGCGGCAACGCCGCCTCGGAGACGGACCCGTAGTGCTTCCACGGTAGATCGGCGAGACGCCCATGCAGATAAGCGCGCAACGGTGGCGGCATTTCCGGGTCGACCGCGTCGCGCGTCACGATGGCCTTGATCGGCTCCGCGTCATCGTCGAACCGTGCCATCAATCGGTCGAACGCGCCGGCACTCAGCTCAGCCGGAGGCAGATCCTCCAGCATGGCACCACCCAGCGCCTCGTACTCGCGATAGACAGCCCGTCGCGACGGGGTCAGCGCCAGATGGGTCGCAACGACCAGCCCCACGGGCTCGGGCAGCCGGCCAGCGGCATGCGCGAGCAAGAGGTCGTCGACAGTGATGTGTTCGCTCGTCATGCTACACCTTCGAGCAGGCCACGCAGCTTGGCCACGGCCAGCCGCAGACGTGATTTCACGGTCCCCAGAGGCAAGCCCAGCTCATCGGAGATGACGCTGTGGGTCTTATCCTCGAAATAAAAGATGCGCAGCAACTCCGCCTGTTCCCGGGGCAGGGTCGCGATCGCCTCGCGGATCTCCTCCTTGACCAGCTCGGTCTCGGTGTGGGTGTCGCCGCGCGGTGCCTCGCCTGGCGCCATCGTCGGATCGTCGAGATCGAACTCCGGATGGCGTTCCCGCCTGAGCGCGTCGATCCGCTTGTTGCGCGCGATCGTGTAGATCCACGTGCTCAGCGCCGCCTTGGCGGGGTCGAACTGATGCGCCCGCCGCCAAACCGACAGCAGCACCTCCTGGGCCAAATCCTCGGCGGTGTCGTTCCGTGCACCGACGCGGCGCAGATAGGCTGCGACGCGCGGTGCGTAGAAACCGTACAACCGCCCGAATGCGTCACGGTCGCGATGGACCGCCACCTTCTCGATGTCGTCGAGCATCGCGGTGTCGGTCGACGATCTACTATCAGTCATGCGCTCTTTGAACTGCAAGGCTGCGCGTCGCGCAAGCGGGACATCATGCCCATCGCTGCTGCCGGCCGCCATCATCGAGGGCGCAATCGTCGTCATCGTTCCCCGCACGTCCATCTCGAGCTACACCTACGCCCGGTCGGCAGCCGCGGATCACCACGGTGGCCCGTTCGCCCTGTTTTTCGGACGAGGGGCGGGCAGCGCGCCATCGCCCTGGCAACCGTTCACCCAACGACAACCGCCCAACCAACGAGAGCAGAATCAGGTTCGATGACAAAGCTTCAGCACCTCGCCCTGCGCCAGGAGATCATCGCCACCTGCCTGAAGATGACCGAGCTCGGCATCAATCACGGCACCTCGGGCAATGTGAGCGCCCGCATCCCGGATGGCATGCTGATCACGCCCTCGGGCATGCCCTACGATCGCACGGCGCCAGAGGACATCGTTCGGCTGGATCGCGACGGCAACTACGAGGGCCGCCGCCTGCCGTCCACCGAATGGCGCTTCCACTACGACATCATGCGCGAGCGGCCGGATATCAACGCCATCGTCCACAACCATGCCATGCACTGCACCGTGCTGGCCTGTCTGCGGATGGAGATCCCGGCGTTCCACTACATGATCGCGGTCGCGGGCGGCGATTCGATCCGGGTCGCACCCTATGCCCGCTTCGGCACGCAAGAGCTCTCCGACAATGCGCTCGCCGCCCTCGCCGATCGGCGGGCCTGCCTCCTGGCCAATCACGGGATGATCGCCCTCGGCACCGATCTGGAGAAGGCGCTCGGCCTCGCGGCCGAGGTGGAGAACCTGGCATCCTGCTACTGGCGCTGCCTGCAGGTCACCCGCCCGGCAATCCTGACCAGTGGCCAGATCGGCGAGGTCCTGGAGCGCATTGCGGCCTACGGCAAGCAGCCCGAGGAGCTGGAGCCCGGCCAGATGCCGGCGTTCGAGGCGCCACCGCGCCTGCTCGCCTCCTGACCCGGGCCGGCAAGCCGGCCGGCGCTATTTCGTGCCCTGGTTGCGCATGATGGCGACGATGCCGGCGCCGACGGCGAGCAGCAGCGCACTGCCGAGACCGGTGGCGATGGCGGCGGTGAAGCGCGACTTTGCCGCATCCCAGCCGCGCGCCAGGCGCACCGCCATCCGCACCCCCTCCTCGTCGTGCAGTCCGAGACGCAGCACCAGTTCCTCGATCGCCTTCTTGGCCGCCTCCTCGGCAGCATCACGGGCCAGTCGCTCGATCTCGGCGCGCATGTGATGCTTCTGCATCGCCATGTTCTGATGCAGGCTCTCGGTGTGCTGCAGCAGGACGCGCAGGATCGGCAGGCCATCACTCTTGTCGTGGAGGTGGGCCGCACCCAAGAGATCGAGCTGGCGGCGCACGCCGACATTGAGATTGCCGGTGCTGACGACGATCGGGATCTCGGGTGCGGTCTCGCGGAGGATCTCGAGGGTTCGGGGACCGCTCGAATCCGGCAGGTTGAGATCGGTGACGATGACGTCCGGTGCGCGCCCGGGCGTGGTCAGCCGGATCAGGCCGTCGGCCAGTGTCTCGGCCAGAATGACCTCGAACCGGTCGGCCAGTTCCCGCCGCACCGCCATGGCGTCGGTCGGATCGTCCTCCAGTACCAAAACGCGCACCAACCATCTCCGCCGCGAAAAGCTGCCAGACCCATTCTAGGATTTATAACCTAAAACCGTGGCCGCGTAAAGACACAAAGGGCAATTTTCGAGCGGACTCAGCCGGTTGGCTCGGCGTCGCTTTCGCTGGCCGCGACGCGAAAGCCTGCATCGGCGAGCGATCCCGTGATTCGCGCCGCATGCCGACTGTCCCGGGTCTCGATCACGAAATCGACGATGGCGTCGCGCACCGAGCCCCTGGAGAAGGCGCGCTTGTGCGTCACCTCGACGATATTGCCCCTGGCATCGGCGATCAGGCGGGCGAGCTGGGCGAGGCTGCCCGGGCTGTCGGGCACGTTGACCGCAAGGTGGATCAGTCGTTCGCTGCGGACGAGACCGCGCATGATCACGGCACTCAAGAGCCGGCTGTCGATATTGCCCCCGCAAAGCACGAGCCCGACGCGACGACCCCGGAACGGCTCGGGATGGGCCAGGACGGCGGCGAGCCCCGCCGCCCCCGCCCCCTCCACCACGACCTTCTCGATCTCCAAAAACTGCAGGACGGCCCGCTCGAGCTGCGGCTCCTCGACCAGCACGATGTCGGCGACCCGCCGGTCGATGATGGCCGTGCTCAGCGCCCCCGGCTGCTTGACCGCGATGCCGTCGGCGATGGTCCGCCCGGGCTCAGCGAGCGCGGCATCGGGGTAGCGGTGGGCATAGGCGGCGGGGAATTGCGCCGACTGGACGCCGATGATCTCCAAAGCCGGTCGCTTCTTGGCCATCGCCGTGGCGATGCCGGCGATCAGCCCGCCGCCGCCGATCGGCACCACCAGGCAATCGAGCGGCGGTGCGTCCATGTCGATCTCGAGGCCGATGGTCCCCTGGCCGGCGATGATCAGAGGATCGTCGAAGGGGTGGATGAAGACGAACCCATGCTCGGCGGCCAGGGCATGGGCGTGGCCCGCCGCCTCGTCCACCGTCTGGCCGAAGAGCACGACCTCCGCACCCAGGAGCTCGGTATTGTGGATCTTGGTGAAGGGGGTCGTTTCCGGCATGACGATCGTCGCCCGGATGCCGAGCCTGCGGCTGTGATAGGCTACCCCTTGCGCGTGATTGCCCGCCGACATGGCGATCACACCCCGGCCACGCTCCGCCTCGCTCAGGCTCGCGAGCTTGTTCAGAGCACCGCGCTCCTTGAACGACGCCGTGTATTGCCGGTTCTCGAACTTCAGCCAGAGCTCGGCGCCGGTGATTTCCGAGAGTGTCCGCGAGTGGCGGAGCGGGGTGCGGACGACCTGCCCCTCGATGACCCTGGCCGCGGCCTCGATGTCGGCGAGCGTGACCGGCAACGGGTCCATCCTATGGGAACATCGGCGGCAGACCGAGGCCCGCAGCCTCGGGCAGGCCCAGCATCAGGTTCATGTTCTGGATCGCCTGGCCGGCCGCACCCTTCACCAGGTTGTCGAGGACGCTGAGGATGATGATCTCGCCCTCGATGCGGCTCGGGTGGACCGCCATGAGGCAGAGATTGCTGCCACGGACGTGGCGGGTGGCGGGCAAGGATCGCAGCGGCAGGACCTTGGCGAAGGGAGCGCCTTCATAGGCCGTCTCGAGGCGGTCCTGGACGGCCTCCACGCTGGCACCGGCCCTGAGCCGTGCATAGATCGTGGCGAGGATGCCGCGGTTCATCGGCACCAGATGCGGCGTGAAGGTGACCCGCATCGGTGCTGCCGAGAAGTCCGAGAGGCACTGCTCGATCTCCGGCGTGTGGCGGTGGGTGGCGACGCCATAGGCATGAAAACCCTCGCTCACCTCGGCGAAGAGATTGGCCTCCTTGGCCGCCCGTCCGGCCCCGGTGATCCCCGATTTCGCATCGATGATGATCCCCTGCTCCTCGATCAGGCCCGCCTGGAGCAGCGGGATCAGCGGCAGCTCGGCCGTGGTCGTGTAGCAGCCGGGATTGGCGACCAGACGCGCGCCCTGGATCGCCGCGGCATAGTGCTCGGCGAGGCCATAGACCGCCTCGGCCTGAAGTGCCGGTGCTTCGTGCGGCTTGCCGTAGGTGGCTTCGTAGAGGCCGAGGTCGCGCAGGCGGAAATCGGCCGAGAGGTCGACCACCCGGACCGATGTCGGAAGGCTCTTGACCACGGCCTGGGTCAGGCCGTGCGGCAGGCAGCAGAAGACGATATCGACCGCAGTCACGTCGACATCGTCGAGCTTCAAGAGGGACGGCAGGCCCTGGTGCGCCAGATGCGGGAAGAGTGCCGAGAGCGGCTGGCCGGCATTGCGGTCGGCGGTGAGCCAGCGGATCTCGGCCGCCGGATGGGCTGCCAGCAGGCGCAAGAGCTCGGCACCCGTGTAGCCGCTGGCCCCCAGAACGCCGATCCTGACCCGCTCCATCATCCTCACCGCTTCCGCTCGCTGTCCTGCCCCTCGATTTCGGGACCCGATGGGTCTATCGGAAGGGCGACCGCTCCGGCAAGCGCCGGGGCCGTCATGCTCAGCTTCTCGACACGCACCCGAGGTCGAAACGATGCGTTTTCTGGTGATCGGCGGAGGCGGCCGTGAGCACGCGCTGGCATGGGCGCTCAAGGCCTCGCCGCTCGCGACCGAGGTGATCTGCGCCCCTGGCAATGACGGTATCGCCCAGATAATGGACTGTGTCGCCGTGGCGGTCGACGATCTGGACGGCCTGGTCGCTCTGGCCCAGACACGACAGATCGACATCGTCGTCGTCGGCCCCGAACTGCCGTTGGTCATGGGGCTCGTCGATCGCCTGGCAGCCGCCGGCATCCGTGCCTTCGGCCCCGACGCGGCCGCAGCCCAACTCGAGGGCTCCAAGGCGTTCATGAAGGCCTTCTGCGCCCGCCACGGCATTCCGACCGCGGGCTACCGCGTCTTCGGCAAGGGCGAGGCCGCAGCCGCCCTGGCGCATGTCGAAACCGCCACCTTGCCGCTGGTGGTCAAGGCGGACGGCCTCGCCGCCGGCAAAGGCGTGGTGATCGCCGAGACCCGTGCCGCGGCGAAAGGAGCCGTCGAGGCGGCCTTCGCCGGGGCCTTCGGCGAGGCCGGCAGCACACTGGTGATCGAGGACTTCCTGGAGGGTGAGGAGGTCAGCCTCTTTGCCATCTCTGACGGCAAAACCGCCCTCGAGATCGGCACCGCACAGGACCACAAGCGCGCCTTCGACGGCGACCAGGGCCCCAATACCGGCGGCATGGGGGCCTATTCGCCGGCGCCCGCCTTGACCCCGGACCTGGTCGAGCAGGTCATGGCAACGATCATCCGGCCGACGCTCGCCGGCCTTTCCGCCGAGGGCATCACCTACCGGGGCTTTCTCTATGCCGGGCTGATGCTGACCAAGGACGGGCCCAAGCTGCTGGAATACAATGTCCGCTTCGGCGATCCCGAATGCCAGGTCGTCCTGCCCCGGCTGATGACCGATCTCGGCCAGCTGATCCTGGGGGCCGTCGACGGCGTGCTCGATCGGATGAACCTGCGCTGGTACCCCGACCACGCGCTGGCCGTGGTCCTCGCGACCCGGGGCTATCCCGGCAGCACGCCCAAGGGCTCGGTGATCCGCGGCCTCGACGCCCTCGATGGCCGCGACGACCTCCTGGTTTTCCACGCCGCTACCTGCAAGATCGACGGTGAATGGCAGGCGCATGGCGGCCGCGTGCTGGCTGTCACCGGCCTCGGCCCGTCCCTCCAGGCCGCACGCGACCGGGCCTACGAAGCGGTGGCGCAGGTCGACTGGCCCGAAGGCTTCCATCGATCCGATATCGGCTGGCGTGCGCTTTGCCGGTGACCCGGTGCCTGGAGGCCGATGCCGCCGGCATCAACGAGGCAGCCCTGATCCTGCGGAACAGCGGGCTCGTCGCCTTTCCGACCGAGACAGTCTACGGGCTCGGGGCGCTCGCCACAGACGCCGACGCCATCGCCCGCCTCTTCCGGGCAAAGGGCCGACCGGCGCACAATCCGCTGATTCTCCACGTCGCGACTACCGCACGCGCCCACCAGGTCGCCGTCCTCGACGACCGGGCAGAGCGCCTCGCCGCTGCGTTCTGGCCCGGGCCCTTGACGCTGGTGCTGCCACTGAAGCCGGCTGCCGGCATCGCCAGGGCTGCCACCGCCGGGCTCGACACCGTCGCCGTCCGGGTGCCCCGCCATCCGACCGCCCGGCTGCTGCTCGAGGCGGTCGGCGGGCCGGTAGCTGCCCCCAGCGCCAACCGCTCGGGGCAGATCAGCCCGACCACGGCCGCGCACGTGCTGGCCGATCTCGCGGGCCGCATCGATCTCGTGCTGGATGCGGGCCCGGTCGAGGTCGGCATCGAGAGCACGGTGCTCGATCTGAGCCGGCCCGACGCGCGCATTCTCCGCCCCGGCGGCATCACGCGTGCGGCGATCGAGGCCGTCATCGGCCCGCTCGACGAAGGTCGTGCCGCTGGCGAAGAGCCGCTGCGCTCGCCCGGGCTCCTCGCCCGGCACTACGCACCGCAGACGCCGCTCCGGCTCGACGCCGCCGACGTGGCGAAGGACGAAGCCCTTCTCGCGTTCGGCCCCGAGCCGCTCGAGGGCGCCGGCTGGACCCTCAATCTCAGCCCCACGGGCGATCTGGCGGAGGCGGCACACAATCTCTACGCGATGCTGCGCGCCCTCGATGGCAAGGGTGCCCGGCGGCTCGCCGTGATGACGCTGCCCAAAGAGGGCCTGGGCGAGGCGCTTGCCGATCGGCTGCGACGTGCGGCCGAACCATGAAACGGCTCAGTGGCCGGCGCCGTAAAGACTTTCCAAGAGCTCGCCATGGCGCTCGATGATGAAGGGCCGGCGCAGCTTCAGGGTCGGGGTCATCATGCCGTTCTCGACGGTAAACGGCTCCGTCATGATTTCGAACTTGCGGATACGCTCGATCGCCGAGAGGTTGGCGTTCGCCCGCTTGACCGCCTCGCCGATCCGCTGCCGGAAACCCTGGTCGTGGACGAGTTCGGCCACATCGTTCGGCTTGCGGGTCTCCCGCGCATAGGCCTTCACCGCATCCGGGTCGGGTGAGATCAGGGCCACCAGATAGGGCTTGCGGTCGCCGTAGATGAAGGCCTGGCCGATCTCGGGCTCGAGCAGGAGGATGCCTTCGACCCGCTGCGGCGCCACGTTGTCGCCGCCGGAATTGACGATGATGTCCTTTTTCCGGTCGGTGATCTTGAGGTAGCCGTCCTTGTCGACCACCCCGATGTCGCCCGTGTGCAGCCAGCCGTCGATGATCGTCCGCGCCGTCGTCTCCTCGTCCTTCCAGTAGCCGCGCATGACATTGCCGCCCTTGACCAGGATCTCGCCGTCATCCGCGATCTTCAGCTCGACGCCCTTGAAGGGCGGCCCAACGGTATCGAGCCGTGCGGCACCCGGCGGGTTGGCGCTGATCACGGGCGAGGCCTCGGTCTGGCCGTAGCCCTGCAGGACCGGCAGGCCGAGACCGACGAAGAAGACCCCGACATCGTAGTTCAAGGGTGCGCCGCCGGAGACCATGGCCTTGAGACTGCCGCCGAAGCGCTCGTTGACCTTGCTGCGCACCAGCTTGTCGAGCACGCGATCGAGCACGCCCTCGAGGGGGTTCAGCCGGCCATCCTGCTCATAGCGCTTGATGCCGAGCTTCAAGGCCAGCTCGAACATCTGCTGTTTGACGCCACCCTGGCGATGCACGCCGGCGAGGATCTTCTGCCGCAACACCTCGTAGAGCCGGGGCACGCAGGTGAGGATCGTGGGCTTGGCCTCGACCAGATTGGTCGAGAGGGTCTCCACCCCCTCGGCGTAATAGATTTCCGCACCGATCGAGATCGGGAGGAACTGGCCCGCCGTGTGCTCGTAGCTGTGCGACAGCGGCAGGAAGGAAAGAAACCGCTCGCGGTTGCCGAGCCCGAGCTTCTTCACGAGCTCGTAGGCACCCTCCAGGTTGCTCATGATATTGCGGTGCGAGAGCATCACACCCTTGGGCGCCCCGCCGGTGCCCGAGGTGTAGATGAAGCAGGCGATATCGTCGGGGGCGATCGTCCCCGCGTGGTTCACCGCAGGCGAGCGGTCGCCCAGCGCCAGCGCGTCGTCCCAGCTGATCGCCGAGACCGGCAGCCCGCTCGTCTCCGCCAGGGGCTCGATGAAGAGCAGCTTCTTGACGGACGGCGCGCTCTTGACCGCCGGGATCAGCCGCTTGGCGAGGTTGCCGCCGGAGCAGACGACCATCGTCGCCTCGGCGTGGTTGAGGATATACTCGTGATCCTTTTCGGTATTGGTCGTGTAGGCGGGCACGGTGACGCCGCCGGCCGCCAGGACGGCGAGATCGGCGATGCACCATTCGGGCCGGTTCTCGGCGACCAGCACGACCCGATCGCCGGGCTCGAGACCGAGCTGGCGAAAGGCGCGGGCCAGGCGCTCGGCTTCGTCCGCCACCCGCCGCCACGACCAGGGTCGATAGACCCCGTCGATCTTGCGCCAGAGGAATGGGCTATCGCCTTCCGTCGCCGCATGTTTTTGAAACATCGCCAGAAGATTGGTGTCGAACGCTACGCTGGACATGATCCCCCTGAACCGACGCGGCCGCGACGTTGAGCGGCGGGTATCGCTCATGAACGTCGCTGGACCTCCATCTTTCAGGGCATATATCTGACTTGTCCAGGTTCGAAGGAAATATCCATGACGCCAGACGCGCTGCTCCGAGCCACTGCGGAGCATGCCCGACCGCTCAGCGCCGAAGCGAACGCCCTGGTCGACGGAGTGCCGGCCTGGGATCTCTCGGACCTGTTCGCCGGCTTCGACGACCCGGCGATCGAGTCAACCCTGGCCGCAGCCGCACAAGCGGCGGAGGCGATCGAGAAGGATCATGCCGGCACGCTTGCCGAGCGGACCGGTGACGACATCGCCGTCATGCTCGCCCGCTACGAGGCCCTGCAGGAAGCGATCGGCAAGGTCTACGCCTTCGCCTCGCTCAATCTTGCGGCCAATCGCGAGGACCCGAAGGTCGGCCGCTTCATGCAGATGGTGCAGGAGCGGGTCAACGCGATCACCACGCATCTCCTCTTCGTCACCCTCGAGCTCAACCGCCTCGACGACGCCGTGCTCGACGCCAAGCTGGCGGACTCGCAAAAGCTCTCGAGCCTCGAGCCCTGGCTCACCAATGTCCGCGCCTTCCGCCCGCACCAGCTTTCCGACGAGATCGAGAAGGTCCTGCACGAGCGCTCGGTCACCGGCCGCAGCGCCTGGGTCAGGCTCTTCGACGAGAGCATGTCGGCCCTGCGCTTCCCGTTCCGGGGCGAGGAGCTCACCAGTGCGCAGATCTTCGACAAGATGTCGGCCAAGGACCGCGACGTCAGGCGCGATGCCGCGACTGCCATCAGCGAGGTGCTGGCCCGGAACATTCGCCTGACCAGCCGGATCACCAACACCATCGTCAAGGACAAGGCGATCGAGGACGGCTGGCGCAAGTTCGAAAGGCCCATCTCCTTGCGCAATCTCGGCAACCAGGTCGAGGACGAGGTGGTGGACGCCCTGATCACCGCCGTCCGCGATGCCTATCCGCGCCTCTCGCACCGCTACTACACCCTGAAGGCGCGCTGGATGGGGCTCGAGAAGCTCGAGTTCTGGGATCGCAACGCGCCGCTGCCGGAGGATATCGACAAAAGGCGGAGCTGGGACGACGCCAAGGTCATCGTGCTCGACGCCTATCGCAGCTTCTCGCCGAAGCTCGCCGAGCTGGTCGACCGGTTCTTCATCCACAACTGGATCGACGCCGAGCTCCGTCCGGGCAAGGACAGCGGTGCCTTCTGCCATCCAGTGGTGCCGAGCGTGCACCCTTATGTGCTCATGAACTTCCAGGGCAAGTCGCGCGACGTCATGACCCTGGCGCACGAGCTCGGCCACGGCGTGCACCAGCTCCTGGCCGCCAGGCAGGGTCTGTTGATGGCCGGAACACCCCTGACCCTCGCCGAGACCGCCTCGGTCTTCGGCGAGCAGCTCACCTTCCGGGCATTGCTGGGTCAGGCCAGGAGCCCGGTCGAGCGGCGGGTGCTGCTGGCCAGCAAGGTCGAGGACATGCTCAACACCGCGGTCCGCCAGATCGCCTTTTGCGAGTTCGAACGGCGGGTCCACGATGCGCGGAAAGAGGGCGAGCTGACCCCCGACGACCTCGGCGACATCTGGATGGCGGTGCAGCAGGAGAGCCTCGGGCCCGCCTTCAACTACCCTGACGAGTACCGCAACTACTGGAGCTACATCCCGCACTTCGTCCACGTGCCGTTCTACGTCTACGCCTACGCCTTCGGCGATTGCCTCGTGAACGCCCTCTACAAGCGCTACGAGGAGGCCCCCGAGGGCTTCGAGCCGAAATACCTGGCGATGCTGGAAGCCGGCGGCACGCTGCGGCACAAGGAGCTCCTGGCCCCCTTCGGGCTCGATGCCAGCGATCCCGCCTTCTGGGCCGGTGGTCTCGAAGTGCTGGAAGGCTATATTGCGGAGCTGGAGGAGGCGCTGGATGCCGATGCGTCCACGCCCGCAGCGAAAGGAGCACAAGCTTGAGCGACGGCCCCGCCGGCAGCAGCCGGGAAAAGTCGGAAAGCTCGTTCGGCGGCCGCGTTCGCCGCTACGCGCAGGTCTCCGGCACGGTCGGTGCCGCAGCCGCCCGATTCGCCGGCCGGCGGATGACCGGCGGCGGCGACAGTCTCGAGCAGGCGAGCGAGCTCAGGGAGGCCTTGGGCGGCCTGAAGGGCCCGCTCATGAAGGTGGCGCAGATGATGGCCACCATCCCCGAGGCCCTGCCGGCCGAGTACGCAGCCGAGTTGGCGCAGCTGCAGTCCAATGCGCCACCCATGGGCAAGCCCTTCGTCCGCCGGCGCATGGTGGCCGAGCTCGGCACCGACTGGCAGCAGCACTTCAAGGAGTTCCCGCTCGACGCCGCAGCCGCGGCATCGCTCGGCCAGGTGCACAAGGCGGTCCTGCACGACGGCCGCACCGTCGCCTGCAAGCTGCAATACCCGAACATCGCCGCCGCCGTGGATGCCGATCTCGGCCAGCTCAAATTCATTTTCTCGATCTATCGGCGCTACGACAAGGCGATCAACCCGGACCGCATCTACGAGGAGATCGCGGCCCGGCTGCACGAGGAGCTCGACTACGAACACGAGGCCCGCAACATAGGCCTCTATCGCGACATTCTGGAGGGCGAGCCGCACATCCACGTGCCGTCCGTCATCGACGAGCTCTCGACCGGCAGGCTCCTGACCATGGAGTGGCTCGAGGGCGAGAAGCTGATGTCCTTCAAGACCGCCGATGCCGAGACCCGCAACAAGCTCGCGCTCAACATGTTCCGCGCCTGGTACGTGCCGTTCTACAATTTCGGCGTGATCCACGGCGACCCGCATCTCGGCAACTACACGGTGCGCCCCGATCTCGACGTCAACCTGCTCGATTTCGGCTGTGTCCGACTCTTCCCGCCTCGCTTCGTCAAGGGTGTGATCGACCTCTTTTGGGCCCTGATGCGCGACGACCGGGAGCTCGCCGTCGAGGCCTACGAGAGCTGGGGCTTCACCGGTCTGAACAACGACGTCATCGATGTCTTGAACCAGTGGGCGAAGTTCCTCTACGGGCCGCTGATGGAAGACCGGCCGCGGCAGATCCAGGAGACCAATGCCGGCCGCGAAGGCCGCGAGGTCGCCGGCAAGGTGCACCGCAGCCTCAAGGAGGTGGGTGGCGTCACCCCGCCCCGCGAGTTCGTCTTCATGGACCGCGCCGCCATCGGCCTCGGCTCCGTCTTCCTGCACCTCAATGCCGAGATCAATTGGCACCAGATGTTCATGCAGCTGGTGAGCGACTTCGATGTCGCGGCACTCGAGAAGCGGCAGAGCGAGGTCTTGGCAGCACACCAGTTGCAACTGCCAGCGTAGCGTGGCCCGCCGAGCGCGCTTGCCGGCTCGAGACCGCGCGGCGACGCCGAGTTGAAGGGCATTCACCTGCCTTGCGATTGATCCAGGTCATGGCAAGGATCGCCGCCCGGGCGGATCGTAGGTGCTCCAGCTGGCAGGAGGTCGAGATGCCCAGATCATTGTTGGCCTTGGCGGTCGTCCTTGCGATGGCGGCCTGGGTCGTCCCGGTGACGGGTGAGGCGCAGCGCAACGAGCCGGGTCCGGAGGATTGGTGGGGGCCGCGCTCGCCGGACTGGGAGCGCATCTGGCCCCGGGACATGCAGCGCGACCGCTGGGGACCGGGTCGCATGGGCGTCACCCAGAACCAGCGGATGGTGCGCCACTGGACCTTCATGAACGAGGGGGTGCCCGAGGCTTATCGAGGTGCTGCAAGCTCGGTCGAGCCGACGGCGGAAACACTGGAGCTGGGTGGCGATCTCTATGCCGCACAGTGCGCCGAATGCCATGGCGCCATCGGCTATGGTGATGGCACGGAAGGACTCGCCCTCGTCCCTTCGCCGGCGCTCTTGTCTTACCTCGTGCAGCGGCCGATGGCCGGCGACGAATACCTGCTCTGGGCAATCGCTGACGGCGGTGCGGCGTTCGGAACCGAGATGCCGGGCTACAAGAACGTGCTGAGCGACGACGAGATCTGGGCGATCATCGCCTACCTGCGCGCCGGGTTCTCGACCAACCCTGCCGACTAGTCTGCATCACCCAACCGAGCACGCACCGTCCAGCAAAGAAAGTCACCGGCAGAGGCCTCTCCACCGGTGATCCATCAGTCTCGCGGCCATTGCTCCGCCCGTGTGGGGCGGCTCGTGCTCAGACTTCGTCGCGCTCGGCCCGCTTGCGCATCAGCTTGCGGTAGCGGCGGATGGCCTCGGCCTTCTCGCGCGCCCGCCGCTCGGACGGCTTCTCGTAGTGCCGCCGCATGCGCATCTCACGATAAAGGCCCTCGCGCTGCATCTTCTTCTTCAGCGCGCGCAACGCCTGATCGACATTGTTGTCGCGAACCTGAACCTCGACGATGACCGTTCTCCTGAGCACGTTGGACCCGCCGCACATACCGTCGATCGGTGCAACGGGTCAACAATAGGGGTTCCCTCAAGCGAGGGTTGCCAGAGCCTATACCCGAGAGCGACCTTTTCGACAAGACCTCGAACGACCGGCTTGGCCCGCTGCCGGCACTCGGCTACCTCAGCCCGCATGACACTGCGCAAGATCGCCCCGCTCGGTCAACCCGTCCTCCTGCGCCAGGCCGTTCCGGTCCAGGACCCGACGGATGCCGCCACGAGCACCTTGATCCAGGACATGCTGGAGACGCTGGCCGATGCCCGCGGGCTCGGCCTTGCCGCCCCGCAGGTCTATGCCAGTCGGCGGGTCATCCTGGCGCATGTGCCGGATGGCGACGGTGCCGTCGACCGTACGGCGCAGCCGCTCGTTCTCGTCAATCCGCGGCTGGCGGTCTTCGATGAGGCCACCGACCTCGCCTTCGAGGGCTGTCTCTCGATCCCCCGCCTGCGCGGCATCGTCCGTCGCCGGACGCGGGTCGGGCTCGAGGCCCTGGACGCTTCGGGCCGGCCGGTCGAGCGCGAGGCCCAGGGGCTCTTCGCCCGTATCCTGCAGCACGAGGTCGACCACCTCGACGGCATTCTCTACACGCACCGGCTCGAGGATCCGCGGCATCTCGCCTTCGATGATGAAGTCGCGGCGTTGACCACCTATCTTGCCCACAGTTCGGATGACGTCGGAGGCGAGCGATGACCGATGCTGCGATGAGTGACGCCATGGCCGAGCGGGTGGCGCAAAAGGACGCCATCCTCGAGGCGGCACTGGTGCACGCCGCGTTCGACGGCTGGAGCCGTCGCACCTTGAACCAGGCGGCCGAGGATGCCGGCTTCGACACGGCCACCGCCAGGCGCCTCTTCCCGCAAGGCGGCGACAGCCTGCTCGCCTGGCTCGGCGACTGGGCCGACCGGCGGATGCTGGAGCAGCTCGACCACGAGGCGCTCGCCCGGATGCCGGTGCGGCAGCGGATCGCCTCGCTCGTGCGCACCCGGATCGAGATCCTGGACGATCACAAGGAGGCGATGCGCCGGGCGGCGCTGATCCGTGGCAATCCCGCCAATATCGGCACGGCCGGCAAGGCGCTCTGGCGCACGGTCGACCGGATCTGGGATGCCGCGGGCTTTCCGATCAGTCGTGAGCAGGGGCTCAGCCGGTACACTCGCCGGGCGACCCTGGCCGGTGTCCTGGTCTCGACGGTACTCTACTGGCTCGAGGACATCTCGCCGGACAACGGGGAGACCTGGGCCTTTCTCGACCGGCGGATCGAGGACGTGATGCGCATCGGCCAGGTGCGCGGCCAACTCAAGGGCCTGGTTCGCAACCTGCCGGGTGCGGGGCTCCTGCAACAGACCAAGAAGTCGCGCAGCGGCGCCATGCCGTCGCGCTGACGGCAGCGATCGCCTACTCCGCTGGCGCCGGCAGCCGGCCCTCGACGGCATCGCTCGGTGATCCCAAGGGTGTGGGATCGCCCAATGGCCCGAAAAAGCGCTGGCGGAGCAGTGGGCTCCCGTCGTGCCCGTCGAGCGTGAGCTCGAGGTCGACGATCCAGGCCAGAAGATCGAGATAGCCGTCGAGCACCCCGGTCCCGTCGGGCCCGAAAAAGCGGACCTCTTCAGGGACGGGACGAATCACTCCGCGGTCGACCACGAGGCCGGCGTCCAACCGCTCGACGGGGAGGCCGCCCGCCGTTGCCGAGGCCGCCCCCAATGCCCCCTCGGTCAACACCAGAGCAGCCGTGCCGTCGAGATTGCCGATCAGCTCACGCACGCTGCGGCCGTGCGTCTCGAGCCGGGCCCCGAGATCGAGTGTGCCGCTCAGCGCCTCGGCACGGGCGCCCATGGCGGTGAGGACACTGTCGGCAGCGAAGCGTTCGAGTGCGAGGTCCAGCGTGAGATCGGCCCTGGCCCCGTCATCGCGGGCGACGAGCGCCATGCCGCCATCGATCAGCCCAGCCTCGCCTGCCCAGCGAAAGGCCGGCACGGTCAGCGTCCCGTTCTCGAGTTGGCTCTTGATCTCGATCGGCGGCGCATCCGGGTCGGTGCCGAACACCGTGAGCGCGATCTCCGCCTCGTGCGCCTGCAGCCAGCCCCACCGCAACGTCTGCGCCGGCCAGTAGCCGAGCCAGCGTTCGGGCGGCCCAGGAACGAAGTCCAAGAGCGGGGTCGCCAACCGATAAAGGAGAGCCGCCGTCTCCCCGGAAAGCGGCCCGAGGCGCAGACCGAAGCGGTCGAGCGGGCCCGGGTCCGAGGATGCCCGGCTCGCGTCGAGGCCGACGCCGAGGTCACCGAGCGCCAGGTCGAGAACGGCGGCCCGCAACCCGCCCTCGCCGACATCGAGCTGCGCCTCGGCCGTCAACGGGCCCTGCAGGAGCGGCCCGGTCGACGCCATGCCACCGAGCTGACGCAGCAGGGCATCAGCCTCGACCGCTTCGAGGCTGAACTCGACGGCCGCCGCCGGTCGCTCGCGCCACCCCGTGATCGAGGCGACACCGCGGCCGGTGAAGAGATCGGCATCGAGCGTGGCACTCACCTCCATGCGATCCAGATCGCCGGCGAGCCCGCCACGGATGTTGAGCGGGCCGAGCAGCGCCATGGCGATCGGCGGCTCGCCACCAGCGAGCCTGACGAGACGCGACAGGGATGCGACGTCGACCGCGAGGTCGAGCTCGAAGGTGCGGCTCGGGGCATGGGCGCGCCCACTCACTGTGGCGGCACTGCCGGCGATGTCGTTCAGGCTCAGCCGCTCGATCGCAACGGCACCATCGCTGCTGTCGAGGCGTGCCGTCAGGCTGCCGAAGCGGGCCTCGCCGAGGCTGGTACGCGCTATCCGCATGTCGATCGCAAGGTCGGTCGAGGCTGCGAGCCCGAGCAGTTGATCGAGCGCTGCCGCAGGTGACGTGGCACCCGAGACCTCGTCGAGCGCCAACCGGTCGATCGAGGTCCAGACCGCCACTTGCGGCAGGCCCCCGGCCGGAGCCTGCCGGAATGCGAGACCGCCCAACGCCTGGAGTGCGTCCAGGCGAAGGTCGGTGTTCTGCAAGGTCAGCTGCGGCGGCTGCCACTCGAGATCGGTTTGGAGCGCCAGGGTGGCCGAGCCCTGAAGGAGGGCCGGTGGCTCGATAAACGCGGCCGCGAGCTCGCCTGGTGCCTGAAGCGCAGCCTCCAATCGACCGGTCAGCCGGGGAGCAGCAGCGCCCGCCAAGGGACCGTAGCGGCCACTGAAGGCGAGATCGCCAGGGCCGGGCAGGACGGCGGTCGCGCGAGCGATGTCGACCATGCCCATGCCATCGAGCACGAGATCGAGGTCCACCTGGCGAAGTGTTCCGGCCCGCCACTCGACGACGGCGGCACGCAGCTCGATCGAGCCCCGCAAAGCCGGCGGCAAGAGATCGGCAAGGTGCGAGGCGAGGTCCGACGGGTCGGCAATGGCGTCCGGCAGGATCAGCCGGTCGGCGTCGAGCCGCAGGTCGACCGAAGGCGCCCTGCCGGCCTCGAGTTGCAGGCTCCCCGTCAAGGCCTGGCCAGCGAGCTCGAGCGAGGCCTGCTCCAGCCGCACCACGGTTGGACCCTCGCCCAGTGCCAGCGACAGGTCGCCCGCGAGCGCGACTTGCAGCTCGGGTAGCGGCGAACGCAGGAGATCTGGCCAAAGGGCGGCGAGCACGGCTCCAAGCGGTGTGGCCGACGGCGAGAGGTCGAGGGTCAGCTGCCCGGCGAGGTCGCTGCCCGATGGCTCGGCACGAAGCTGGCCGCGAAACTCCAGGCGATCCGTCACCGCCCCGGTCATCGCCTCGATCGAGAGCTGCACCGGCACCGGCCGCGTCGGCAAGGCGCTGCCGAGCCTGCTCTCGAGCCCCAGGGTTACGGGGGTCTCGGCCGCGGCCGACCGACCGCGAAGGCTCAATCGGCTGCCGCCGGCCTCGCCTTCGCGCTCGAGCAACCCTTCGATGTCACGCCACAGCACCGCGCCGTCGCCTGTCGCGAGGGCCCCGCCGGTAAACGCGAGGCGGCGGATCGGCAGCTGCCGGCTACTCGCGGTGAGCCGCTCGGCCATGGCATCGATCTCGGCGGTGGGATCGGCCAGAAGCTGCAGCTCGGGCCGGACCAGGGTGGCAACCTCGACCAAAAGGGTGCCGGTGACGAGCGGCAGGGGTGCGACGTCGAGATCGAGCCGATCGGCGCGCAGGACGAAGCCGTCCTCCGGCCTGCCGAGCCGCGGCTGGTGCACCGTCACGACCGGTTGCGGCAGGAGCTTGAGATCGACCCCGCCGGAGGTGACCAGCGGATGGCCTGTCCAGGCCAGCACTGCCTCTGCGATCCGCGCTTCGAGCCGCGCCTCGTCGAGCACGGCCTGCAGGAGATAGACTGTAACGGCGGCAACGGCGGCCAAGAGCAGGGCCGCACCACCGATCAGGTAGCGCAAGGCCGATCCGCAACGATCTGGAAGGCGGGAGGACCGCCCTCGGCGACAACACGCATGATCATGGCAGAGGAATAGAAGTGCACCGCCGCCGTCGCAAGCCCCGGCTGGTGCACCAACGAACGATGCGCTGGTCTGCGCGTCCCATGCTGCAGCCGCGACCCCGGCGGTGGCTCATCCGTCATGCAGCGATAGCGATGACCCGCCTCGCCGCCCCGGCGACGCATCAACAGGCCGCCCCTGATCCCCGAGCTTGCGCCCGGCCACGCGATGGTGGCCCTCCCCGACCGTCACGAACGATCGGGGAGGGTGCCCAATCGTCAGGCGAGACGGATGTCCAGCGTGGCGAAGCGCTGCTCGCCGTTGCGGTTGATCAGGACCAGCACCGCTGCCCGGTCCTTGGCCTCGGCGGCTTCCACGCGCTCGACGACCTCTTCGGGCGTGGCGACCGGCTCGTTGTCGACCGAGAGAATGACGTCACCGACACTCAGCCACTCGGCGGCGGCACCCTTGGCGCCGACGACCACGACACCCTCCGCTTCCGGGGCGAGGCCGGCCGCCTGTCGGGCTGCCTCGTCGAGGGCGGCGAGCTCGAGCCCCAGCACCTCGACCTCGGCGGTCACGGGTGCGGCCGGCGGCGGCTCGGCCGAGGCGAGCTGTGCCGTGGGCGCCTCGCCCGGGGCGACCTCGAGGGTCCGGGCCTCACCACGCCGCCAGACGGTCAGCCCCTGCGACTGGCCTGGCTCGGCGAGCGCCACGTTGCGGGTCAGCTCGCGCACGGTGTCGATCGGCGCGTCGCCGAACGCCAGGATCACGTCGCCGACCTCGAGGCCAGCCGCGGCGGCCGGGCTCTCGGGCGTCACGCTGGCGACGAGGGCACCCCGGGCGTCCTCGAGCTCGAGACTGTCGGCGATCAGCGGCGTGACGGGCTGGATCTGTACGCCCAGCCAGCCGCGGGTGATGCGACCCTCTTCCTTGAGCTGAGCGATCAAGGGCTCGGCGAGATTGGCGGGGATGGCGAAGCCGATGCCGACATTGCCGCCCGTGGGCGAGAAGATCGCGGTGTTGATACCGATGACGTTGCCATGCACGTCGAAGGTCGGCCCGCCAGAATTGCCGCGATTGATCGGCGCGTCGATCTGCAGGTAGTCGTCATAGGGGCCCGAATTGATGTCGCGGCCGCGGGCCGAGACGATGCCGGCGGTCACCGTGCCGCCGAGACCGAAGGGGTTGCCGACCGCAATGGTCCAGTCGCCGACCCGGACGGCATCGCTGTCGCCGAAGGTGAGGTAGGGCAAGGGCTCGGTGCTCTCGACCTTCAAGAGCGCCAGATCGATCATGTCGTCGCGGCCAACGATGGTGGCATCGAGCCTGCGGCCGTCCTCGAGCACGATGGCCACGGCGGTCGCCTCGGCGATCACGTGGTTGTTGGTGACGACATAGCCTTCGGCATCGATGATGAAGCCCGAGCCCATCGCCTGGCTGTCGGGGCGCGGCATCGGTTGCTCGTCCTGCGGGGGCATGCCAGGGACAGGCGGTCCGAAGTCACGGAAGAAGGGTGAGAGCGGGCTGTCCGGGCCCATGCCGTCGAAGCTCGCCTGGGCCGGCGCCGGGCGCGTCGCAATGACGCTGACCACGGCCGGCGACACCCGCTCGACGAGATCGGCGAAGCTGCCCGGCAGCTCGTTGGCCGGCAAGGGTTGCGCGTTGAGGGGCGCGGCGAAGCCCGGCAGTATCGGCAGGAGGGCTGTGGTGCCGAGCATCACGGCTAGCGTCAGGGTCGCCGCGCGCGGGCGCGACCTCGCATTCGACAAATTTCTCATCTGTCCAAGTCCTCGTCTAGCATCGGTGGCCGTGCCGACTACTGGCATACAGGGCACGATGTCCGGCCGGGACGTAGTCTAAACTTGCGTCCTATACCATTTCCGCAGGGTTAATTTTGCGCCATCCGGGCAGCGTCGAGTGGCGGCTGGCAAACCTGTGCCGTCATCACATATGCCAAGCGCGCGTCGTCGATCGTGCTCGCCACGCCCGCGGTTTCCGTCGTCACGGTGACGATGGTGCTGATCTGGGCCAGAGGCTGAAGACCATCTTCGGTTGATCGGTCGCGGTCAACTCTGCATTCTCCGTGCCGTGGCGGCAGACCACGCACATCAACAGGGAGGAACGAGATGAGCGGACTCGACGGCAAGGTGGCGCTGGTGACCGGTGGCGGCACCGGCATCGGCAAGGGCATCGCCCAGCGCTTCTACACGCTCGGGATGAAGGTCGCCGTTGCCGGCCTCGACCAGGCGCGGGACGCCGAGAACCAGTATCTTGGCCGCAATCTCGGCGGCTTCACCGCAGCCGAGGCGGTGGCGGCCGAGCTCGGCGACCGTGCCGTGGCGCTCGAGGCCGACGTCACCGACCCGGCCCAGGTGGCGGCGATGACGAAGGCCACGGTCGACGCCTTCGGCCGGATCGACGTGCTCGTCAACGGCGCCGGAGTCATTACCGCCAAGCCCATCCAGGAGCTCACCGAGGCCGACTGGGACAGCATCATGGACGTCAACGCCAAGGGGACGTTCCTGACCAACCAGGCCGTGGTGGCGCAGATGCGGGCGCAGGGCGGCGGCGGGCGGATCATCAACATCGCCTCGATCGCGGGCAAGCTCGGCGTGCCGCTCTTGACCCACTACTGCGCGTCCAAATGGGCGGTGATCGGCTTTTCGATCTCGCTCGCCAAGGAGGTGGCGAAGGAGGGCATCACTGTGAACTGCCTCTGCCCCGGCATCGTCGGCACTGCCATGTGGACGCTCTTGAGCAAGGTCTTCGCCGAGCCCGGCGAAAGCGAGGAAGCCGCCTACAAGCGGTCGGTCGAGGCCTTCATCCCGCAGGGCGTGCCGCAGACCGAGGCGGACATGGCCGACATGACCGTCTTCCTCGCCACGGCAGCCCATGTCACCGGCCAAGCCTTCGCCGTGGACGGCGGCGCCTCACACTGAAGCCCGCAGCCGAAGCCGGCAGCGGCGCGCTCAGCTCTTCTTGGCGGGTGCAGCAGCCCCCGGCTTCGGCTTGACCATGGCACTGCTCACCGAGCCCGCTGCGGGGCCGGCCACGACCTTCTTGTCGGCCTTGGGCTTCTTGATCTCGCGATTGCTGCGTTTTTGGCTTTTGGCCATGTGTCGTCTCCAGGGCTGCGCCGGATCGCGCAGCCCGTCAATCTAGCAGGCCGGGCCACCGCTACCCAGCGAAATAGAGGATCCTACATCACCGCGCCGATCTGCCCCCTGGGTGCGATCACATGACCGCGCCGATCTGCCAGGGGATGAACTCGTGATCGCCGATGCCGAGCGCCTCGGATTTCGACGGCTCGCCGGACGCCACCTGCAGCAGGAGATCGAGGATCTCGCGACCCTTGCTCTCGATCGTCGCCCCGCCGTCCAGGATGTCGCCGCAGTTGAGGTCCATGTCCTCGACCATCCGCTCGAACATGGGCGTGTTGGTGGCGAGCTTGATCGAGGGTGCCGGCTTGTAGCCGAAGCAGGAGCCGCGGCCGGTGGTGAAGACCACGATACTGGCCCCGGACGCCACCTGGCCCGTGACCGAGGCCGGATCGTAGCCCGGGCTGTCCATGAAGACGAAGCCCTTGGTGTTCACGGGCTCGGCATATTTGAAGACACCGGCGAGGTTCGTCGTACCGCCCTTGGCGGCAGCGCCCAGGGACTTCTCCAGGATGGTCGTGAGCCCGCCCGCCTTGTTGCCGGGCGACGGGTTGTTGTTCATCTCGCCACCGTTCGAGGCCGTGTAGTGCTCCCACCAGTGGATGCGCTCGATCAGCTTCTGGGCGACCTCCTCGCTCACCGCGCGCTGCGTCAGCAGGTGCTCCGCCCCATAGATCTCGGGTGTTTCCGCCAGGATACCGGTGCCACCCTGGGCCACCAGGAGATCGGTCGCATAGCCCAGGGCCGGGTTGGCGGTGATGCCGGAATAGGCATCCGAGCCGCCGCACTGGAGCGCCACGGAGAGCTCGGCCGCCGAGACCCGCTGCCGGGCGATCTCGTTGGCATGCGGCAGCATCTCCTTGACCATCGCCGTCGCCCGCTCGACCGTCTTGCGCGTCCCGCCCGTGTCCTGCAGCGTCATCGTCCGGAACAGCGGCCCACGCTCGAGCTGATAGGCCTCGAGCAGGAAGTCGATCTGGTTCACCTCGCACCCGAGGCCGATCATGATGATCCCGGCGAAATTCGGGTGTCGCGCATAGCCCCAGAGCGTACGCTGCAGGGTGGCGAAGCCCTCGCCGCGATCGGCCATGCCGCAGCCGGTCGAATGGGTGAGCGCAACGACGCCGTCGACATTCGGGTACCTGGCGAGTTCTTCCTTGGGGAAGTGCTGCTGGATGAACCGGCAGACCGAGGCCGAGCAGTTCACCGAGGAGAGAATGCCGATATAGTTGCGCGTCCCCACCCGCCCGTTCTGCCGCACATAGCCCATGAAGGTGTCACGCTCGGCCTCGGGCAGCATCACCGTCTCGCGCACCGCACTGCCGATCGCATAGTCGCGGGCGAAGTCCGCCATCTCGCAATTCTGCACGTGGACATGGTCGCCCGGCAGGATGTCGGCGCTGGCGACGCCGATGATCTGGTTGTACTTCCTGACCGGGGCACCGTTCGGGATCTTCATGGTCGCGATCTTGTGCCCGGCCGGGATCTTCGCCGTCGTGGTCACGCCTTCGGCATCGAGGCGGGTGTGATCGGCAATGGCGCGCCTCGCCACCACGACATTGTCGGCGGCATTGAGGCGGACGGTGAGCTGGGTTTCGGTCATGTGGTCGGATGCTCCCTCGGGCGGCCCACCAACCGGGCGGCCGAGGCGGAAGCGCCGCCGGCCGCTGCGGTCTCTGGCCGCATGGCGATCCGTGTCATCGCAGATGCCGCCGGCTTGTGCAAACGGCCTGTTGCCGACCGGTGACTCGACGAGGCCGCGACGCCAGGGCACTCGCCGGCGTTGCGCTCGCGCGCTATCTGACGCGGCGTCCCGCAACCAATGTTCAGAACCGCGCCCACCGCACAAGGCCGCTCCGTGTCATCGCTCCGCCCCGCCGCCGGCGCCGCGCCCGCATCACCCGACGATCGCCCAAGCCCTTGAAGGACCGTGCCAAAACCGTCTGGCGGACGCTCTGGCGGCCCGTGGGCTCGCTCGCCGTCATCGCGCTTATCCTCTGGCTCGTGCCACTGGGCGAGCTGCTTGCCGTCCTGGCTGGTATCGACCCGCTTTGGTTGTGCCTCGCCCTGGCCCTGGTCCTGCCCATGGCGGCGGCCAAGGCTGCCGTCTTCTGGCTCGCCGCCCGCGTCCAGCACCTGGCCTTCACCTTCCGCCAGATGCTCGCGATCCAGCTCAGCTCGGCCTTCTACACCCTGGTCGTGCCGGGTCAGCTGGGCGGTACCGTCTCGCGCTGGTACAAGCTGCAGAAGCCGGGCCGCCAGCCGGTCGAGGCGGCAGCCGTCATGCTCATGGCCCGCCTCCTGGAGACCGGCACCGCCTGCCTCGTCGGTCTCGCCCTGGCGCTGGCCGATCCGATCGCCCGGGCCATGGGCGTGGTGCCGGTCCTGGCCTTGGTCTTTGTCGCCGCCGTCGGCGGTGGCCTGCTGCTCGTCACCCCCGTCGGCCGCCGCATCGGCCGGGTCCTCGCCGGCCGTCTGCCGCGGTGGCGCTGGCTGGAGCCTGTGCACACCGCCCTGCCACGCCTGCGCGACGCGGCGCAACGCATGCGGCGGATGCGCAGGCTCGAGATCCTGCTGATCGTCGGCTGCTCGCTGATCTGGAACGGGCTTGCCCTCCTCTCCATGGTCCTGGCCGCGGTCGCCGTCGGCGCCGAGGTCTCCTGGATCACGCTCGGCTGGCTGCGCGCCCTCTTGGCCATCATCCTGCTGCTGCCAATCAGCTGGGGCGGGCTCGGCGTGCGCGAGGCGAGCACGGCCGCGCTGCTCGCCCCCTATGGCGTGGCCCCCGCCATGGCCGTCGCCATCGGGGCGATCGTCTCGCTGCGCAACATCCTCGAGGCCGTCCTCGGTGCTGGCGTCGAGCTGCACGGCCTTTGGCGCAAGCACCGGATCAGCGACGGTCCGCTCGACGGCGCCCGCCTCGCGCGGTAGATCAAGGGCTGCGCTGCCGCTCCAGCGACGCCCCTGAAAGCCTGATCCATGCTCGCCTCCCCCAGCGCCCGGCCCGCCGGCAGCGGCACCTGGCACGCCTACCCCGTCGAGATGGCGGCCCTCGCCAGGATCGCCCTGCCGCTGGTCCTCGCCATGGTGGGGCAGATGGCGATCACGACGACCGACATGCTGATGCTCGGCTGGCTCGGCCCCGAGGCGTTGGCCGCCACGGCCTTGGCGCTGAGCGCCTTTCACCCGGTCATGCTCTTCGGCATCGGCATCGGCACCGCCGTGACACCGCTCGCCGCCGCCGCCCTCGCCGAGGGTCAGGTGCGCGAGATGCGCCGCGCCGTCCGCCAGGGGCTCTGGGCGGCACTGCCCTTCACCGCCCTGGCCGTGCCGGCGCTCTGGTGGATCGGCGGCCTGTTCGAGGCGATCGGCCAGGACCCGGCGCTCAGCCGGAATGCCCAGCTCTACATGCGCGGCATCCTGCCGGGCCTCCTCTTCATGCTGCTCTTCAACGTGCTCCGCTCCTACGCCACGGCGTTGCAGCGCACCCGGTCGGTCCTGATCGTCACCCTACTCGCCATCCCCTTGAACGCGCTCATCAATTACGGCCTCATCTTCGGCGCCTTCGGGCTGCCCAGGCTCGAGGTGCTGGGCGCCGGGCTCGGCTCGGCGATCACCCATGCGATCATGGCGCTCGCCCTCCTCTGGATCACGCTCCGCCGGCTGCCCTTTCGCCGCCACCATGTCCTCGGCCGCTTCTGGCGCCCGGACTGGCCGATCTTTCGGGCGATCCACCGGATCGGCATCCCGATCGGCCTCTTCATCCTGCTCGAGGTCGGCATCTTCGCGGGCTCCGCCCAGATCCTGGGCTATATCGGCGTCTACGAGCTCGCCGCCCACCAGATCGTCATCCAGCTGGCCTCCATCGCCTTCATGGTGCCCTTGGGCGTCGGCCAGGCGGTGACCGCCCGCGTGGCGCTGGCCCGGGGGCGGGCCGATCCGGCGGGGGCGCGGATCGCGGGCCAAGCCTCGATGCTGCTGGCCACGGCCTTCATGAGCTGCACCGCCCTCGTCTTCTGGTTCGCCCCCTTGCCGCTGATCCGCCCCTTCCTCGACGGCAGCCCGCAATCCCTCGAAGTCCTGGCGTTTGCCACCGGCTACCTCGCCATCGCCGCGATCTTCCAGATCGTCGACGGGCTGCAGGTCACGGCGGCCCACGCGCTCCGCGGCCTGCAGGACACCCGCGTGCCGCTGCTGATCGCCGTCTTCGGCTTCTGGGTCCTGGCCTTTCCGACCGCCGTCGTGCTCGGCCTCGCAACGCCGCTCGAGGGCCAGGGTGTCTGGCTCGCCTTCGCCCTCGGGCTCGCGACCGCGGCCTTCCTCCTGATCCGCCGCTTCCTCAGGCTGACCAGACCGATCGCATCTTAGGCTTTATATCCTAGATCGACCCAGTCGTCAAGCGGTGCCCCGGGTTCGTCCGGCATCCTGGCGGCATGGTCGGTGCCGAACCGCGGGCCGGGTCGGCGCCACTGCCGATCGAGCGCGCCCGATGCCAGCGGTGGCGCGGGATCGAGGCGGTCGGCTGCGACAAGCTGTCCGCTCGGGTTCATTCGCAAAACCCGGGTTCGTTCGCTGCAGGATCGGGTTCGCTCGTCGATTCGGCAGGTTCGTTCGTCGGCTTTTCGGGCTCCGTTGCCGGTGTTTGTAACGAAAAGTGACGGATTCTGCGCCATAAGCATCGCTTATGGCGCATGGATCGACTCATTTCTCGGGTTCGCGCGCATGAAACGACACATTTCTCGGGTTATGGCGCATCAGACGACACGTTCATGCCCGGTTGATGCGTCAGAAATTGGTTGTTTGTTGGTGGGCACATGGTTTTGCATAAGCGTTGCTTATGGGAAGAAGCGCGGGGAGGCTGGCCTCCCCGCGGGCCCCTCCGGTCTCTTTGGGGCGGGGCGGGCGGGGGCGTCGGGGCAGCTCTGCGGCGTGGGGTGACGCTTTCGTTGGTGACGGGCTCGAGGTAGGCTCTCGGCAGAGAGTGGAAGGCGAAGCGATGGCCGGGGTGACGCTCGACGATCTGGCGGCGCTGATGGCGGAGCTGGAGGCCGGGCTCGGGCGGATGCGCGAGGATCTGGTCGCCATGGACCGGTCGCTGACCGTGCTCGAGCGGACGGTGGTCGAGCTGCGCCAGGACGTGACGCGGCTCGGGGAGCGGGTGGATGGGCTGGAGCGGCGGATCGACGGAATCGAGACGCGGCTGGAGCGG
>DAIRDJ010000002.1:0-81606 GCA_036796215.1 Geminicoccaceae bacterium
AGGGCATGGTGGCGCGCATGCAGACGTCGAAGGGGATGTTGGTGACCTTGGCCAGCACGTAGAGGACCATGCCGATGGGGGGGGTGAGGAGGCCGATCATCAGGTTGAGGACCATGATGACGCCGAAATGGACGGGGTCGATGCCGATCTTGATCGCCACCGGCAGAAGGACGGGGACGAGGATGGTAATCGCGGCGATGGTTTCGAGAAAGCAGCCGGCGACCAGGAGGATCAGGTTCAGGAGGATGAGGATGATGATCGGGTTGTCGGAGATCATCAGGACGAGTGCGGCGAAGTCCTCGGTCACCCGGTTGGAGGTCAGGATCCAGGCGAAGATCGACGCACCGGCGACGATCAGCATGATGGACGCCGTGGTCTCGATGGTCTCCATGCTGACCCGGACGAGGCGGGCCGGGGTCAGGGTGCGGTAGACGAAGAGCCCGAGGATCAAGGCCCAGAAGACGGCGGCGATGGCGGCTTCGGTGGGCGTGACCATGCCGGAGAGGATGCCGCCGACGATGATCAGTGGCGTCATCAGCGAGAGGGAGGCGCTCTGCAGCGCGCGCCAGAGGACGCAGAGGTCGAAGGCGGCGTCGCGGGGATAGTTGCGGACCCGGGCGTACCAGGCGACCATGACCATGAGCGAGCCGGCCATGAGGAGGCCCGGGATGAAGCCCGCGGCGAAGAGCTGGCCGATCGAGGCGTTGGCCATCACACCGTAGATCACCATGGGCAGCGAGGGCGGGATGATCGGGCCGATGGTCGAGGAGGCGGCGGTGACGCCCACGGCAAAGCCGCGGTCGTAGCCGGCATCGCGCATCGCCTTGACCTCGATCGTACCCAGGCCGCCGGCGTCGGCGACGGCGGCACCCGACATGCCGGCGAAGACGACTGAAGCGCCGACATTGACGTGGCCGAGGCCGCCGCGCATCCAGCCGACCAGGGCGCGGGCGAAGCCGAAGATGCGGTTGGTGATGCCGGCCGAGTTCATCAGGTTGCCGGCGAGGATGAAGAACGGCACGGCGAGCAGCGGGAAGCTGTCGATGCCGTTGACCATGCGGTGGAGGACGACGACGTCGGGCACGTTGCCCGAGGTGAGCACGTAGATCAGCGAGGCGCCGGCAAGCGCGAAGGCGACCGGCACGCCGATGGCGAGCAGCACGAAGAAGGCGATGAAGAGGATGGCGATGAACAAGGGATGCTGTTCTCAGATGTCGCCGGGATAGGGGCTGTGGCCCTGGACGCGCCGGACCAGGGACTGCGCGGTGCGCAGCATCATCAAGACGAGGCCGATGAAGACGACCCAATAGAGCCAGGCCATCGAGAGGTCGATCACCGCCATTTTCTGCGGCGTCATCAGCCCGATCATCCGCCAGCCGACCCAGCCGAGATAGCCCAAAAACGCGATGGAGAGCGCATCCACGGTGATCATCAGCCGCCTGGATGCCCGGCGCGTCAGGCGGGTGTGCAGGTATTCGACGGCGATATGCGCGCGCCTGCGGCAGACCATGGCACCGCCGAGGAAGGTGGTGGCGATCAGGAAATAGCGGGCCGCCTCCTCGGTCCAGCCGAAGGAATCGTTCAGGACGTAGCGGGTGAAGAACTGGAGGAAGACGATGACGGTGAGCCCCCAGAACGCGAGGAAGGCCGGCCAGTCCTCGAGGCCGAACGCGCGCCAGTCGAACGGCGGGTCGGGGATCTCGTCGACGTGCAGGCTGCCCTCGAGCGGCTGCCGGGGCTCTTCCGCCATCGTTCAGCCTCGGCTGGCGATCAGTTGATCGCCTGGAGCCGGTCGAACTGCTCCTGCGACCAGGGCACGCTGTCGCCCACGAGATGCGGGTCGACCACGGCCTTGAAGAGCGAGCGGTCGACGTGGTTGACCGTTGCCCCCATCGTCTCGAAGCCGGTCACGAGGTCCTTCTCGGCCTGGAAGATCGCCTCGTTGGAGCGCTTTGCCGCCTCCTGGAAGACGGCGTCGAAGATCGCCTTGTCCTCGTCGGAGAGTTGGTTCCAGAGATTGCCACCGACGATGGTGATCAGGCTCTCGGTGATGTGGCCGGTGAGGTTGATCACCGGGTTCGGCTCGTAGAACTTCTTCGCCTCGATGGTCGGCAGCGGGTTCTCCTGGGCGTCGACGGTGCCCTGCTGCAAAGCGAGGTAGACCTCGGCGAAGGCGATCGGCGTCGGGTTGGCGCCGACGGCGTTGGGGAAGAGCACGTAGAGCGGGGCATCGGGCACGCGGATCTTCAGGCCGGCCATGTCCTCGGGCGTGCTGATCGGGGTCTTGGAGGTGACGTGCCGCTCACCGTAATAGAGCACCGCCGAGACGTGATGCCCGGTGGCGTCCTCGTAGCCGGCCTTCATCTCGTCCCAGAGCTCACTCTCGGTATAGGCCATCCAGTGGTCGACATCGCGGAACATGTAGGGGGCGGAGGCGATGGTCAGCGGCTCGAACGAGCGGCCGGCGAAGTTCATGCCGGTATAGATGATGTCGACGGTGCCGAGCGTCAGGCCCTGGTTGATGTCGGTCTCCTTGCCCAACGAGGACGCGGGGAAGACTTCCATCGTGTAGCGGCCGTCGGTGCGTGCGGCGATCTCCTCGGCGGCCCAGAGGGCGGCCTCGTGGTAGGCCTCGCTGGTCTCGTAGACATGCGCGAACTTGAGCGCCTGCTGGGCCAGGGCGCCGACCGGCGGCAGGGCCACGGCGGCGACGCCGGCGAGGAGGGAGGCGGCGAGCAGGCGGCGGGTGATCGACCCGATGCCATGGGCTATTTGGATCATTGCAAGGGCTCCCCTGAACGTTTTGGTTGACCACGCGCGGCCGCGTGTTCTCGGAGGTGATCAGTAGACCATTGATCAGGTCTTGGGAATCCCCTCTCCGCCGGAATCGGGTGGGGTGACCGGGCGCGGCCGGGACGTCGACGATTGAAGCCGCGGGCGATGTGCCATATCGTCATGCGCCTCATGCCGTGCCGCAGCCCGGCGGCCGTGGCCGCCATGGTATCAGCTGAAATCCGTAGCCTTGCGCGTCGGCCCCGGGCTCGATCGACCAAGTCCAAGGAGACGACCCATTTCGCTAGTCGGACCATTGCACCGCGGTCTCGCCCTGGCCCTCCTCGCAGTCGTGCTGGTCGCCTGCGCCGCCGACCGCCTCTATTGGGGCAGCACGCCGCACTACGTGCGCAACCAGCTGGATGCCGCCGATCGGCTGATGGCCGCAGGGCAGACCGCGAAGGGTCGGGCACTTTTCGAGCAGATGGCGGAGACGGGGCATCCCGAGGCGATGATCCGCGCCGGCCGGGCCTGGCTCGCCGAGCCGGACCCCGATCGCGCCCGCGCCCAGGCACATCTCGAGGCGGCCTGGGCGCGCAACTCGGCAAGGCGGGACAATGCCGGCTTGTGGCTCGCCCGAGCGATCGAACCGGAGGATCCCGCGCGGGCGATCACCATTCTCGAGACCGTGGAAGCGCGGGGCGAGCGCTTCGCCGCCGGCCAGCTGGCGCAGCTCCTGCAGCAGCACCGGCCGGGCGATCCGCGGATCGAGTCCCTCTGGCGGCGTGGCGCGGCGGAGGGCGACCTCACGGCGATGCTGGTCGTGGCGCAGGACTACGGCGATGTCGAGGTGGCGCAACGCACGGTGAGCGAGCTCGAGGCCCGCTGGAACGCCGGCGATGCGGGGGCGGGAGCCCGTCTCGCCACGCTTTATGCCGCAAATGGCCCGTTGCCCGATCCGGTGCGCGAGCGCCGCTGGCTCGAGCGGGCGGCCGAGCGGCATCCGGCCAGTGCCGTGGCTCTCGGCCAGAAATTGATCGACGAGGGCCAGACCGAGGCCGGCGAGCGCTGGATCATGCGCGCTGCACAGCAGGGGCATCCCGGGGCGCAGGCCACTGCTGCCCGTAGTCTCCTCGGCTCGCCTGATCCTGACGTGCGGGCCCGGGGCGAGGCGCTGGCGCGGCGTGCGGCAGCGCAGGGGCACGAGGGGGCGAAGCTGGCGCTCGGCCGGGCGCTGACCGATGGCACGCACAGCCCCGAGGAGACGGCCGAGGGCCTCGCCTTGTTGCGCACCGCCGCCGATGCGGGCAATGCCTTTGCCCAGAACGAGCTCGGCCGGTTGCTGCTCGCGGGCAATGCGCGGGTGCCCAAGGATGCCGAGGCCGGGATCGCCTATCTCGCGCGGGCCGCCGAGAACGGGCATTCCGGTGCCATGCTGACCTATGCCCGGGCCCTGCTCGCGGGCAGCGGCGTCGCTCGCGATCAGGCCCAGGGGGCCTATTGGCTGCGCCAGGCGGCCGAGGCGGAGGACGAATGGGCGCAGCTCGAGCTCGGCCGGCGTCTATTGCGTGGCGACGGGATGGGCGTGGATTCGGCCGAGGCGCGGCGCTGGCTGGAGCGGTCGGCGGCCCAGGGCAATGGCCCGGCCGGGCGTGAGCTCGCCAATCTCTGAGTCTGGGGTGCCATCGGGCGACGTGTCGGGCAGCCGCGGCGCTGCCGCAAGTCCAGGCCGGCGGCGGCCGCGATTGACATTCAGGGCCGCGGCCGCACATGTTGCGCCGCATCGCAACGAGGCAGCGCCTCGCAGGTACTCTCCGCTCAGCAATGGAACGTGACGGCATCATGGCAACGGCAATCGAGCGCGCCGGTAACCCCGAAATGGCCCGCAATGGCGGTGTGGTGATCACCCTGCCCGATGGCAGCGAGCGGACCTTTGCCGGCACCACGACCGGGGCCGAGATCGCGGCTTCGATTGCCAAGAGCCTCGCCAGGCAGGCGCTCGCCGTCGAGGTCGACGGGACGTTGCGCGATCTCGACTGGCCGATCGAGCACGATGCCCGGGTGCGGCTGATCACCGCCCGGGACCCGGAGGCCTTGCCGCTGATCCGGCACGACTGCGCGCATGTGATGGCCGAGGCCGTCCAGCGGCTCTTTCCCGGCACGCAGGTGACGATCGGCCCCTCGATCGAGAACGGCTTCTATTACGACTTCGCCCGGCCCGAGCCCTTCCGGCCCGAGGATCTCGAAGCGATCGAGGCCGAGATGGCGGCGATCGTCAAGGCGGACAAGCCGTTTCGCCGCGAGCTCGTGACCCGTGCCGAGGCGCATCGCCGCTTCGCCGAGCTCGGCGAGAATTTCAAGCACGAGCTTTTGGAGGCGATCCCCGAGGGCGAGCCCGTCACCCTCTACCATCAGGGCGAGTGGTTCGACCTCTGCCGTGGCCCGCATGGTCCCTCGACGGGGCGGATCGGCGCCTGCAAACTCACCAAGATCGCGGGGGCCTATTGGCGCGGCGATGCCAGGAACGCCCAGCTGCAGCGCATCTACGGCACGGCGTTCGCGACGCAAAAGGAGCTCGACGCCCATCTGCACCAGCTGGCCGAGGCGGAGCGGCGCGATCATCGAAGGCTCGGCCGCGAGATGGGCCTCTTTCACATCCAGGAAGAGGCCACGGGCTCGGTCTTCTGGCACCCCAAAGGCTGGCGGATCTGGCAGGAGGTCGAGAGCTACATGCGCCGCAGGCTCGAGGCCGGCGGCTACCAGGAGGTCAAGACGCCGCAGCTGGTCGACCGCATCCTCTGGGAGAGGTCGGGCCACTGGGACAAGTTCCGCGAGCACATGTTCACGGTCGCTGCCGACGAGCGGGTGCTGGCCTTAAAGCCGATGAACTGCCCGTGCCACGTGCAGATCTTCAATCAGACCTTGAAGAGCTACCGCGAGCTGCCGCTCCGGATGGCCGAGTTCGGCTCGTGTCACAGGAACGAGCCGTCGGGGGCACTCCACGGGATCATGCGGGTCAGGGCGTTCACCCAGGACGACGCGCACATCTTCTGCACCGCGGAGCAGATCACGGCCGAGAGTGTGCGGTTCTGCGAGCTCCTGCAGCAGGTCTATGCCGATTTCGGCTTCACCGACATCCACGTGAAGTTCTCCGATCGCCCGGCTGTCCGGGCCGGCGAGGATGCGGTCTGGGACCGGGCGGAGCAGGCCCTGCGCGATGCGACGCAGGCGGCCGGCCTCGAGACCACGCTCAATCCGGGGGAGGGGGCGTTCTACGGGCCGAAGCTCGAGTTCGTGCTCCGCGATGCGATCGGTCGCGATTGGCAGTGCGGCACGTTGCAGGTGGATTTCGTCCTGCCCGAACGGTTGGATGCGAGCTATGTCGGGCCGGATGGGGCGAAGCACCGGCCGGTGATGCTGCATCGGGCGATTTTGGGCTCGATGGAGCGTTTTCTGGGCATCCTGATCGAGCATCACGCGGGCCGGCTGCCGATGTGGCTCGCCCCTGTGCAGGTGGTGGTGGCGACCGTCACCAACGAGGCCGACGGTTACGGCGAGGTGGTGCGGGACGGGCTCGCCGCTGCCGGGATCCGGGTCGAGCTCGACACGCGGAGCGACAAGATCTCCTACAAGGTGCGCGAGCATTCGCTCGCCAAGGTGCCGTTCATCATGGCGGTCGGTGGGCGCGAGGCCGAGAGTCGGCAGGTGAGCCTGCGCCGGCTCGGCAGCCAGGCCCAGGAGGTGCTTTCGCTTGACGCCGCGATTGCCATGTGTCAGCGAGAATCCTCAGCGCCGGACGAACGCGACTGACTTTGGTCATGGCTCTTGTCAGGCAGGCCTGTTCGGTCGAACGACTTCTCGACGTTCGACCGAATAGTCGTCGAATCACGCTCGGTTGAAACATTGGAGGTCGATCACGGCTGATGGCAGTACAAGCAAAAGGCGATGAACACCGCATCAACGACCGCATCGAGTCCCGCGAGGTTCGATTGGTCAGCCAAGACGGTGAAATGGTCGGGGTCGTTTCGCTACGCGATGCCCTGATCCGCGCCGAAGAGGTGGGCCTCGATCTCGTCGAGATTTCGCCCAACGCCACGCCGCCGGTCTGCAAGATCCTCGACTACGGCAAGTTCAAGTACGAGGCGCAGAAAAAGGCCAACGCCGCCCGGAAGAAGCAGCGGGTCATCGAGGTCAAGGAGATCAAGATGCGCCCGTCGATCGACCAGAACGACTACGGCATCAAGATGAGGAAGGTGCGCGAGTTCATCGACGAGGGCGACAAGGTCAAGGTGACGATGCGGTTTCGCGGGCGCGAGATGGCGCACCAGCATCTGGCGATCAATATCCTCGAGAAGGTCAAGGAGGAGATGGCCGACGTCGCCAAGGTCGAGCAGTTCCCCAGGCTCGAGGGCCGGCAGATGATCATGGTGATGGCGCCGTTGAAGTGACGGCCGAGCGGCTCGAGGCCTTGCGCCGCCAGCTGCGCGAGCAGCCGGTCGACGGGTTCATCCTGCAGCGCACCGACCAGCACGGCAGCGAGTATCTGCCGCCCTCCGAGGAGCGGTTGGCGTGGCTCACCGGCTTTACCGGCTCGGCCGGCCAGGCGGTGGTGCTGATGGACACGGCCGCCGTGTTCACCGACGGTCGCTACACGGTGCAGATCGGCCAGGAGGTCGACGGGGCACTCTTCGAGCGCTGCAACACCGCCGATCAGTCGCCGACCAAGTGGCTCGAAGCCAGGCTCCAGCCGGGGATGGTGCTCGGCTACGATCCGAAGCTGACCCGCAAGGCCGAGCGACACGATCTGGAGCGGCTTTGTCGCAATCGCGGTGCCGAACTCAGCGCCCTCGAGCCCAACCCGATCGACGCCATCTGGGCCGAGCGGCCGCCGCCGCCTCGTGCGCCCGTGGCAGCGCACGACGAGGGGCGGGCCGGCGAGACGCGTGCGGCCAAGCGGCAGCGGATCGGCGAGGAGGTGGGCAAGCGTGGGGCGGATTGGCTGCTGGTGACGGCCGCCGACAGCATCGCCTGGCTCTTGAACATTCGCGGTGCCGACGTGCCCTACAATCCGCTCTGTCTCAGCCACGTGCTGCTGGCCGCCGACGGCCGGGCCCGCTGGTTCGTCGATCCGGCGAAGCTCGAGGGTGGGCCCGTGGTCGACAATGCGATCGAGATGCGCGGCTACGCTGCGCTCGAGGCGGGGCTCGACGAACTCGGCGCAGAGGGAGCCCGGGTGCTGGTCGATCCGGCGCTCAACGCCGTGGGTTTCGCCGACCGACTGTCTCGGGCCGGGGCGCGGGTCATCGAGGCCAAGGATCCGATCCCGCTCGCCAAGGCGAAGAAGAACACGGTCGAGATCGAAGGGGCGATTGCCGCGCAGCAGCGCGACGGGGCCGCGATCGTCCGGTTTCTCACCTGGCTCGACCAGCAGCCCCTGGACGGCAGCCTGACCGAGCGCGACGCCGCGTCCCACCTGCACGAGGAGCGGGCGCGCGACCCGTCCTTCGTGGGCCCCAGCTTCGAGACCATCTCGGCGCACGGGCCCAACTCGGCCCTGCCGCATTATCGGGTCAGTGCCGCGAGCAACCGGCCACTCACCGGCGGCACGCTCTATCTCGTCGATTCCGGTGGCCAGTACCCGGATGGCACCACCGACATCACCCGGACGATTGCGCTCGGCCAGCCGTCGGCCGAGATGCAAACCCGCTTCACGCTGGTGCTCAAGGGCCATATCGCCCTTTCGGAGGCGGTGTTCCCGGAAGGGACGTCCGGCAGCCAGCTCGACACGCTGGCCCGCCAGTTCCTCTGGCGGCGCGGGCTCGACTACGACCACGGCACCGGGCACGGCATCGGCAGCTATCTCTGCGTCCACGAGGGCCCGCAGCGGCTCGCCAAGCGTGGCGGCGACGTGCCGCTCGAGCCCGGCATGATCCTCTCCAACGAGCCCGGCTACTACAAGCCCGGCGAGTACGGCATCCGCACCGAGAACCTGATCCTGGTCGAGGCCGCCCCGATGCCCGAGGATGCCGAGCGCCGGCTCCTGCACTTTCGCAACCTGACGCTGGCGCCGATCGACCGGCGGCTGATCGAGACGCATCTCTTGACCGAGCCCGAGCGGCGCTGGCTCGACACCTATCACGCCCGGGTGCTGGAGGAGCTGAGCCCGCTGCTCGATCCGTCCTGCATCGCCTGGCTCGAGCAGGCGACGGCCCCGCTCTGAACGGCAAGCTCGAAGGCAGCGGCCCTGGCCAGCGGGAGCCCCGCCGGTTGATTCGCAAGCGAAGCCCTCAGCACAGCCGAAGGCCAGCACCGCCCCGAAGCCGCCATCGACTGGAACAAGGATGAAGATTCGGGGAGGATGATCCTCCCCGCGCCCCACCATTCTTTTGGGGCGAAAGTCGACGGCGAGAGCTTGGAGCGCGAGAAGTGGGTGACAGCCGACAAGTGACAGGTTACACTCGCGCATGATCGGGTCGTTCGCCGACCGGCGCCTGAAGCGACTGTTCGAGCGTGGCGACGCACGGCGGCTCGATCCGCGTGACGTGGATCGCATCCGCCTCGTCCTCCAACGCCTCAACCTGGCGCTTCAAGTCGAGGACCTGGACCTGCACAGCTACCGCCTGCACCGCCTCACCGGCGACCTGGTCGGCTTCTGGTCCATCACCGTGCGCGCCAACTGGCGCATCATCTTTCGGTTCGACAACGGCAAGGCCGACGACATCGAGCTGACCGACTACCACTAGCCAAGCGAGATGGCAGTAATGACCGAAGCCACTTTCCGCCCCATGTTCGACCCGCCTCACCCGGGCCTCTCGATCAAGATCGACTGCCTGGAACCCGCCGGCCTGACCGTCACCGACGGTGCCAAAGCCCTCGGCGTCAGCCGCCAAGCCCTGAGCAAGCTCATCAACGGCGCCGCCGGCGTCTCCCCCGAAATGGCCCTCCGCCTCGCCAAAGCCTTCGGCGGCACCGCCGAGCTATGGCTCCGCCTGCAAATGGCTTACGACCTCGCTCAGGCGCAGAAGCGAGAAGCCGAGATCACTCGAGACGTGCACAAGGTCGAGATGGTGGCTTCGCGCTGAGGGGGATACTTCTTTTTTCAATCAAACGCGCGTCCAACCGCCTGCTGCCAACGCATACCTGCGTCAACTGACGAAATGACCCCGCCAAGCCGCGCACAGACACTCAGGGACCGACCGTGCTTCTCCCATGGAACAGTCGAACGTGCATCCTCTGTTTGAACGAAGGCGAGTTGACGATCGAGCATGTCATTCCCGCGAGCCTGGGCGGAAAGCTCACCAGTCGAATCCTCTGCAAGGACTGCAACAACCGGCTCGGGCATGGCTTCGAATCTGATGCGCGACTTGCACCGGAGTTGCGATGCGCCGCGGCCGGTATGGCGTCAGATCTCGGCGCGCTCGCCGAGGCCCTTGAGGTTGGCGCGCAGTATGAGGCGCAGTTCGACGAGCAGAAGGTCGTTCGGAAGTTGCGGAGCGATGGCCAGTTCGGCACGGCAAAGCTGCTAGACAATTCCTTGATCGTGCCTGAAGCGGAGGCCGCCAAGCACATCTCCTCGATCATGAGGAAACGCGGCGCGTCGGACCGGGAAGTCGACGCCGCAGTCGAGAAATGGTCGGAAGTCGAGGCCGGCGCCATGCTGGACCTCGGGCGAAACGTCGTCGTACGTAAATGGATGAACCACCCCTCCACGCCAGCCTACACCGAGTCGGCTATGAGTCCGCTCGTGCCGCTCAAGACAGGCTACGAATTTGCCGCGCTGATCCTGGGTGTAGCTATTCTCCCGTCGGCACCGGGGCTTGATAGGATACGGAGGGCACTGCGGGAGCAGGACGAGGCGTTCGCAAGATCGGTGGTTGCCGAGCGACGAGCGTCAAATCCGGCGCCCTTCCATGGGATCGCCTTCATGGGCAACAAGCCAGCAGCCGTCATACAGGTGCGACTGTTCGGGTTTCTCGCCTACGATGTGACGTTGCTTGCGACAGCGATCAACTTCGGGAGCCTAGTCTACACGCATCGGCTGGACACAGGGGAGGAATGGGCGCACCTACCCGATGCAGATACTCACGACGTTTGAGGAGGGGCCGACGGGGAGGCGTGCCTTCCCGTCCTTCTTCGCTGCACACCCAACGCCTCAGCCCTCACGATCCGCCAGCATGGCGCGGCGGAGGATGGCGTTCATGCGGCTCTGGTAGCCTTGGCCGCCGGCTTTCAGCCAGGCTAGGACATCGGCGTCCAGCCGTGCCGTGACTTGCTGCTTCACCGGCCGGTAGAACCGGCCTCGCTCCATCTCGGTGAGTTGCGCCGCGGTCAGCTCGGGCATGTCCTCGGTGTCGATCCGCTCCTCCGGCATGGCCTCCAGCCGCGCGAGCTCTGCTAACCGCTCGGGGGTCGGTCGCGGTGCGCTCTCTGCTGTGTAGCTAACTGTCCTGTTCTTCATAGCGTTTCCTTTCCGATCGCGTGGTTCCCCACATTCGGGTTCAGCCGCGCCTCCACGGCCTCGACGATCCGGGGTCGTGCCGGATGCCGCCAGCCGCGCCGCCGGCAAAAGACCGGAGGGGTTCAAGGGGATGATCATCATCCCCTTGTTTTTTTTCCTATCCCACCGCCTCAGCCAATCGAGAGCCCGTCGGCGAGCTTCAGCCAGCCGCGGATGACGCGCCAGGCGGTCCAGAGCCAGAGGATGGCGAGGATGGCGTAGCCGATCAGGACGAGGGAGAGGATGGCGCCGATGATCGTCCAGAGGACCGCCCACCAGAAGGTGCGGATGCCCCAGGTGAGGTGGCTGCGGTAGAGGTCGGCCGCACCCGGGCGGCTGAGATAGGCGACGATGACGCCGATGAAGAAGGGCAGGGCGGTGAAGAGGGCGATCGCGTAGAGCGCATACATGACATGCGCCGCGGCCCGGCCCGGGGCCGCGTTCGGTCTGGTCAGCTCCGCCATTCGCTCAGCCGACCCGGCCCTCGGCGGCGGCGCGGAAGATGCGAAGGGCGCCGTCGATATCGAGCGCCACGGGATTGCCGCCGGCCGTGGGGTCGACGATCGCCATCTCGGCCATGGTCTGGAAGTTGCTGTCGTCCGCGATCCCGAGGCCGACGAGGGTGTGGGGGATGCCGATCGCGTCGCGCAGGCCGAGGACCCAGTCGATCAGGCCACCGAGGCTCTGCTCGGCGAGGCCGAGCCAGGCGGCGAGCCGGGCTGCCTTGGGCTCGATCGCATCGGCGTTGAAGGCGAGCACATAGGGCATGAAGACGGCGTTGGTCAGGCCGTGCGGGGTGTCGTAGAGGGCTCCCACCGGGTGCGAGACGGCGTGGATGGCGCCCAACCCTTTCTGGAAGGCCACGGCCCCCATGGAGGCCGCGGCCATGAGCATGGCGCGGGCCTCGAGGTCGCTGCCGTCGGCCACGGCCCGGGGCAGGGCGTCCTTGACCAGCCGCGCCCCCTCGACCGCGATGCCTTCGGACATCGGGTGGAACATCGGGGCGAAATAGGCCTCGAGGCAGTGGGCGAGGGCGTCCATGCCGGTGCCGGCGGTGATCCTGGGCGGGACACCGAGGGTGAGCTCGGGGTCGCTGACGACGACCGCGGGCAGCATCCTGGGGTGGAAGATCACCTTTTTGGTGTGGGTCGCGGTGTTGGTGATGACGCCGGCCCGGCCGACCTCGGAGCCCGTGCCGGCGGTGGTGGGCACGGCGACGATCGGCGCGATGGCATCCGCATCGGCGCGTTTCCAGTGGTCGCCCACGTCCTCGAAGTCCCAGATCGGCCGGCTCTGCCCGGCCATGAAGGCGACGCACTTGCCGACATCGAGCGCACTGCCGCCGCCGAAGGCGACCACACCGTCGTGTCGGCCGTGGCGAAAGGAAAGGACACCGGCCTCGACATTGGCGTCGACGGGGTTGGCCCTGACCTCGCTGAAGAAGCCGGCGGTGGGCAGGAGCTCGCGGGCCTGTTGCGTGATCTCGAGATCGCGCAGTCCCTGGTCGGTGACGAAGAGCGGGCTCGTGATCCCGGCCACTTCGCAGGCCCGGGGCAGCTCGCGGATGCGGCCAGGGCCGAAGCGGATGCTCGTCGGATAGCTCCAGTTCACGCTGAAAAAGTCGGCCGGGGTCGTCACGCGATGCTCCTGAAGTGAAGGGATTTGGCCCGGGTCAGGGTCTTGTAGCCGAGGACGGAAAGCGCGTTGCCGCGGCCGGTGTCCTTGACCCCGGTCCAGACCAGGGCCGGGTCGAGATAGTCGCAGCGATTGGCGAAGACGGTGCCGGTCTGGAGCCGGGCTGCGATGGTGGCTGCGGCGTCGAGGTCGCGGGTCCAGATGGAGGCGGTGAGGCCGTAGACGCTGTCGTTCATCAGGCGGATGGCCGCGTCGTCGTCCTCGACCTTCATGATGCCGACGACCGGGCCGAAGCTCTCCTCGGTCATCACCCGCATCGAGTGGTCGACATCGACCAGGACCTGCGGTGCCAGCCAGGGCGTGCCCGGGCCGCCATTGTTCTGGAAATGGCCGGGATCGATCAGTGCTCTGGCACCTTCTGCCACGGCTTCGGCGATCTGCTCGCGGATCTCGTCGGCGCCCTTGGCCTGGGCCATGGGGCCGAGCGTGGTCGTCTGGGCGAGCGGGTTGGCGAGCAGGTAGGCCTTGGTGGTCTCGACCACACCCTCGACGAAGCGGTCGTGGAGGCTTTCCGCCACATAGATCCGCTCGATGCCGCAGCAGCTCTGACCGGAATTGAAAAAGGCACCGTCGACCAGGTTCTCGACAGCGTGGTCGAGGTCGGCATCGGCGCGGACATAGGCCGGGTCCTTGCCGCCGAGCTCGAGCCCGACACCGATGAAGCTGCCGGCGGCCGCCCGCTCGATCGCCCGGCCGCCCGCGACCGAGCCCGTGAAGGTGACGTGATCGACGGTGCGGCGGCGCAGCAGCTCCTCGGTCGCGGCTCGGCTGAGGGTGAGGTGCTGAAAGAGGCCCTCGGGCAGGCCGGCCGCGGCGAAGGCCTTGCTGTAGCGTTCGCCCACGAGAAGGGTCTGGGAGGCGGCCTTGAGGATGACGGCGTTGCCCGCCATGAGTGCCGGAACGACGGTGTTGACCGCCGTCATGTAGGGGTAGTTCCAGGGGGCGATGACCAGGACGAGGCCCAAGGGCTCGCGGACGATCCGGCGCTGGAAGGCATCGCTCGCCTCGACCTCGATCGGCGCCAGGCCCTCCTCGGCGATCGCCACCATGTGGCGCACCCGCTCGGCGAAGCCGCCCATCTCGCCGCCATAGCGGACCGGCCGGCCCATCATCCGGGCGAGCTCGACCGTGAGCTCCGGCTGCATGGCGAGCATGGCGTCCAGCATGGCGAGGCAATAGCGGCCACGTTCGGCGATCGAGACCCGGGCCCAGGCCTTCTGCGCCTCGCGGGCGGCCTTGAGCGCGGTCGCGACCGCGGCCTCGGTGGCATAGGGCCGCTCGGCGACCATGCTGCCGTCGATCGGCGAGACGATCCTCACCGCTGCCTTCATGTCTCTTTCCTGTTCAAGAGGATGTGGGGGAAATGATTTCCCCCACGCCCCCTCAAAATTTGGTGGGGCGCGGGGAGGATCATCCTCCCCGCATTCCTAGTACCGCTCGAAACCACGTTTCAGCTCGAGATCGGTCACGCGGCGATCGAATTCGGCCTGCTCCCAGCGCGCGGTGTGCACGTAGTGGTCGACCACCGCGTCGCCGAGCGCTTCGCGCAGCATGGCCGACTGGTCGAGGGCCGTCGTCGCCTCGCGCAGGGTCTTGGGCACCTCGGGCAGCTCGGCTGCCGCATAGGCGTCGCCGGCATAGGGCTCGCCGCAGTCGAGGTCCTCGTCGATGCCCTTGAGGCCGGCGGCGATCAGGGCGGCGAAGGCGAGGTAGGGGTTGAGGTCGGCGCCGCCGATCCGGCATTCGATCCGCTGCGCCTTGGTCTTCTCGCCGACGATCCGAAAGCCCGCCGTGCGGTTGTCGCCGCAGAGGACGATCCGGGTGGGGGCGAAGGTGCCGGCCTGGAAGCGCTTGTAGGAGTTGATGTAGGGGGCGAGGAAGGCGGTGATGTCGCGCGCATGAGCGAGCTGGCCGCCGACGAACTGGCGCATCAGCTTGGCCATGCCGTGCGGTGCCGTCTCGTCGAGGAAGAGCGGGGTGGTGCCCTCGCTGTCCCAGAGCGAGGCGTGGATGTGACAGGACGAGCCGGCGAGGTCGTAGTTGTACTTCGCCATGAAGGTGACGGCGGCGCCGGCGTCGTGCGCCATCTCCTTGATGCCGTTTTTCAGGATCACGTGCCGGTCGGCCATGACCAGGGCGTCGGCGTAGCGGATGTTGATCTCCTCCTGGCCCGGCCCCCACTCGCCCTTGCTGTTCTCGACCGGAATGCCGGCCCCCACGAGGCCATTCCTGATCTGCCGCATCAGGCGTTCCTCCTTCGAGGTTGCCCCGATAACGTAGTCCTGGATGTACTCACTGGCGGTTTGGAGGTTCTGCCAGCCCTGCTCGCGGGCCGAGGCGTAGGTCTCGTCGAAGAGGTAGAACTCGAGTTCGGAGGCGAAGAACGCGCGCATGCCGCGCTCGGCCAGCCGGTCGATCTGCCGGCGGAGGATCGCCCGCGGGCTGTGTGCCAGGGGCTCGTGGTGGTGGTGATCGAGGATGTCGCAGAGCACAAGCGCCGTGCCCTCGAGCCAGGGCAGCTCGATCAGGGTCGAGAGGTCGGGCGCCATGACGAAGTCGCCGTAGCCCTTGGCCCAGGAGGCAGCCTGGTAGCCCGGGACCGGCTCCATCTCGATGTCGTTGGCGAGGAGATAGTCGCAGCCGTGGGTCTCGGCGTGACCGGTGCGGACGAAGTGCTCGGCGTGGAAGCGCTTGCCGATCAGCCGGCCCTGCATGTCGGGAAAGCAGACGATGATGGTGTCGATCAGGCCGAGGCTGACCCGTTCGGCGAGGTGTTCGAGGTCGAGGTAACCGGGCATGCGTGGTCCTTGCGCGGGCGAGCGACGATTTCGGCGTCACGGTCCCGGTGATTAGCGCAAGCCCGGGCGGCATGCCAGCATCGCGGTCGGCGAGGCCAGCGGGAGGCCAGCGGGAGGCCAGCGGAAGGGAAGCGATCGTCGGGTCCCGGCGCTCAGCCGCGGCTGACGTTTTCCAGCCGCTCGGCGGCCTGCTCCAGGTCGAGGAGGTGCAGCCAATCCGGCTCGCCCGGCTGCACGTGCTGCCGCGCCCGGCGGAGATGCAGCTGCACGTCCTCGGTATTGCGGGTCAGGACCGCATGCTCGGCGAGTGCCAGGGATGCCCTGCCATCATTGCCGAGCCGGCCCTCGGCGATGCCGAGCTGGCGCCAGGCAAAGGCGTTCTCGGGCTCGACCCGGACCACGTCGCGCAGCAGTACGGCTGCCTCCCCTGTGGCTTCGGGCTCGCCGAGCTCCAACAGCGCCCGGCCCAGGCCGAGGCGGACCAGGGCCGCATCCGGCACCCCGGCGAGTGCCGCGCGGTAGGCCGGGACGGCTTCGGCAATGCGCCCGCTCTCGAAGAGGATCTGGCCCTCGAGCTCGAAGAGATAGGGGTCGTCCGGCTGATCCTCGCGCAGCTGTACCACGAGCTCGAGCGCCCGGTCGGTGTCGCCGCGGCGAAAATGCGCCACCGCCCGGGCATAGCGATCCTCGAAGCTGTCACCGTCACGGCGGCCGAGCACGTCCATGGGCTCGCCAAGAAAGCCCTCGATCTTCGCGACCATCCGCGCGTGGGCCACCTGGATCTCGGGCGGGTAGCCTTGGCCTTTGTAGGGCGAGCGGTCGACCTCGCCCGCCACGAAGCTGATCCGATCCCGGGTCAACGGGTGGCTGCGCAGATATTCCGGGCCCTCGGCATTGAGCCGCAGGTTCTGGGTCTCGAGGATCTTGAAGAATTCCAGGAGCCCGGTCGGTGGCAGCTGCTCGGCTGCGAGGTAGCGGATCGCCGCCTGGTCGGCCGCCTGCTCCTGGCTGCGGCTGAAGCGCAGGAGGTTGCGCTCGGCATAGGTCGCACCGCCGGCCAGCACGGCCGTTCCCACCTGCGGGGCGCCGGCGACGATGGCGGCGGCACCGAGCAGGGCGCCGATGATCGCCTCGGTGTTGGCCTGCCCCACGGCGTCGCGCAGCCGCGACAGGTGGCCGCCCGAGATGTGGCCGGTCTCGTGCGCGATCACCCCGGCGAGCTGCTCCGGCGTCTGCGACGCGGTAATCAGGCCCGTGTGGATGAACATGTTCTGCCCGCCGGCGACGAAGGCATTCAGGGCCGGATCGTTGAGCATGAAGACCCGCACGCTCGCCGGGTCGAGCCCGGCGGCACGGAAGATCGGATCGGTGATCTGCCTGAGATCGGCCTCGATCTCGGCGTCGCGGATCAGGCCCTGCGCCAAGGCCGGGGGCAGCGTCCCGATTGCCAGGACGATCGCTGTCAGCACCGCCAAAAACCGCTGGATCACCTGTCCTCGCCCACTGCCGAGCCGCTTCCACTGGACCGCTGCTCGGCTGGTCTTCCCGCTCATCGCCATCGGCACGGTGCCGGGCGCACCACTGTTAGATCGCCCCGGCACCGCCCGAGAACAACCCTCGCGCCCTCGATCGGCCCCTTCCTCGTATCCCGAAACGATGAAGAATCCGTCAAGGTCGCGGTCAGCGCACCCAGCGGCTCCACCAGCCCTGGCGCGCCGGCTGCCGTTCCTCGCCGTTCTCGGCAAGCGCCATTTCGGGGGTCGGGGCTGCCTCCTCCAGCGGGCTCTCGGGGGCAGGTGTCTCGGGGGTCGGCTCCGGGGTGGACGGTGTGGCACCATTGCTGCCGCCGGCCTCGGCCGCAGCGGCCGGCGTCTCCGCCGCTGCCGGGCTGGGCTCGACTGGCGCCTGCGGCTCGGTCGCATCTGGCGTCGCTGCCGGCTCGGCCGTGGCCTCGGCCGGCGCTTCGGCCAGCACTTCGGCCAGCACTTCGGCCGGCGCCTCGGGCGGCGCCTCGGCCAGCACTTCGGACGCCACTGCGGGCTCGGCCGGCAGGTCCTCGGCGGCGGCTGCCTTGCGGGTCCGGCGGCGGCGGCGCGGCTTCTTCGCCTCCGCTGCCGCTGCCTCTTCGTCGGCGGCCGCGGGCTCGGCCGCCACGGTCTCGGTGGCGGCGGCCAGACGCTCCTCGGCCAGAGGCTCCTCGGCCAGGGGTGCGGGCGCCGGCTCGCCGGCCTCGGCCGGCTCTGCTGTGGTCGTCGCTGCCGAGGCTGTCGCTGCCGGGGCTGTCTCGGTTGGCGCCGTCTCGGCTGCGGCCGGCGCCTCGGCGGCGGTGGCCGCTGACGCCTCATCGGGCCGCCGGCGGCGGCGGCGGCGGCGGCGCTTCTTGCGGCCGGCCTCGTCCTCCTCGGCTTCGCCGGTCTCGGCCCGCCGTGCCGCCGGCTCTTCCTCGAGCTCCGTCTCGTCGGTCTCGATCGGCTCCTCGCTCTCCGCCTCGGCCGGGGTCTCGGTCGCGGCCAGCCGCTCGGCGAGCTCCGCCGGATCGCGCTTCTCCAGCGTTTCCGCTTTGACGTGGCCCGGAGTCGCGTCGCGATCGACCGCGACCTCGAGCCGCATGGCGTAGCGCTGCTCGAGACGGACGAGGCCGTCGCGTTTCTGGTTGAGGACGTAGAGCGCCACCTCGCTCGGCAGGAGCAGGCGCATCACCTTGGTCTCGCCGCGGATCCCGGCCTCCTCGGCGAGCCTGAGCGCCATGAGCGCGCAGGACTCGGTCGACCGCACGGAGCCCAGGCCCTGGCAGGTCGGGCAGACCTGCGAGGAGAGCTCCTGCAGGCTCGGCCGCAGCCGCTGGCGGGAGAGCTCCAAGAGGCCGAACATGCTGATCCGGCCGAGCTGGATGCGCGCCCGGTCGATCTTGAGCGCGTCGCGCATCCGCTTCTCGACCGAGCGCTGATGCCGGTTCTCGGCCATGTCGATGAAGTCGATGACGACGAGCCCGGCGAGGTCCCTGAGGCGCAGCTGGCGGGCGATCTCGTCGGCGGCCTCGAGATTGGTCTTGACCGCGGTCTCGTCGATATGTCGCTCGCGGGTCGACTTGCCCGAGTTCACGTCGATCGCGATCAGTGCTTCGGTCGCGTGCATGACGATCGAGCCGCCCGACGGCAGCTGGACGGTCGGGCTGTGCATCGCGTCGAGCTGGTCCTCGACCTTGTACCTGAAGAAGAGCGGCAGCTCCTCCTTGTAGAGCTTCACGTGCCGCGCCCGGGACGGCATCATCATCGTCATCAGCCGCTTGGCCGAGCGGTGTGCGGCCTCGCCCTCGACCAGCACCTCGTCGATGTCGCGGCTGTAGAGATCGCGCATCGCCCGCTTGATCAGGTCGCCCTCGGCGTAGATCAGCGCTGGCGCCACGCTCTGCAGCGTCGTGTCGCGGATCTCGCTCCATTGGCGCATCAGGTAGTCGTAGTCGCGCTTGATCTCGGTGCGCGAACGCTGCTGGCCCGCGGTTCGGACGATCAGCCCCATGCCCTGCGGCACGTCGAACTCGGCGACGATCGACTTGAGCTTGGCGCGGTCCTCGCCGGACGAGATCTTGCGGCTGATGCCGCCGCCGCGCGCGGTGTTCGGCATGAGCACGCAGTAGCGGCCGGCGAGCGAGAGGTAGGTGGTGAGTGCCGCACCCTTGTTGCCGCGCTCTTCCTTGACGACCTGGACCAGCATGATCTGCCGGCGCTTGATCACTTCCTGGATCTTGTAGGAGCGCAGCAGCCTGGCCCGCCGTCGGGCCTGCTCGCTCATGACGTCGGCGGTCTCCTCTTCGGCGTCCTCGCGGACGTGAAGAACCTCGTCGTCGCCGCCCTCGGCGTCGTTGCCGTCGTCGCCCGAGCGCCGACGGGCGGGCTTGCGCCTGGCGGCGCCGTCGCCGTCGCCATTGCTGCCGTCGGCCTCGGCACTCTCGCGCTCGAGCTTGGCCAGGAGCTCGCGATCAGCCTGTGGGATCTGGAAATAGTCGGGATGGATCTCGCTGAACGCGAGAAAGCCGTGGCGGTTGCCGCCATAGTCGACGAAGGCCGCCTGCAGCGACGGTTCGACCCGGGTCACCTTGGCGAGGTAGACATTGCCCTTGATTTGTCGCTTGGTCGAAGACTCGAAATCGAAATCAACGAGCTGGTGGTCCTGCAGCACGACCACCCGGGTCTCTTCCGGGTGGTTCGCGTCGATGAGCATGCGTTTGGTCATTAACGAAGGTCTCCGGCCCGAGGGCAGGGGCCACGGCGAGGTGGCGACCGCTGCGCGGGCGTCTGGTGGCGTGCCGCGACCTTGCGGTCGTCGGCAAACAGATGGCTGTGGGGGAGGCGGCCGCGGCCACGGCTGTGGCCGCGGCACCGCCGCTGGTCGAAGAGGTGGTGGTCAGGGCTTTGGCACCGGTGCCACGCGTGACGCCCGGCCAGGCCCGGCTGAACCTGCAGCCGGGCGGTGGAGCACCGACCCGCAGCGTGGCGGCGTGCGTCAGCTTGGGGCGATAAGGCGCCTCGAACGACATCCGAAGTCTCGACGGTATTCTCGATGCGGGGCGGCTGACGAAAGCGCGCACGACCGAAGCAGCCGCACGACGGGTCACCTTCATCGCTCTACCCGATCCATGCCATGACTATAGGGACTGTCGCTGCCGATCACAATGCGATAATCGTGGGCGCGATAACGTCGCCGGCGTAGCGGCTTGGCCGCCGATCTTGCGAGCGACGTCGAAATCGGTCCGATTGTGCTCCGGGTGCAGTTGCGCGAGGCGCCCTGGTGGTCGATAAGGTGGCGATGATGAAAGCAACGGCTGCGCGAAATCGATGCCGCGACCGGAGCTCGGCACGCCCTTTCCGAGACCAACCAAGACGAGAGGCAGCGCCGACATGACAGGCCGAAACGGCGACAGGCCGCAGCTCGCAAGGCGGTCGGACCGCGCCGTCGGGTGGGTGCGTTCATGACGGGCCATGCCGCGGCACGATGCCGGGCACTGACGCTGCGCTTGCTTCACGTCGCGAGCCTGCTGCTGGTGCTGGTGCTCGCGTCGGCCGTTGTGCAGGCGCAGAGCCGGCCTGCCGTCGAGGTCTTCGGCGTGCGCTTCGGGGTCAGCGAGGGCGTTACCCGGGTGGTGCTCGACATCGATGCGGCGACCCGCTACGCCACCCGCGTGCTCGCCTCGCCGCCGCGTCTGGTGATCGAGCTCGCGGACGTCAGCTGGCAGGTCCGCAGCCATCCGCAAGGACAGCCGCGCGGCTTGGCGCAGACCGTCAACTTCGGCTCGCTCGACGCCGGCCGGGGGCGTCTCGTCGTCGATATGGACCAGCCGTTCCGCATCCTGCGCCAGGACTGGCTGCCGCCTTCGGCCGATACCGCCCACCACCGCCTGATGATCGATCTCGTCGCCACCGGTGAGCGGCCACCGGCAGAAGAGCCGCCAGCCACCACCGTGGCCGAGGTGCCGAGGCCAGCACCAGCAGCAGCAGCCAGCCCGCCAGCGCCCAGCCCGCCAGAACCGAATCCGCCAGCACCGAGCCCGTCGGCAGTGACGGCAGAGGCACCAGCCCCGGCGACAACGGTGGCGGTCGAAGGACCGCCGATCGCCGGTCCGCCGAGGCCTCGCCCCGCTTTGCCCACCGTCGAGATCAGGGTCGCCACGGCGGCGATCGCGCCACCTTCGGTCGAGCCGCCCGCCGCATCGGCGGCGGCGGACGCGGGCGTCAATGGCGACGCTAGTCCTGCCGGCGACAAGACCGTGGCGACCTTGCCGTTGCCGGGGGTGAGCGACTATCCTGTGCCGCCCGCACCGGCAGCAGAGGCCCCGCTTGGCGGCGACGAGGATGCCGGGGGCGAGGTTGTCGACGGCGCTGCCGGTGGCAGTGGCGGCGAGACCACCCGGGTGGTCGCCCCGATCCGGCCGGCACCGCCGCCGGCGCGCCGCCTGATCATCGCCATCGACCCCGGGCATGGCGGTCCCGATCCCGGCACCGTCGGCATCAACGGGGTCCTGGAGAAGGAGGTCACCCTCGATATCGCCAAGCGGCTGCGCCGCCTGATCGAGGCCAGCGGCCGCTACGATGTGGTGCTGACCCGCGAGGACGACGTCTTCGTCTCCCTGCGCGACCGGATGGAGACGGGGCGGCGGGCGGAAGCGGCACTCTTCATCTCGATCCACGCCGACAGCCTCGGCGATGCGCGGTTTCGCGGCGCCTCGGTCTATACCCTCTCCGACGACGCTTCCGACGCCGAGGCGGCGCGGCTCGCCCGCAAGGAGAACCGGGCGGACGTCATTGCCGGCACCGATCTTTCGAGCCACGACCAGACCGTGGCCAGCATCCTGATCGATCTCGCCCAGCGCAACACCAACAACAAGTCGATCGAGTTCGCGGACGTGCTCGCGGGCGAGCTCGCCGATGTCACCGCACTCGTCCGCAACACCCGCCGCTTTGCCGGCTTCGTCGTGCTGAAATCGCCGGACGTGCCGTCGGTCCTCCTGGAGCTCGGCTATCTCTCCAACCCGACCGACGCGGCCAATCTCGCGCAGCCGGAATACCGGGACAAGCTGGCCCGGGCGACAGTTCGGGCGATCGATCGGTACCTCGCGGAGAACGATACCACTTTATGACGGCCCTGGGCGGTCGCGGCCTTTCTGCGGGTAGCGCCTTGCGTCCGCGCTGCCGACGGCCATTTTCCAGAGTGTGGGATTGCGGTACCTTGGGGTGGTAGCAGGCGGTTGCTGATCCGCTTCGGCCCCCGGCGCCGCTTGCCGGCGGCTTGCAGAGATCGGCGCCGCTTGCCGGCGGCTTGCAGAGATCGGCGCCGGTGTCGATGGGTTGAGGAGGTGCGGGGGCCCTGGCCCCCGCCGGTCTGTTCGAGGATGGGGTAACGTGTCGCGCTGGCTCACCAAAGCCGTTTCATGGGTGGTCGTCACCGCAGCCCTCTGGCTGGTCGTCGGCGGCGGTGTCGTGGCCTGGGTCTTTCAGCACTACGGTGAAGACCTCCCCGACTACGCCTCGCTCGCCGACTATCAGCCGCCGACCGTGACCCGGATCCATGCGGGCGACGGCCGGCTGCTCGCCGAATACGCCCACGAGCGCCGCGTGTTCGTGCCGATCAGCGCCATTCCGCCTTTGGTCCGCCAGGCCTTCGTCTCGGCCGAGGACAAGAACTTCTACAGCCACCCCGGCATCGATCCGCTGGGCATCGCCCGGGCGGCCTACGAGAATTTCCAGGCGCTGGGTACCAATCGCCGGCCGCAGGGGGCCTCGACCATCACCCAGCAGGTGGCGAAGAACTTCTTCTTGACCAACGAGGTCTCGCTCGAGCGCAAGATCGAGGAGGCGATCCTCGCCTTCCGGATCGAGCAGACCTTCAGCAAGGACCGCATCCTCGAGCTCTATCTCAACGAGATCTTTCTCGGCCGGCGGTCCTACGGCGTGGCGGCGGCGGCCTTGACCTATTTCGACAAGGCGCTCGACGAGCTGACCCTGGCCGAGGCCGCCTTCCTTGCCGCCCTGCCCAAGGCCCCGTCGACCTACGATCCGGACCGCAACCCGGAGACGGCGCTCGGCCGCCGCAACTATGTGCTGGGCCGGCTGCTCGACGACGGTGCCATCGGCCGAGACGAGCACGCCCTCGCCCGGGCGACGCCGATCGAGACGCGGTCACGCGACAGCATCGACTATGCGCGGGCCGACTTCTTCACCGAGGAGGTCCGCCGCCAGCTGGTGCGCGAGCTCGGCGAGGACGGCTTCTACCAGGGCGGGCTGTCGGTGCGGACCACTGTCGACCCGCGGCTGCAGTCGCTTGCCGATCGGGTGCTGCGCCGTGGCCTTGCGGCCTATGACCGCGACCGTCAGGGCTGGCGCGGGCCCCTGGGCACGCTCGATCTGGCGGCCGCCGGCGACGGCTGGGCCAAAGCGCTCGCCGCGTTCGACCCCGGCTTCGAGCTCTACGACTGGCGCCTCGCGGTGGTCCACGAGGCGCGCCGGGGCGAGGCCGTGATCGGCTTTGCCGACGGCGGCACGGCGAGCCTGCCCTTCAGCGGGATGGCCTGGGCGACGCCGGAGCTCGGCCAGGGCGCGTTCGGCCGGCGGCCGGAGACCGCGAGCGACTTGGTGAAGCCCGGCGACGTCATCGTCGTCGAGGCGGTCGAGGCCGAGGGCGGCACGCGCTGGGCCTTGCGCCAGCGGCCGACCGTCGAAGGGGCGCTCGTCGCCCTCGACCCGCATACCGGCCGGGTGCTCGCCATGGCCGGCGGCTTCAGCTTCCGCCAGAGCCAGTTCAACCGGGCGACCCAGGCCTATCGCCAGCCCGGCTCCAGCTTCAAGCCGTTCATCTATCTGGCGGCACTCGAGAACGGCTTCACGCCCTCCTCGATCATTCTCGACGCTCCCCTGGTCATCGACCAGGGGCCGGGCCTGCCGCTCTGGAAGCCCGAGAACTACAGCGAGGAGTTCTACGGTCCCTCCACGCTTCGGGTCGGCATCGAGAAGTCCAGGAACCTGATGACCGTGCGTCTGGCGCGCGAGATCGGCATGGCGAGCGTGCAGGATCTCGCCCGCCGCTTCGGCGTCGATCGCGGTCTCGGCATCAACCTGGCGGCGGCCCTGGGCTCGAACGAGGTGGACCTGCTCAGCATCACCGAGGCCTACGCCAGGTTCGTCAATGGCGGTCGCGAGATCCAGGGCCAGCTGGTCGAGCGCATCCAGGACCGTTTCGGCCGGACCATCATGCGCCGTGACGATCGCCCTTGCGACGGCTGCCAGCTGCTCGCCTGGGACGGCTCGCCGCCGCCGGAGCTGCCCGACACCCGCGCCGAGATCGTCGATCCGCGCCACGCCTACCAGATGGTGCGGATGCTCGAAGGCGTCGTCCAGCGCGGCACCGGCACCCTGGCACAGCGCATCGGCAAGCCCGTCGCCGGCAAGACCGGCACCACCAACGACGCGCGCGACGCCTGGTTCGTGGGCTTCTCCCCGGATCTCGCCGTCGGCGTCTATGTCGGCTTCGACCAGCCGCGCAATCTCGGCCGCAGGGCGACGGGCGGCAGTGTGGCCCTGCCCATCTGGACCGACTTCATGGAAGCGGCCTTGGCCGACGCACCGGCGACGCCCTTCCGCACGCCGCCCGGGGTCCGGCTCGTCCGGGTCGACGCCGAGACCGGTCTTTTGCCCGGCAACGCCACGCAGGCGGTGATCGCCGAGGCCTTTCTGCCCGGCACCGAGCCCACCACCCGGGCGAGCGAGGCGGCACTGTCCGCGAGCGGCAGCACGGGCGGCACCGCCGCGAACCCCAATGGCGGCGCGAGTGGCGGCGGTACACCGACCGGCCTCTACTGAGCCGCCAGCAAACCTTGTTCGACCAGCGATGACGGAGGGCGTGTTCCATGCGCGCAGAGATCAGCAATCTCGAGACCACGATCCGCGAGGGCCTAACCCTGCTGCGGAGGCATCTTTGACTGGGATAACGCTCTGAGGCGGCGCGACGAGCTCGACTCGCTCACCGAGGATCCCGATCTCTGGAACGACGCCGGGAACGCGCAGGCGCTGATGCGCGAGCGCCAGCAGCTGGCCGAGGCCATCGACCGCCAGCGCGAGCTGGAGCAGACCCTGGCCGACAGCCTGGAGCTCGCCGCGCTCGCCGAGGCGGAGGGCGACACCGCCACCCTCGACACCGTGCAGGCCGATCTCGAGCATCTGCGGATCCAGATCGACAAGCTGGCATTGGAAAGCCTGCTCTCCGGCGAGGCCGACGCCAACAACGCCTTTCTCCAGGTCAACGCCGGCGCCGGCGGCACGGAGAGCCAGGACTGGGCCGAGATGCTGCTGCGGATGTATCTCCGCTGGGCCGAGGCCAGGGGCATGAAGGCCGAGTGGATCGAGGAGAGTGCGGGCGAGGAGGCCGGCATCAAGTCGGCCACGGTCAAGATCACCGGGCACAACGCCTATGGCTGGCTGAAGACCGAATCCGGTGTGCATCGCCTCGTCCGCATCTCGCCCTTCGACAGTGCGGCGAGGCGCCACACCAGCTTCGCCAGTGTCTGGGTCAGCCCCGAGATCGACGACTCCATCGAGGTCGAGATCGACGACAAGGACCTGAAGGTGGACACCTATCGCGCCTCGGGTGCCGGCGGCCAGCACGTCAACCGGACGGAATCGGCGATCCGCATCACCCATCTGCCATCGGGTGTCGTCGTCGCCTGCCAGAACGACCGGAGCCAGCACAAGAACCGGGCGACGGCGATGAAGATGCTGCGCGCCAAGCTCTACGATCTGGAGCTGCAAAAACGCCGGGCGGAGCACGACGCCACCGAGGCCACCAAGTCCGACATCGGCTTCGGCCACCAGATCCGCTCTTATGTCCTCCACCCCTACAAGATGGTGAAGGACCTCCGGACCGGCACCGAAAGCGGCAACCCGAACGCCGTTCTCGACGGCGACCTCGACGCGTTCCTCGAGGCGGCACTGGCCCTGGGTGCCGGCCACACGCGGGAAGAGGCGGCGCAGTAAAGAGGAAGAGACGGGGAGGCTAGCCTCCCCGGGCCCCTCCGTTACTTTGTAGATGGACCTGGTGACACGCCCTTTTCTGGCGATGGGGATGGGGTCCTGAGCAACGAGGAGGATGCTCTACACCATCGGCTGCAGTTCTTCGTTGAACGCCCGGGCCGCCTTTTCCCGTGCGGCGGTGAACACGTCCATGCTCTCGAAGACGTAGTCGAAAAAGCTCTCCTGCGTCTCGATGTCGACCTCGAAGATCTCGATCGTGTGGAAATCGGCTGCCGGCAGGACGCCGTCCTTGAGCCATTTGTTGACCAGGAGGAGTCGATCGCGCTCGCCGTGATAGGTGGCGTTGAAGCCGAGCTCCGTCTTCAGGTCCTCCAGTGCCAGAAGGCTGGTCGGCAGGTCGCCGAGCCATTTTTCGTTGATCGGCCTGACCACGAAGATGCGCTCGGCATTGGCAAGTTCGCTCAAGATGATCTGTCGGTAGTAGGCGCCGTCGATCGCCGAGCGCATGTCGGCAAATCCGTACTGGTAGAGCCAGAGTCCATCGCGCACGTAGGTCGCCGTTATGTCCCGGTAGATCGTCCGGCTGCGATAGGTCTTCTTGTCACCCGGCTGCAGCCCCAACAGCTTGCGCGCGGCAGGATTGAGGTGGACATACTCGATCCCTTGGCGAGGATCGTAGCTGTTGAACAGGATCGCGGTCGGCGACTGGTTGAACACCTCGCAGATCCTGTCGAACTCGGCGTCTGAAAAGAGCGGCACCAGGGTCCGGGCCGGCAGGATCTCGAAGAGCTGCTTGAGGTAGAACCTGCCACCGCGGCCGTGGGCGATATCGACGAACGTACCGAGCAGGTTCTTCAGGCTGTCGATCGCCACTTCGTACGTCGCCGGCCGCAGTCGCTTGTCGTAGCCCAGCAGGATCAGGCGGGCGAGATCGGCATCGGGCTGATGAAACGGCTGCATCTCCTCGATCTCGCGGGCCAGGATGTCCGAAAGCGGCTCGCCGGCGTGATCGCGTGCCTGGAGGTAGCGATAGACCCAGTAGATTTGCCCGGAGCTGCAGGACATGAGGCTGGGCGTCACCTGGTGATCCAGTGCTGCCTCGAGGAATCCCGCACCGAAAGCGTTGTTGCCGGCGAGGCCGCCGAGCGCAAACGCCATGTTCACCGTCTCTCGGGACTTGCTCATGGAGGCTCTCCTGCAGGATTTTCCCTGCACTTTCGCATAGCGGGGGGGCGGCAGCCATTGGCAAGAACTGCGCAGCGGCAATCGCGCCAGGGTGGCGAGCGTCGGCGATGCCCGCCATTGCTCGAGACCGCCGGCGGTGCTCGGCGTTCAGCGTGCTGCGGCGAGCGCCTCGAGCAGGCTCGGCATGTCGTTCCAGGTGTCGGAACCGGGTGGGGTGTTGACGGTTTCCTCAAGCGCCGCGGCCTGGACGAAACCGTCGGCGGCGCGCAGGTGGATGGCGGCCTGGCGGAAGGGAACAGCGCCGGTGGGGCCGATGCCGGTCATGGCCTCGACGATGACGATGATGTCGTCCAGGCCGTCGCCGTCGATGTCGGCAAGCGCCAAGTCCTCGATGTCGAGATAGGCGTAGGTGCCGGGGAGCGACGGGAAGCGGTGGACCACGGCACCGGTCGCGTCCTCGAGAGTCATGCGCGCGGTGGGCGGGCTCGCATCCAGGTCGGCGCGGACGACGATCTCGACGGCCCCGAAGCCGGGCAGCTGGACGGCCTCGCGCCAGTCGGCGTCACCGCCGCCAGCCAGGGCGGGGGAGGCGAGAAGCAGGTTCGCCGCGATGGCGGCTGCCCGGGGCCGGCGCATCACGCTCAAGCGACGAGCTTGCCCGCCTCGGCCGGGAAGGCCTCGGCGAAGAGCGCTTCTTGCGTCTCCTCGTCGAGCTCGCCGGTCGGCAGCAGCTCGTGCCTGGTTTGGAATTCGGTCAGGGCACCGCGGGTGAAGCGGCCGCGCAGGCCGTCGATCGGGCCCGGCGTGTAGCCCAGATAGGTCAAGGCCACCTGTGCCGCGCGAAGGCCGATGTCGGGCAGGGTGCGCTTGTTCTTCTCGAAGGCCGCCGCCAGCCGGTTGTCGTAGTCGTTGCGGCGGAAGTCGGGGCCGTTGTAGCAGGCGGCAAACGTGCCCCAGTCGCGCCGGCTGATGCCGAGCCGGCATTTCGGGTTGGCCATGATGAACTGGCCGAGGGCCTCGAGCTGGCTGTCCTCGCTCTCGACCATGGCCTCGACCATGGCCTTAACCGTGTCGAAGCCGACGACCCGGTGGTTGAAGCCCATCACCTGCGGCAGCCCCCAGGACGCACTCTTCAGGGCCTCCTCCTCGTCGAGCTTGGCGGCCTTCTTCAGCCGGTCGTACTCGCGGCTCTCGCCCAGATAGCCGCCCGCCTTGCGCGACGCGATGTCGGGGTGCTCGGCGTCGTGCTTGCGCTCGGTGCGGCGGCTGAAGATGTGCCGCTCGAAGAGGATGCGCGGTCGCCGGTCGAGGAGATAGCCGAAGCCCTTGGTCTCGACGGTGAGCACCGCCCAGATCTCGGCCTCGCCGACCTCGAGCATCTCGCACACCCGACCGATGCCCTTGGCGGTCATCGGCAATCCCGACTTGGCGTATTTCATGCCCGGTCCTCCCTTCCCGATCCCCTCGCGAACCCGGTTATAGAGGAGAAGAGGTGCGGTGTCCCGCGGCACCTCTCCGGTCCCGCGCTTGCCGGCGCTCGGCGGCGAGCGGTATCATCAAACGATAACATGCCGGGGCTAGTTGGAAGGCTCGGTGCTGGGGGGCGGGGTTGCCACCGGCGTGGCGAACCCTGGATGGACGAGGATGGCGAGCGCGGGCTTCTTGCAGGTCGAGCGCCTCTCGGTGCGCTACGGAGCGACGCCGGTGCTGCACGAGCTCTCGCTCGACGTGGCCGAGGGCTCGTTCGTGGCCCTCCTGGGTGCCTCGGGTTGCGGCAAGACCACGCTGCTCCGGACGATCGCGGGCTTCATGCAGCCGAGTGCCGGGACCGTGCGCGTCGCCGGACGCGACATCACCGGGCTGCCGCCGGACCGGCGCGGCATGGCCATGGTTTTTCAGTCCTATGCGCTCTGGCCGCACATGAGCGTGGCGCAGAATATCGGCTACGGGCTCAAGCTCCGGGGCGTCGATCGGGCCTCGACCGCGCGCAAGGTGGGCGAGATCCTGGCGATGCTCGGGCTCGACGGGCTGGCCATGCGCAATGTGACAGCACTCTCTGGCGGCCAGCGGCAGCGGGTGGCCCTGGGCCGGGCACTGGCCATCGATCCCGCCATTCTGCTGCTCGACGAGCCGCTCTCCAATCTCGATGCGAAGATCCGCCAGAGCGTGCGGCACGAGATCCGCGCGCTGCAGCGCCGGCTCGGCATCACCGCCATCCATGTCACCCACGACCGCGAGGAGGCGATGGTGATGGCGGATGAGATCGTCATCCTGGAGGGCGGTCGGATCGCCCAGGCGGGCTCGCCCGAGGCGATCTACAATTGCCCGGAAAGCCCGTTCGTCGCGGATTTCATGGGGGCGGACAACGCCATTTCGCTCGAGGCCGAGGTCGACGCCGTGGCGCTGAGCCTGGCGGCTGGCGCCGATCACTTGCCCGCCCGCCTCGCCCTCGACCGGCTGCCGACCCGTCGCGCCATCGCCGGTCATGGGGCCAAGCGCCTGCGCGCCTGCTTTCGCGGCGAGGCTGCGATGCTGCTCGAGGCCACGGGCAGCGAGGCGGATGCCGAGCCCAGCCGCGATGCCGTGCTGCTGCGCGGGCGGGTCGAGGAGGTGAGCTATCCGGGTGGCGTCTGGCGGCATGTGGTGCAGGTGGGCACGCGGCAGTTCCTGGTCGACGACGCCGAGCGCTACGCCCCGGGCTCGCCCGTCCGGGTGCGCCTGCCGGTCGAGACACTCTTTTTGTTTCCGGACGAGGCCGGTGATCCGTCAGCCGCGAGGTTGGCCCCGGCGCTTCCGGTTGGCCGCTGACGACAACCAGGAGGACAACGACATGCGACGACACCTGACGACCACGGCTCTCGCCCTGGGCACGTTCCTGGCGACGGCATCCTTCGCTTCCGCCCAGACGCTCACCGTGCTCACGGCGGGCGACCAGAACATGGTGGACTATGTCAACGAGTACCTGGCGCCGATGTTCGAGGCCGACCATCCCGGCGTCACCGTCCGGGCGCTGGGCACCGGGCCTGGCGATGCGGGCTCGCAGATGATCTACGAGCGGCTGGCGGCCCAGGCGGCGGCGGGCTCGGCCGTGGTCGATGTCGATGTCGCCGTGGTGCATCAGAAGATGGCGGGGCAGCTGGTCGCCGAGGAGTTGCTCGAGGCCTATCGCGGCAAGATCGCCACGGGCGAGCTCGTCACCCGCGATACGGCCAGGATGGCGCTCGGCACCGAGGTCGACGGCTATGTCATGCCGATGTTCCACAGCCAGACGGCCCTGGCCTACAACCCGGCATTGGTCGAGACACCGCCGCAGACCTTCGCCGAGCTCGTCGATTGGGTCGAAGCGCAACCCGGGCAGTTCGGCTATAACGGCATCAAGGGCGGGATGTCCGGGGTCGCCTTCGTCATGGGCTGGATGTACGCGTTCACCGATCAGGGCGAGCAGCTGATGAACGGCCCGTTCGACGATGCCCTGGCGGCCGAGTGGGACACCGCCTTGGCGTCCTTGAAGGACTTCAACCAGCATGTCGTCTTCACCCCCGGCAATGCCGGCACGCTCGATGCCTTGAACCGGGGCGAGATCGCCATGGGGCCGGTCTGGGTCGACATGTTCTACACCTGGCAGGCCGACGGGCGGCTCAATCCGGACCTCAAGCTCTCGCTGATCGGCCCCGGCATGCCCGGCCAGCCGATGTACTACGTGCTGCCCCGGGGCGCCGAGCACGAGGAGCTCGCGGCGTCCTTCATCGAACTCGCCACCTCGGCGAAGGTCCAGGCCGAGGGCATTGTCGAGCGGTTCAACTGGTATCCGGGCATCGACGCCCAGCACGTCCAGGCCGAGCTCGACGACGCGACCTGGCAGCGGCTGTTTGCCGACGTGGGACCTGAGGATCTGGCGAGCAAGGGCAAGCCCTTCCCGATCGGCCCCTATTTCGACGCGATCCTCGAGGCCTACGAGCGTCAGGTGACGAACTGAACCGTGACGAGCTGAACGGCGACAAACGGGCTTGCCGCAGCGGGGCCGCCGCTCTATCCGGCGGTGGTCCCGAACGGTGGGTCCGAGCGTCTCATGTCGAACCGTCTCCTGGGGCCGCTCCTGGTCCTGCCGGCGCTCTTCGTTCTCCTGCTGCTGTTCGCCTATCCGCTGGCCTATTCGGTGGTGGGGGCGTTCACCAGTGGCGACGGGCTGGGCTTTGCCAATTTCACGAAGTCCTTCGAGCTCTACCGCCGCGACATCCTTTTCACTTTTTTGATCGTCGGCCTCTCGACCGCATTGATCGCCGTCTTTGCCGTCGCGATCGGTGGCTATCTGGTGCTCGGCAACAATCCGACGGCGGTTGCCGTTCTGCGCTGGCTCTATCGCTGGCCGCTCTTCATCCCGTTCATCGTGGCGGGCCAGCTGATGCGGACGTTCCTCGCCAAGAACGGCCTCATGAACGGCATGCTGGTCGAGGCGGGGCTGCTGACGCCCATGCAGACCATCAGCCTGCTCGACTGGCGCGGCATCGTCATCGCCTTCGTCTGGAAGCAGACGCCGTTCGTGGCACTCCTCGTCGCCGGGGCGATGGCCGGCCTCGATCGGTCGATGTTCGAGGCGGCGCGGAACCTCGGCGCGTCGCGGCTGCGCATTCTGGTCGAGATCATCGTGCCGCAGGTGGCGCGCACCCTGCTCGTCGGCCTGATCCTCAGCTTCGTGATCATGCTCTCGGTGCTCTCGGTGCCGCTGATGATCAATGCGCAGACCCCGACGATGATCACCGCCAACATGGCGTTTCGGATCAACGCCTATGGTGACTACGGGGTCGCCAATGCGTTGGGCGTGATCTCCTACCTGATGGCCGGGGCCGTCGCCTGGATCTATCTGCGGCATGCGGTGCATGAGCGGATGGACGAGCGATGAGCGGCTGGCGCTGGCTGCCGCGCGGGATCGTGCTCGGGATCGTGGCCTTCGTCGTCTTCGGGCCGTTGGTCAACATGCTGCTCTGGGCCTTCACCGAGCGCTGGTATTTCCCGCACACCCTGCCTCTGGAGTACGGCTTCAGCTTCTGGGAGCGGGTGTTCGCGCCGCGGGGTGGGGCGATCGAGTCGCTCACCAACAGTGTCCTGATCGCGACCGGCACCGTCGTCTTGGCCCTCGCGCTGGCGGTGCCCGCGGGCTATGCGCTCGCCCGCCTCAACCTGCCGCTGCGGGGGTTGATTCTCCTGGCCTTTCTCCTGCCCCAGGCCTTCCCGAATCTGCCCGTCTACATCAACATCGCGCGCATCTTCTATTCGTTCGGGCTCAATGGCACCTATTTGGGTGTCATTCTCGTGCACACGACGCACGGGCTCGTCTATGCCGTCTGGATCGCCACGGCCGCGTTTGCGGCGGTGGATCGCGAGCTCGAGGAGGCGGCACGCAACATTGGGGCGGGGGCGCTCCGGACGTTCTGGACGATCACGCTCCCCCTGGCGGCACCAGGGCTGATGGCCTCGGCGATCTTCGTCTTTCTCGAGTCTCTCGACGAGTTCACCGGCACTTATTTCGTCGGTGCGCCGGATGTGCAGACCCTGCCGCTCCTGCTCTACAGTGCGAGTGCCGGGGGCAACTACCAGATCGCCTCGATCACCGCCCTGATCTTGCTGGTGCCGTCGATCGCGTTCATGTTCGTGGTCGAGCGGTTCTTCAAGGCGGACGTGCTGGCGCGGGTCGGGCGATAGCGGGCGGTCGGTCGGCCAGGGTCCGCGCGGGCGCGCGGTGCTTGTTTCGTGGCGCCGGGGCGGCTTTGTTGGCCGGCATCGGGGCAGGCAACACCAACGGGGGAGCGGGGATCATGGAGCGGCGGCGGTTCGGCCGGACGGGGCGCGCGATCTCGAGCTTCACGCTCGGTGGCGGCGTTGTCGGCGGCATTCTCGTGCATCCGCCGGACGAGGTCCGGCTCGAGGCACTCAGGCGGGTGGTCGCCACCGGTGGCAACTGGATCGACACGGCGGGCGACTATGGTGGCGGGGAGAGCGAGAAAGCGCTTGGCCGGCTGCTGCCGGAGGTCAGCCCGCGGCCAGAGCTCTCGACCAAGGTACGGCTCGATACGGCCAGGCTCGGCGATCTCGAGGCCGAGATCCGCCGCTCGCTCGAGACCAGTTTCCGCAGGCTCGGGGTCGACCGGGTGGCGCATTTCCAGCTGCACAATCCCTTGGGCGCCACCACGGTGGGGGGCACGCTCGGCACGGATGTGGTGCTGCGCGCGGGCGGGGTCGCGGATGTCTTCGACAAGCTGCGGGCGGAGGGGCTGATCGCCTGGCACGGCATTACCGGGCTCGGCGAGGCGCCGGCCATTCTCGAGGTCGTCGAGAGCGGGCGGTTCGATACGGCCCAGGTCTACTACAACATGCTCAACCCGAGTGCCGGCCGAACGATGCCCGCGGGCTGGGCTGGGCAGCGCTTTTCGGGCCTGCTCGATGCCTGCCGGCGGCACGACATGGGGGTGATGACCATCCGGGTGCTGGCCGCGGGCGTGCTCGCCACCGACCGGCGGCACGGCCGCGAGGTGGTGGTGACGCGCGATACGGATCTCGAGCGCGAGGCGCTGCGGGCGCAGCAACTCTTCGCCCGCATTGGCGACCGCTACGGGGCGCGGGCGCAGACGGCCATTCGCTACGCGCTCGCCAATGCCGATCTCTCGACCATCGTCGTCGGGGTCGAGACCCTGGAACAGCTCGACGAGGCGCTGGCCGGGATCGCGGCAGGGCCGCTGCCCGAAGCGGCACTCGCCGCCATCGCCGAGGCCCAGGCACATCTCTGAGGGAGGAAACAGTCGTGAGCATCGAGAAGCGCCCGTTCGGCCGGACCGGCCATCTGAGCTCGGCCGTCATCTTCGGGGCGGCGGCGCTCAAGGCGGTCGATCAGGGGGTGGCCGATGCCGTGCTCGACCTCCTCTTGGAGCATGGCGTCAACCACATCGACGTGGCGGCGAGCTATGGCGATGCCGAGCTCCGGATCGGCCCTTGGATGGACCGGCACCGGGACGACTTCTGCCTCGCGACCAAGACCGGCGAGCGGGGCTATGCCGAGGCCCGGGACGAGATCCGGCGCTCGCTCGACCGGCTGCGCACCGACCGGCTCGACCTGATCCAGCTGCACTCGCTGACCCATCCCGACGAGTGGGACCGGGCGCTCTCGCCGGGTGGGGCGCTCGATGCGGCGATCGAGGCGAGGGAGGCGGGGCTCGCCCGGTTCATCGGGGTCACCGGCCATGGCTGGACGGTCGCCGCCATGCACCGGCGCAGCCTCGAGCGCTTCCCGTTCGACTCGATCCTTTTGCCCTGGAACTGGCATTTCGCCCACGAGCCCGCCTATGCCGCCGCGTTCGAGACGACGCTCGCCCTCGCCGAGGCGCGCGGGGTGGCGGTGCAGACGATCAAGGCGATTGCCCGGGGGCCCTGGGCCGCCGCTGCCGAACGAACACACAGCACCTGGTACCAGCCGCTCGAGGACGAGGATGCGATCCGGACCGCCGTGCACTGGGTGCTGGCGAGGCCCGGGATCTTCCTCAACTCGGTGGGGGACGTGACCCTGTTGCCCAAGGTGCTGAAGGCCGCTTCAGCGCTGGCCGAGCCCGTCCCGGATGCGGCGATGGCGGCAGTGGCCGAGCGGTCCGGGATGACCTCGATCTTCGGGATCTGAAATAGGCTCCTAGTGGTCGGAGTGGTGGAGGATCTGCTCGGCGATGCCGGTCTCATAGGCGACGGCTTCGGCGGTCAGCGCCGGCCTGCCGTCCGGAGCACGGGTCAAGAGGCCCTTGCGGTGCAGCGCGTTGAAGACGGCGGGGTTGCCGAGGCCGGTCGCGTCCCTCGCCATGACGAGGGCGGCACCGACGTGGAAATGATCGCCGTGCGGGCGGGGCAGGCGGTTCAAGGCGATGCTGCCGTCGTCGAGGGCTTCGGCGGCATTACCCTCGCTCCGGGCGAGCTCCTGCAGGATGGCGAGGGTCTTGAGCTGCAGGGCATTGAGCTTCGCGGGATTGGGACGGTTGGGCAAGGGAGTTGCTCCGGCAAGCGGTGAGGGTCAAGGGTCGGGTCGTTGCGGGTCGCACCTTCTGGAGCAGAAGTGGGGCCGCCTGACAATGCCCGTGGGGGTGGCATGGAGCATACGCAACTGGGCAGGACCGGGCTTCGGGTCAGTGTGGCCGGGCTCGGCTGCGGCGGCAGCAGCCGGCTCGGGCTCGGCCAGGGGAAGAGCGAGCGGGAGGCTGCCGAGATCGTCCGGGCCGCCTTCGATCGCGGCGTCAATTTCTTCGACACGGCCCAGGCCTATGGCACCGAGCCCGCGGTGGGCCTGGCGCTCGCCGGGCTGCCGCGCGACGAGGTCGTGATCGCGACCAAGAGCCAGGTCGCCAGGGATGGCCAGTTGTTGTCGCCGCCCGAGGTCCGCGCCAATCTCGTGGCGTCGCTGCGCACGCTCGGCACGGATCATGTCGATGTCTACATGCTGCACGCCGTCCGGCCCGAGCATTACGGTCATGCGCTCGAGCTGCGCGAGGCGCTGCTGCCCGAGCGGGATGCCGGCCGGATCCGCCATCTCGGCATCACCGAGACGGGGCCCTTCGATCCCGGCCATGTCATGCTCGAGCAGGCGACCAGGGATCCGGCCTGGGAGGTCGTGATGCTCGCCTTTCACATGATGCATCAGAATGCGCGGAAGGCGGTGCTGCCGCAGACCCTGGCGAACGGCATCGGCACGCTCGCGATGTTCGCGGTGCGCGCCATCTTCAGCCAGCCGGAACGCCTGCGCCAGGCGATGCGCGAGCTCGGCGCCGAGGGGGCGGTGCCGCAGACGCTGGCCGAGCGGGCGGAGCCTTTGGATTTCCTCGTCCGCGCGCATGGGGCGCTGAGCCTGACCGATGCGGCCTATCGCTATGTGCGGCACGAGCCCGGGATCGATGTGGTGCTCTTCGGCACGGGCAATCCTGTGCATCTCGAGACCAACATCGCCTCGATCCTCCGCCCGCCGCTGCCGGATGCGGCGCGCGATCGGCTGCAGGCACTCTTCGGGCATCTGGTGGGCGTGGGGCTCGATCTGCCGACCGGGAGGTAGCGGGTCGTCTGCGACACTTGCGCCCCGCGGCCGGTCGGCGCGCGCCACGGCCATGGCAGCCTGCCCCGCCGACGGTGCAGCGGCGTTGATCAGGGGAAGACATGCGGGAAGGCTCGCCTCCCTGCACCCCACCGGACCTTCGGGGCGGGCCGCTTGGTTAACGGGTGTTAAGGGTACCTGGTACGCTTAATGCCACCGCCGCACGACCACAGCGGCTGGCTCTGGGGACCCTTTGCTCGCTGCCTTGTCACTCGGGGTCAGGCGAGCGTGGCCAGGGTCTCGAGCTTGTTGTCGCCGAGATAGCCATAGCGGTTGAGCCAGAGCCTGCCGCCAGCCGCCGCATAGGCCGTTTGGGCGCGGTTCAGGACGTCGTCGAGGGGGCCGTAGGCGTGGGCGGCGGCGTGGATCGAGGGGGCCTGGGAGCGGGCCTCGGCGATCTTGCGGGCCTGGCTTTCAGGGGCCACCGGGTGGGGCTCGTCGGGCTCGGGGTAGCGGAGGTCCGCAAGCGGGGCCGTGCCGGTATCGAAGAGCTCCTGGATGCATGCGGCCCCTTCGGCATCGAGCCTGCCCATGCGCTCGAGATAGCCCCGCAGCATCATCGGCCAGTGCATGGTGTAGAGCTTGACCGCGATGTCGTCGGCGATCCGCCCGACCCGGGTGTAGTCGAGCCCGGAGAGCCGGTTCCAGGGGGGCGGAAAGGCGTGGGCGACGAGCTTGATGTTCGGCGGCAGGACGGCCTTGGTGGCGGCCAGCAGGTCGACCGCCAGATCGGCCTTGAGGCGGCCGAGGGGGGCCAGGGGCTCGAGGCCGTCCTCGAGGATGCGTGCCGGAGCGTCGGCGTAGCGCTGGGCCGTTCGGCGCAAGCCGTCGAGGTCGTGGCCCTTGGCCCGGGCTGCCGCTTCGGCGTGGGGGGAGAAGTCGAAGAGCCAGCTGTCCAGCGTGTAGGGCGGGTATTCGGGCCAGTCGAGGCGAATGGCGTCGATGCCTTGGTAGTGGCGGACGAGATCGGTGAGGAGGGCCAAAAGATAGGCCGTGATCTCGGGGGCGGCGAGGCTGCCGTTCTTGTCGACGCGGCCTTCGTGGTGGCGGCCGTCGGGCAGCAGTGGCTGGTCCTCGGGCAAGGGCCCGCCGAACTGCACCCGGTAGCCGGGCGGAATGGCGGCCTGGACCTGGAGGTGGACCTCGAGGCCGCGCGCCTTGGCGGCCTCGATGAAGGCCTGGACCTTGGGCCCCTCACGCCGGGTGAGCTCGGTCGCGGCAGCCGGCTGGTAGCGCAGGCCCCGGTAGAGATCCTGGTCGGGGACGAAGCTCGGGGAGGTCACGCAGCGCAGTTCGCGCCTACCCCAGAGGTCGCGATCCAGGAGCCGGACCTTGCCGGCACCGGCGTCGATCGGTGGCTCTCGCCCGGCGTCCTGGGCATCGCTCGGCGCCATGACGTAGGGCGAGGTGGCGACGGCCGTGGCCCCGGCCAGTGCCAGGTTGTCGAGGACGCGCTCGATGCCCTCGGCCTGGATCCATTCGGGCATCACGGTGATGCCGAAGAGCCGGCTCATTCGGGGATCTCGTCGAGCCAGTTGTCCTCAATCTTCACCTGCCAGAGATGCTGCTCGGCGGGCTGCACGGCCCGCGCCCAGTCGGAGAGCAGCCGCTTGGCCTTGGTCTTGCGCGCCATGCGGAGCGCAATGGCGTCCGGATCCCAGCCGTCGAGGACCCGGTCGGTCAACGCCTGGCGCAGGGTGGCGTGGCCGGGGTCTTGGGCGAGGTCGTGGAGCTCGTCCGGGTCGGCCTCGAGGTCGAAGAGCTGCGGGCGTGCCCCGTGATAGTAGACGAGCTTGAAGCGGCCGCTGCGGACCATGCGCTGCTGGACGGGCTCCGTGCCGGTCCAGCGGGCAACACCGTCGGTGCAGTAGTCGGCGAAGGTCTCGTCCAGCCAGGGGGCGGCTGCATTCCGGGCGATGCCAAGGAGGCTGCGGCCCTGGCCGTCGGGGAGGGCGGGGGCCTCGAGCGCCTCGAGCATGGTGGCGGCGACGTCGAGGAGGTTGCAGACCTGGCCGCGGCGTTCGCCCGCGGGCAGCTGGCCGGGCCAGCGCATGATGAGCGGGATGGCGACCGAGTGGTCGTAGAAGGTCTGCTTCCACCAGAGCCCGCGCTCGCCCAGCTGATCGCCGTGGTCGGAGGCATAGATGACGAGCGTGTCTTGGGCGAGGCCGGCCTCCTCGAGCTTGTCGAGGATGGCGCCGATCATCCGGTCCACGGAGGTGGTGAGCCCATAATAAGCCGTGCGCGCCCGCCGCTCCCAATCGGCCGGCAGGTCGAGCGAGCCCGTATGCTCGCGCCAGCGGCGCAAGTAGGGGTGCTCGGCATTGTCGCCGGGTGGCGGCAGGCGTGGGTCCGGGACGCGGCCGGCGTAGCGGGCGTAGTCGTCCGCCTGGCAGACATAGGGCTGGTGCGGCAGCATCAGGCCGACCGTGACGGCGAAGGGCTCGCCCGGCTTTTGCGCTTTGAGATAGCGGAGCGTTTCGGCGAGCACGTCGCGGTCCTTGACCTCGTAGGAGGACTGGCCCGGCCCGGCGCGCTCGATGCTGACCCTGAAGGGCTCGTTGGTGCGATCGAGAATGCCGAGCGAATGGGCGTGGCCGCCCGGCCAGTTGGTGCTGTGATCGCCGACCCGCCGGTCGACATAGCCGTGCAGCTGGTCCGGGCCGATCGAATGCAGCCGACCGATCAGGGTCGGGCGGTAGCCGGCCGCACCCAGGCTGTGGGCGTGGGTCGGGAGGTCGGAGGCGAGCACGTCGGAATTGGTCCAGCAGCCGATGCGGTGGCTGTACTGGCATGTCAGCATCGCCATCCGCGCGGGGGTGCAGAGCGGGGCCGTCGTGTAGGCGGCATCGAAGGTGACGCCATCGGCGGCGAGCCGGTCCAAGGCCGGGGTTTCGACCACCTGGTCGCCATAAGTGCCGGTGACATGGCGGGCGTGCTGGTCGGAGAAGAGGAAAACGAGGTTGGTCACGGGGCGGCCTCCATGGCAAAGCTCGGGCGCGACACGACGGGGGAGGTGGCGGGATGGCCGAGACGGTCCGGGCGGTGCATGCGGTGCTGGTCGAGCGCGAGATGGGCGGGGCCGTCTGGAACCCGCGCCAGCGCTGGGACAAGAAGCGGATGGTGCTGGTCTTCGCCGAGGGCAGCTCGGGGCGGTTCGGGATCGGCGAGGCCTGGCTCTCGGGCAGTGGGGCCAGGGCGCTGTTGGCGACGATCGAGGACGATCTGGCACCGCTCGTGCTCGGCACGAGCGTTTTTGGCATCGCCCGGCTGACCGAGGTGGTGCGCCGCTCGACCGAGCTCAGCGGACGGACCGGGATTGTCGCTGCCGCCTGGAGTGCGATCGAAACGGCCGTGGTCGATCTCGCCGCCAAGTCGCTGGATGTACCGCTCGCTGATCTCCTCGGCCGTTGCCGCGATGGCGTGCCGGTCTATGCGAGCGCCGGGCTCTACGGCGCCGAGAAGACGCCGGCCGATCTCGCGGCCGAGGTGCGGGGCTGGGTGGAGCAGGGCTTTTCCGCGGTCAAGATCAAGGTCGGCGGGGCGCCTCTGGCCGAGGATATTCGACGGGTCGCGGCCGTGCGCGAGGCGATCGGGCCGGACGTGCGGCTCATGGTCGATGCGCTCTACAACCTCGATGTGGCCGAGGCACTCGCCATGGCGCGGGCGTTCGAGCGGTTCGACATCCAGTTTCTCGAAGCACCGGTCTCGCCCTTCGACCTCCAGGGGCAGGCCGCCGTGGCCCGGGCGAGCCCGATCCCGCTCTGCGGCAACGAGAACATGGCCTGGCTCGGCTATTTCAAGGAGCTGGTCGAGCGCCGCTGTGTTCATTTCGTCCAGTTCGACATCGCCGCCTGCGGTGGGGTGCACGAGGGCCGGCGGATCGGCGAGCTGGCGCACAGCCATCACCTGCCGGCGACCCTGCATGCGGCGTCCACTGCGGTGCTCTATGCCGCCTCGCTGCATCTGGCAGCGGCCTTGCCGGGCGCCGTCTCGGTCGAGCATCACATGCTGCACCAGTGGCTCTGGGAGCTGGCGCCGGGCGGGAGCTTCGCGGTCGAGGGCGGCACGGTGGCACCGCCGGCGGGGCCGGGGATCGGCCTGGAGCTCAAGCCCGACGATGTCGGCTGAAGCCTAGCCCGGAAAGCCAACGGACTTCTCGGGGGCCAGCTCCGGCGGCTCGGGGTAGTGCAGGCCGCGCTGGCCGTGGAAGCTGCGGTCGACCCGCCGCGTGTAGGGGCCGGGGTCGAAGCCCAGGAGCCTGCCGTCCTTGACCCAGCCCTGGTCGAGATCGCTGCCGTAGCACTGCTCGGCGAGTTGCACCTCCATGGCCCGCCGGGTCTCGGCGTGGGCGGGATCGTGGGCGAGGTCCAAAAGCTCGTGCGGGTCGCTCTCGAGGTCGAAGAGCTGGAGCGTGTTGCCGGCCGGGTACCAGATGAGCTTCATCCGGCCGTCGTGCAGCATGCGGCTGGCACCCGGCGTTTCCAGGCAATCGCCGTAGAGCGTGGCCCGCCGTGCGGCGCCCAGCATGTCGATGCCGTCGCAGCTCTGCGGCACGGCGATCCCGGCGAGGCTCAACAATGTCGGCATGACGTCCTGCAGGCCGACCAGCCGCCGGTCGGTGGATCCTGCCGGGATGCGCGGGTGGCCGGGTGGGCCGGCCAGGATCATCGGGATATTGGCCGAGCGCTCGTAATAGGTGCGTTTGGCAAAAAGGCCGAAATCGCCCAGCATGTCGCCGTGGTCGGCTGCCACCAGGATGACGGTCTCGTCGAGCAGGCCCTCTTCGCGCAGCGTGCCGAGGACGAGGCGGAGCTGGTGGTCGATATGGGTGCAGAGCGCATAGAAGGCGCGGCGGATCTCGGCCACGACCTCGGGCGCGAAGGTGGGATAGAAGTCGCGGATCATCCTGAGGGCGCGGGGCAGCTGTGCCGGGTCCTTGGCCCAGTCGGCCTCGAGGCCGGCGTCCATGGCGAACGGCCGATACATGTCGAGATAGCACTGAAGTGGCACCAAGGGCGGGTGCGGGTGGGTGTAGGAGAGCATCCAGAAGGCGGGCCTCGTGGGATCGCGCCTCTTGATCTGCCGGCACATCTCGGCTGTCGCCCAGTTGGTGACGTGGCAGTCCTCGGGCAGGTGCCAGGGGCGGTACATGTAGTTGTTGTTGTTCATGCCGTGCATGAACTGCTGGCCGGGATAGCCGCGGGACGCGAGGTACTGGTCGTGGTCGTCGACCGTGCCGAGATGCGGCCGGCCCTCCTCGCTGAGCAGCACGTCGTCGAAGCCGATCCGGTCGCGGGGCGGGTAGACGTGCAGCTTGCCCACGGCCATGGCCTGGTAGCCGCCATCGCGGAAGCTCTGGGCGATGGTCGGCAGCTCCGGCATCCGGTTGACCGTGCCGAAGATCCGGTCGCCGTGGGTGCGGGTGGTGGTCCCGGTCATCAGGGTCCGCCGCGCGGGGATGCAGATCGGGCATTCGCTGTAGGCGCGGCTGAAGCGCACGCCCATGCCGGCCAGCTGGTCGAGGGTGGGCGTCTGGATCACCGGATGGCCGGCGGCACCGAGCAGCGGGCCGGGCCACTGGTCGACGAGGACGAGGAGGATGTTTGGGCGGGGGGCGGTCATCGAGTGTGCCATTGAATCATGGTCAGATCCATCGCATATGTTGGTCATCATGAGCCGAGGAGTAGACTGGATGCCAACCGCCAGCATCGCCGAGGTGAAGGCCAAGTTCGCCGAGTACAGCGAGCGTGCCGCCAAGGGCGAGGAGATCGTCGTGACCCGCTACGGCAAGCCTCTCTGCCGGTTGGTTTCGACAAGGAAGGAGCGCTACCGCTACGCCAATTCCGCCATTGTCGACTGTGACGACGCTCAACTGACCGCGCCCCCGTTCACCGACGAGGAGCTCGAATCCTTCGGCATCGGCTGATGTATCTGGTCGATTCCTGTGTTCTGGTGGTGATCAAGGATCCGAGACGGCGGAAGCCGGGATGGGTTCTGGATCTCTTCGACGATCGTCCGGAGTTGCTGAGCGTCAGTGCAGTGACCGTCTGGGAAATCGAGCTCAAGGCCGCCCGGCGACCGCGGCTGCTGCCGGCCTTCTGGGAGCCGGATCACCCGAGCTTGCAGGCCGAGTTGGAGGTTGCCGGCGTTTCTTTGGTCCCCTTCACCGCCGAGATGGCGACCCGTGCTGCGCGGCTGCCGATGCATCACAAGGACCCGTTCGACCGCGCCCTGATCGCCACCGCGCTGACGCTCAGCGCGCCGATCATCTCCTTCGACCGGCAGCTCGCCCGCTACGAAGGGGTCGATCTGCGCTGGGACTGATCCCGCGTTCTGGCGAATGACGGCTGCCTCCCCGGCACCTTGCTCTTTTGCTGCCCGGCACATTGACAAGATGTCGCGGTTTTGATCAAGTAGGGAAGTGCGCCGATAACCATTGGTAATCGCTAGTGCCGTGGCCGGGGCAAGGGGAGGCAAAGGGAAGGCGCATCGTTTGGAGCTGCGCGACATCGATTATTTTCTTGCGGTCGCCGGCGAGCGCAGCATGCATGCCGCGGCGAAGCGGCTGGGCCTCACCCAGCCCGCCTTGAGCAAGGCGATCCGCCGGCTCGAGGAAGAGGTAGGGGCGCAACTGCTCGATCGTGACGCGCGGGGGGTGGCGGTTACGGTGTACGGCCGCTCGTTCCTGCGCCATGCCCGGTTTCTCAAGGCCGAGATGACCGAGGCGGCTTGCGAGATCCGCGCCCTCGCCGCCGGGACCGCCGGGCTGGTGCGTCTCGGTGCCGGGCCGCGCTGGCAGCAATGGCTGCTGCCCGAGGCTATCCGCCGGTTTCGCGAGGCGCATGACGCCGTGCAGCTCGTGGTCGTGGGCGGCACCGACGACGTGCTCAAGGAAGAGCTGAGCACCGGTGCCCTCGACTTCATCGTGGCCTCGATCCCGGAAGGGACGGCGTTCCCGGCACTCGAGGGCAAGGCGCTGTTGATGGACGAGTACCGGGTGGTCGGCGACCGCGACCATCCCTTGCGCCGCAAGGCCGAGCCGGTGCTCGCTGATCTGCTCGACTTTCCCTGGGTGCTGCCCAATCCCAAGACCTATCTCATGGCGCGGTTCGAGGCCATCCTGCGCGCCCATGGTCTCTCGCCGCCGCGGCCGATGGTCGAGACTGACCTTCCGACCATGCGTTTTGCCTTGATGCGCGGCACGACGTTCCTGAGCGTGCACATCGTGGGCCAGCTCAGGGCTTTCGGCGAGTCCGGGATCCTGCCGATCGAGCTTGCCGAGGCCCGGTGGCAGCGCGCTTCCGGGCTGATCCGGCGGCGCGGCGTCGAGCCCAATCCGGCGGCCGAGGCGCTGATGCGGATCGTCGAGGACCTGGCGGTTCGCGAGCGCGCGCAAGGCGAGGGGATGGAGCTTTTCACGGCCGCCTGACGACGCGGCCCCAACGACGGCAACGGCAACGACAAAGAACCGAGGAGGCTTTCCAATGCGACGGAAGACGATGACGACGGCCCTGCTCTCGTGTGCTGCGGTGTTCGCGACCGGTCTCTTGACGGCAACGGCGGCCGAGGCGGCCTGGCCCGAGAAGCCCATTCGGGTGATCGTGCCGTTCGGGCCGGGGGGCACCTCGGACCAGGTGACCCGGACCTTCCAGCTGGCGATCCAGGAGAACGAGCTGTTGCCGCAGCCGATCAACGTCCTGAACGTCGGCGGTCACTATTCGGTGGGGGCGCGGCAGGTGATGGAGGCCGAGCCCGACGGCCATACGTTCCTCACCCTGCACATTGCGCTGATGGGCGGCGAGGCCGGCGGCATGATCGATTTCAGCTATCGTGACTTCGAGCCGGTGGCGACGACGGGGCAGTTCTGCCTGACCCCGGTGGTCCGCAAGGACAGCGGCTTCGACACCGTGGACGATCTCTTGGCAGCGGCCGCGGCCGAGCCCGACACGCTGCTGTTCGGCGCCAATCTGGGTGCGATCAACCACATGGCCGGGATCATGCTGCAGAACAGCGAGCCCGGGGCGGCCTTCCGCTTCGTCCAGATCGGCGGCGGGTCCGAGAACTTCACCGCCCTTACCGGGGCGCAGACGAATGTGTCCGTTCTCTCGGCCGCGGAGGTGCTCAACTTCACCCGCATGCCGGACGGCAGCGAGAATCCCGAGGCGCAGATCAAGCCCTTGGCCTACACGGGTGCGGAGCGCAACCCCAAGCTGCCGGAGCTGCCGACGCTGAAGGAGCTCGGCCGCGACGTCGAGTTCTGCGTCGACAGCTGGTGGTTCGCGCCCAAGGGCACGCCCGCCGAGGCGGTCGAGGGCTTCGCGGCGGCGCTGGAGGCGGCGCACAACTCCGACGCAGTGCAGCAGTTCTACGCCGATCGCACCTTCGGCCCGATCTTCCTCGAGGGGGCGGAGCTCCAGGCCAATCTCGATGCGACCTGGACCAGGATCGAGCCCGTGGCGAAGCAGGCGGGCCAGCAATAGACGGACCGAACGGGCCCGGCACGCTGCCGGGCCCGGACCGTTCTCTGCCCCCATCATTGCCTGGAGGGATCGTGTCTTGAACGAGCGGATCGACCCGCGCCTCGAGATCGGCGTGGCCCTGACGCTGATCCTGATCGCGTCGCTGGCCCTGTTCGGCACAACGGACATTCCGCCCGGCCGCTTCGAGCCCTTGGGCTCCGCACCGGTGCCGCAGGGGGTGGCCGGGCTGATCCTGATCCTGTCGGTCTGGATCATCGTGCGGGCGCTGATCGACAAGCGGCCGATCGCGGCAATGGCGGCCAATCGTTATCTCGATGCGGCGGTGGTGATCGCCCTGACACTCCTGTTCGTCACCGCCATGCACTACCGGCTCGCCAGCTTCGCCATCCTGACGACGCTCTATCTTGTCGCCACCATCGGCTTTCTGGTGCGCTTCAGGCGCCGCCAGCTGCCCTGGGTCGTCGCCATCGCAGCGGCCACGGGCATCGGCTTTCAGTACGTCTTCACCCGCATCTTCGTCGTCGACCTGCCCGGTCTTTGAGGATGGCCCGGGCCTTGAGGATGGGGAGACTCTAGCGGATGGAGGGCGTTCTCTGGGGGCTCGTGGGTGGCCTCGCCATCGTCTTCACGCCCTTGGGCTTCTTCTACGTCGTGCTCGGCACCGTGCTCGGCATCTCGGTGGGAGCCATCCCCGGGCTTTCCGGCGCCATGCTCATCGCGCTGACCCTGCCGCTCACCTACTACATGGCCGCGACCGACGCGGTCGTGCTGCTCGTCGGCATGTATGTGGGCTCGATCACCGGCGGGCTGATCACCGCGACCTTGCTGCGCATGCCGGGCACGCCGTCGAACGTCATGACCACCTTCGACGGCTACCCCATGGCGCGGGCCGGCAAGCCCGGCCGAGCGCTTGGGCTCGGCATCGCGGCCTCGTTCGCCGGCGGCATGATCTGCTGGGTGTTCCTTCTCGTCCTCGCCAAGCCCTTGTCGATCTGGGCCACGCGGTTCGGGCCATTCGAATACTTCACGCTGATCCTCATGGCGATGGTGCTGATCGCCTCGGTCAGCCAGGGCAGCCTGGTCAAGGGCCTGATCGCCGGGCTTTTGGGCATGCTGGCCTCGATGCCGGGCGTCGATCCCTCCTCGGGCTCGCCCAGGCTGACCTTCGACTGGTACATGCTGAACAGCGGGCTCAAGCTCCTGCCCGTGCTGATCGGCATCTTCGCGGTGAGCCAGATCATCGCCGACGTGCTCGATATCGGCCGCAAGATCGAGCGGGTCGAATCGACCAAGAGTGCGATCATGATCAAGGCCCGGGACTGGGTCCGCCATGGCCCCAACATGCTCCGCTCGGGCCTGATCGGCACGCTGGTCGGCATTCTGCCCGGTGTGGGTGCTTCGATCGGCTCGGTCATCGCCTATACGACGGCGAAGAACGTCTCGAAGACCCCCGAAGAGTTCGGCCGGGGCTCTGAGGCGGGCATCGTCGCCTCGGAGACGGCCAACAACGCCACCGTCGGCGGGGCGCTGATCCCCTTGATCGCCATGGGTATTCCGGGCTCGGTGATCGACGCCATCCTGATCGGGGCCTTGATGATCCACTCGATCCAGCCGGGCCCGACCCTTTTCATCACCAATCCCGACGTCGTCTACGCGATGATCGCGGCCTGCCTGATCGGCAATATCGTCATGCTTGCGGTGATGACCGGCACGGTGAACTTGGTCGCCAAGCTCGCCTACATCCCGCGCACCTACATGCTGCCGGTGATCATCGTCTGCTGCGTGATCGGCGCCTTCGGCCTCGACAACGTGATGTTCGACGTCTGGGTGATGCTGATCTTCGGTGTGATCGGCTTTCTGCTGGAGCGCGCCCGCTACCCCTTGGGCCCCTTCGTCATCGGCTTCGTGCTGGCGCCGCTGATGGAGGCCAAGCTCAGGACCGGCCTGATGATGACCGGCGGGTCGATCACGCCGATCTTCACCCGGCCGGTGGCCCTCTCGTTCCTCGTCATCGCCATCGTGCTACTGGTCTGGCCGCTGGTCAGCGAATGGCGTAGGCGGCGGACGGCGGCGGCTTGAGTTGCAGGGAAGATGGCGGGGAGGCGTGCCTCCCCGCCGGCCCCACCAGTCTTTTGCCATGGCGGCAGCTCGGATCTTTTCGCTCCATCCCAAAGTAACGGAGGGGCGCGGGGAGGCGCTGCCTCCCCGATCTTCTCTTCTTTTCTAAATCAATGTCAGCAATTTTCCGGCGTCATCAAAAGCGAGCGGCTCGGCCGGTGCCGTGGTGGCGAGCTCTGCCAGAAGCGCCTTGCTGACCAACACCACGTCGAGGTCGAGCGTGTGCCTGATCTGGCAGTAGCGGATCATCTCCGGAGTTCTGGCCCAGCTGGTCATGACCAGGGCTTGCACGGTTTCGCGTTCGGTCGGCAGCACGATCGGCAGGCGGGCCTTTTCGCCGATCGAGGCGGTGATCGCGTTCTCGTACATGCTCTTCAGATCGAGGGCGTTCGCCGTCTCGCGGGGCATGTAGTCGGCGAGGCCGACGCCGATGCCGTTACCGTGGGTGGCTTCGGTGAGGCGAAGGACGGCGAGCTTGTTGATCAGGATGTGCTCGGGATTGGCGATGCCCCGGAGATCGGTGCGGCCGGTGACGGCGTAGTCCATGCCCGCCCCGCTGATCTCCTTGCCGATTTCTTCCACGAGAAGGGCGTCGAGCAGGCGGAAGGGCAGGCGGGCGAGGAGCCACTTCGCCTGTTTGAGGAGGCGCTCGTCGGCGCTGGCGAACTGGGCGGGGGGCACGGCCTCGATCGTGACGAGCGCGTGGCCGGCGTTCTCGACGACGGCGAGGCCGCAGGCGATCGGGGCCTTGGCGAGGGCGATTTCGGCAAGGGCCGGGATGGTCTCGGTGAAGCCTGCCGGGCCCAGCCGATGGACGTTCCTGGCCCCGTCCTGCTTGCCGAGGCCTACGGCCAGCATCTTGCAGAGGCCGCTTTCGATCGGCCGGTCGAAGCTGGTGTGCGACTTGACCCGGGCGATGACGACGACGGCGTCGCTCCTGGCGGCCTCGGCGTCGAACCGGCAGGGGATGCCGTCCCTCGTCTTGCCGAGCTCGACCGTCGCCATCGAGGTTCGGACGGGTGCGCCCATGCGCGCCTCGTCGATGCCGAGTTTGCGCAGCACGCCCGCCTGGCCCTCGGCGGTGGCCCCGCCATGGCTGCCCATGGCCGGCACGATGAAGGGTGTGTGGTTCTGCTGGCGCAGCCAGCCGACGGTGCTCTGGACGAGCAGCGCCAGATCGGCGATGCCACGGCTGCCGACGGCAATCGCGACCGTGCTGCCGCGCGCGAGTGCGGCGAGCTCGGCACTTTTCGCGAGCTCGGCCTGGACGGTGGCCTCGATATCGGCGATGGCGGGTGCCGTTGGCTGGCGCAGCCGGACGCGGTGCACCGCTGGCAGCACGGCCTCGGCCAGCTGCGGGATGGTCACGGGCGGGAAGACGGGGCTGGCCATGCCGGTTGTCCGGGTCGTTGGTGGTGGGAGGCATGATGCGCTCGTTTTTGGGTTATCGTCGAGCCTTCGGGCCGCCTGGGGTCCGCAATCTGACACTCGTCTTGTCGGTGACCGGGCTCACCACGCCCGTGGTCCGGCGGATCGGGGCCGTGCTGCGCCCGGTGACGGCCCTCGGCACGCCCTTCGGCTCCGGCATGCTCGGCCGTGACCGGGAGGTGCATCGGGCAGCGCTCACCGCCATGGCGCGGCATCCGAATGTCGGCGGGGTGGTGGTGATCGGTGCCGACCCGCCGGTCGTCGAGGAGGTGGCGGCTGCCGCCGAGGCCGCCGGCCGCCCGGTCGTCGCGCTGAGCCTCGACGCGTGCGGGCACGACGTGCTGACCCTGCAGGACCGGGCGCTGCGGGCCGCGGCCGACATCGTGCATCGGTTGTCGCGCGACGCCCGCGAGGCGTTCGAGATGGGCGAGCTCAGGCTGGCACTGGAATGCGGCCGTTCGGATCCGAGCTCGGGGCTCGTCGCCAATCCGCTGGTCGGTGCCGTGGTCGACCGGCTGGTCGACGCGGGCGGGGCTGCGGTTTTCGGCGAGACGACCGAATGGATCGGGGCGGAAGCACCGCTCGAGGCCAAAGCGGCCGTGCCCGAAGTGGCGGCCGAGCTTCGCGCGGCCGCGGCCCGGCGCGAGGCGATGGCGGCATCGGCCGGGGTCGATCTCACCAGGAACAATCCTTCCACCACCAACATCCGGGCCGGGCTCTCGAGCATCGAGGAGAAGTCCCTGGGTGCCATCGCCAAGGCCGGCAGCCGGCCGATCCGGGGTGTCATTCCTTATGGCGAGGCACCGCCCGGGCCTGGGGTGTGGGCCATGGATGCGCCGGCCTATGCGCCGGAGTCGCTCACCGGCTTCACCGCGGCCGCCTGCACCCTGGCGCTTTTCACGACCGGGGTCGGCAACAGCTATGTCAGTGCCCTGATGCCGACCTTGAAGCTGACCGCGAACCCGGCGACGGCCAGGCGGGTGACCCAGCAGCTCGATTTCGACGCGAGTGCTGCCTTCGTTGGCGAGGAGAGTCTGGCGGCGGCCGCCGATCGGCTCGCCCTTCAGCTCCTGACGGTGGCTAGCGGGGCGCTGACCTGGGGCGAGATCCTGGGCGAGGGCGACGAGGTGATCAGCCGCTTCGGGGCCGTGTTGTGAGCGTGCAACGGGTGCTTCGGCTCAGCCTTGGCGACAATGTGGCGACCGCCCTCGCCGATCTGGAGGCAGGCGAGCTGGTCGAGTTCGAGGGATTGGTGCTGACGGTGCGGGAGGCCGTGCCGCTCTGCCACAAACTGGCGCTCGGCGACCTCGCACCCGGCGATCAGGTGGTCAAATACGGCCAGCCGATCGGCCGGATGACGGCGGCGGTGCCGGCGGGCGGGCATGTCCATGTGCACAACATGCAGAGTGCCCGTGGGATGCAGAATGAGGGTCAGTCGGCGGCCGGGTAGAGCCCCTGGGTTCGGGCGAGCTGGGTCAAAAGGGCCACGACGATGTCGAGCGTCGGTGTCGCGACCTCGGCACTTCTGGCGAAGTCCTGGACGATGGTCAGCATGCTGTCGATCTCGAGTGGCCGGCCGCGCTCGAGGTCCTGCAGCATCGAGGGCTTGTGCGGCAGCCGGGCACCCGGTCGGGTCAATGCTTCGGGATCGATGCCGAGGTCGGCAAAGCCGTGGGTGGCGGCCACCCGCATCGCCTCCTCGACCAGGCTGCGGGCGATGTCGCTGAGCGCAGGCTCGTCGTCGAGGCCGCTGGCGGTCGCCCGGGTCAGGGTGCAGAACGGGGCGGTCGAGAGGTTCAAGAGGAGCTTCTTCCACATCGCCTCGCGGATGTCGGCCGGCAGCTCCACACGAACGCCGGGACAGGCCAGGGCCTCGGCCACGGTCTCCAGGGTCGCCGGAACCGGCACCGGCTGGCCGAGATGGAAGTGGCAGTCGCGAAGTGTGCAGACGATGCGGCCCGGGGCCACGACCTCGTTGGGCGCGTAGACGACGAGACCCATCGCGCGCTCGGCCGGGATGGCACGCGCGAGGCTGCCGTCGGGATCGAGCCTCTTGGTGTCGAAGGGTACCTTCGGGGTTAAGCCCTGGCCGTACCACCAGAAGACACCGTTCTGGACGAAGACGACCCGGGTCCGGTCGTGCAGCAGCGGGGCGATGGCGGCCGGGACCGCGGCGTTGGCCGTGGTCTTCAGGGTGACGAGGACGATATCGGCGGGCCCGAGGGCGGCTGCGTCGTCGCTCGCCTCGATTTGGGCCGTGATGGTCTCGCTGGGAGCCTCGAGGGTCAGGCCGGACTTCTGGATGGCAGCCAGTTGCTCGCCCCTGGCGACGACCCCGACGTTGCGGCCGGCATGGGCGAGGCGGGCGGCGAGATAGCCGCCGACCGCACCGGCGCCGAAGATGGCGATGCGCGGGCCGGTCATGCCGCGGTCACGTCGAAGCGGGTGAGGACGGCTGGATCGATGGTGATGCCGAGGCCCGGGCCATCCGGCAGCTGGAGCCTGCCGTGCACGACCTCGGGCGGGGTTGCGAGATGCGTGAAGAGCGGGTTGGGCTTGGCGTCCATCTCGACCAGATCGACGTCCTTGCGGGCGGCCGCCAGCTGGGCACTGGCATAGAGGCCGACCGGGCCGCCATACATGTGCAGCGCTACCAGCTTGCCCGCCGCCTTGCCCATCGCACAGAGCCGGCCGCCCATGGTGATGCCGGCTGTCTTGGTGATGTCCGGCTGTGCCCAGTCGGGGTCGATCTCGGCCAGGAGTGTGCGAAAGCCCGCCTCGCCATAGCTGTTCTCGCCCATCGCCAGGGGTGGCCGGCCGGGCGTTTTGTGCCACAGGCGGTAGGCGTCGGTATCGTCCACCGGGAAGGGCTCCTCGAGCCAGTCGAGCCGTGCCGCCTCGAGGACGTCCATGATGGAGGCGAGGCTCTCCGGTGTTTGCCCCTGGCTCGCATCCATCATCAGGGGACGGCTGCCGGCCGCGGCGCGCGCCTCGGGGAGCCAGCGGCGGCCCGTCTCGGTTGCCGCCGGCAGCTTGACCTTGAAGCGGGTGTGGCCCTTGGCCGCCATGGCCTCGATCATCTCCGGCCGGTCGATCGGCAGGTTGGTGGCGTAGACGGCGACGGCGTCACGGGCGTCGGCGCTGAGCACGCGGCGGAGCGGTTGGCCCACGGCCTTGGCGTGCGCGTCCCAAAGGGCGATGTCGGCACCGGCGAGGGCCTGCTGGAACGGGCCGATCGCCCCCATCTGGTTGGCGAGGCCGCGCATCCCTCGGGCGAGCTTCGCGTGCAGTCGTGGCGGCTCGTCGAGGGGTTCGCCTGTGAGCGCCGGGCGGACGATGCGGCGGAGGATCTCGACCCGCTCGGGGCAGCCCCAAGGCGGGAAGTTGGCCCAGACCTCGCCGATGCCCGTCGCGCCGCTGGCGAGCTGGACCAGGACGAGGAGGTTGTGGCGCACCTCGACCCGGCCGAAGGGGGCGATGATCGGGGCCTCGAGCGGTGCCTCGATCAGCACGACGCGGACATCCCTGATCGTCTCGCTCATGGCCATCTGCCTCCTCCTCGTTTCTCGCGTTGGGCGGCCTAGCACGCGCCGCCACACCCGGCCACCCCACCGCGCTTTTGACGGTCGCCGGTGCTGAGGACCGGTGGGGCATGTGGAGGCGCTGCCTCCCCATAAGTCTTTGCCCTCTAATCGCTCCGTTCGCCGATGACGAAGCCGCCGCCCGAGGCGTTGAGGTGGGCGCCGCTGATGAACGAGGCGGCGGGGGAGAGGAGCCAGCGGATGGCCTCGGCGATCTCGTGGGCTTCGCCGACGCGGTGCATGGGGATGGTGGCGGCGAGCGTGGCCTCGATCGCGGGATCGTTGAGCCGGTCGGCGGTCATGTCGGTGCGGGTCATGCCGGGGCGGACGGCGTTGACGCGAATGCCGCGGGTCGCGACCTCCTTGGCGAGGCCGGTGGTGAAGGCGTCGACGGCGGCCTTGGAGGCGGCGTAGGCGGTGGCACCCGCCCGGCCGCCGATGGTGGCGGCCATGGACGAGACGTTGACGATGGCACCCCCTGTCGCCGGCATGCGGTGGACGGCTTCGCGGCAGCAGAGCATGAGGCCGGTGACGTTGACGGCCATGAGCCGCGCGATCGCGGTGGCGTCGAAGTCCTGGACGCGGGCGTTGACGCTGATGCCGGCGCTGTTGACGAGGTGGGTGACGGGGCCGAGGGCCTGCTCGGTGGCATCGAACATGGCGACGATGTCGGCCTCGATGGCGACGTCGCCCTTGACGGGCACGGCCTTGCCGCCGGCCCGCTCGATCTCCTGCGCCACGGTTTCGGCGGCATCCGCGCGGTCGCGGTAGCCGATGGCGACGGCGAGGCCGTCTTTGGCGACGAGGCGGGCGGTGGCAGCACCGATGCCGCGGGCGCCTCCGGTGATCAGACATATGCCGGGCATTGGGTTGGTCTCCTCCTCGAGCGGTGGCGTTAGGCGTACCAGGTACCCTTAAGGGGCGTTAACGGTTGGGCGGGGTGCGGGGCTTGCTGCCGGGCGGTTGGTGGTGGATGTCGCGGTGGTGCGGCCGCGGATCAGGTCGGCGGCCTTCTCGGCGATCATGATGGTGGGAGCGTTGGTGTTGCCGGAGGTAACGGCGGGCATCACCGAGGCGTCGACGACGCGGAGTGCTTCGATGCCGTGGACGCGGAGCTCGGGATCGACCACGGCCAGGGAATCGGTGCCGATCCGGCAGGTGCAGGTCGGGTGGTACTGGGTGTGGCCGGTGGCCCGGGCGTAGGCCAGAAGGTCGTCGAGCGTGGTGGCAGCGGGGCCGGGTTGCAGCTCGGTGGCGGCGTAGCGCTGCATGGCGGGCTGGGCCATGACGCGGCGGGCGATGCCGATGCTCTTCGCGATGGTCAGCTGGTCGAGCTCCGTCGCGAGATAATTCGCGCACATCCGCGGCTGGTCGTGCGCGTCGGGCGAGCGGAGCCTGAGCCAGCCGCGACTGGTGGGGCGGAGCTGGGAGACGATGGGCGAGCAGCCGGGGTGGTCGTGGAAGTGGCCGGGCCGGTCGCCGCTCACGGGGTTGAAGTGGAACTGCATGTCGGTGTCCGGCAGGCCCGGCTCGGTCCGGGCGAAGCCGCCGGCCATCGACGGGCCCGAGGCGAGCGGGCCGCGGCCGAAAAAGAGGTAGCGGAGGCCCTCGCGCGCCATCAGGAGCGGGCTGCGGCGGACCTCGTTCAGGCTCTCGACTCCCTCGACCCGGTAGATGAGCTTGACCTGCAGATGGTCCTGGAGGTCGTTGCCGACGCCGGGCAGGTCGTGGGCTATGGGGATGCCCAACTCCTGCAGGTGGCCGCCGGGGCCGATGCCGGAGAGCATCAGGAGCTGTGGCGACTTGATCGCACCCGCCGCCAGGATCACCTCTCGCGTCGCGTCGATCTCCCGAAGGACACCGTTTATCCGGGCGGTGACGCCCGTGGCCCGCCGGCCGTCGAGGCGGATGCGGGTGACCGGGGCGTCGGTTTCGACCGTGAGGTTGGGGCGGCTTTCGGCTGGCCTGAGATAGGCGACGGCCGTGCTGCAGCGGCGGCGGCCCTTGATGGTGAGCTGAAAATAGCCGACGCCTGCCTGGCTGGCACCGTTGAAGTCGTTGTTCGCCGGCAGGCCTGCCTGGACCGCCGCCTCGATGAAGGCGTTCGAGAGCGGGTGCGGGTCCTTGATGTCGCCGACCGAGAGAGGGCCGTCCAGCCCGTGCCAGTCGTCCTTCACCCGGGCCTGGCGTTCGGCCTTCTTGAAATAGGGGAGGACGTCGTCCCAGCCCCAGCCCAGGGCACCCGCATCCCGCCAGCCGTCATAGTCGAGCGGCAGGCCCCGGACGTAGACCATGGCGTTGATCGAGGAGGAGCCGCCGAGCACCCGGCCCCTGGGCCAGATCTGCGTTCGGCCACCAAGCCCGGGCTCGGGCTCGGTCTTGAAGTTCCAGCTCAAGGTCGGGTGGTAGAGGAGGCGGTAGTAGCCGCCCGGCATGTGGATGAAGGGGTCATGGTCGCGAGGGCCGGCCTCGAGCAGGAGGACGCGTGCCTTGCCGTCCTCGGAGAGGCGGTTGGCGAGCACGCAGCCGGCGGAACCGGCACCGACGATGATGTAGTCGAAGGAGAGCCAGGCGCTCATCGAAAGGCCGCCATCCAATCACGGGTTTGGTAGTTGCTCTCGATCAGCCAGTCGCGCAGCACGGCGAGGAGGGTCGCCTTGGTCTCATGCAGTGCTGGATCGTCCCAGAGGTTCGCGGTCTCGGCCGGGTCGGCCTCGAGGTCGAAGAGCTGGCCGTAGGCCGCCCCCTTGAAGTGGACGAGCTTGTGCCGCTTCGAGCGCACCATGGTGATGAACTCGGTGCCGGTGAGGTTCACATCACCCGCCTGCTCGCAGAAGACATGGCTCCGCGGCTGCCAGTCCTTGCCCTCGAGTGCCGGCAGCAGGGTCCGGGCCTCGAAGCTCTCGGGCACGGGGCAGCCGGCGAGCTCGAGGATGGTCGGCGCGAGGTCGAAGAGCTGGCAGAGACCGTCGATTGTGGCGCCGGCCTTGAAGCGCCCGGGCGCCCAGGCGATGACCGGGGTTCTGGTCACCGCCTCGTACATCGACCATTTCTGGATGAGGCCGTGGTCGCCCATGCAGTCGCCATGGTCGGAGAAGAAGAGGACGACCGCGTTCTCGAGGTAGCCTCGTTGGCGCAAGGCCTCGAGCAGCTCGCCGATCTTCTCGTCGATCATCGTGACATTGGCGCAGTAGTAGGCCCAGAGGCGCTGCAGCTGCTCCGGTGTCGGATCGAGGCTCCAGACCACACTGTCGTGGTCGACCTCGACGTCGTGCTGTCGCTTCTCCTTCAAGGGCGGCGGCAGGGCGTCGAGCTCCGCAGCCGTGACCTTGGGGATCGGCAGGTCGTTCCGCTTCAGGTAGGGCTCGGCGAAGCGCGGGGTCGGGTCGTAGGGCGGGTGTGGGCCCGGGAAGCCCACCTGGAGGAAGAGGGGCTGGGTCTGCGGATAGGTCTGGACCCACCATTTGGCCATGTTGCCGACGAAGACGTCGGAATGGAGGTGCTCCGGCAGCTCCCACTCGAAGGCGCCGAGCCGTTCCTTGTAGTCGTCGCGCTTGCGGTAGAGGACACGCTGCTGCTTCTTCAGCCCGTGGGCGGCCAGGGCCTTGTCCCACTCGTCGAAATACCAGCGGCCCTCCATGTAGCGGTCCTTGTTCTCGACCACGTAGCGCTCGTGGAAGCCGGCATCGGCGTTGTAGGGGATGGTGTGCATCTTGCCGACATTCACGCAGCGATAGCCGGCATCGCGCAGCTGCTCGACCCAGGTGCGTCCCCAGGGCTGGCCGTTCCGGAGCACGCCCGTGGTGTGGGGGTAGTAGCCCTTAAACAGGCTCGCCCGGCAGGGGACGCAGGAGGCGGCGGTGATGTGGCAGTTGGTGAGCACGGTGCCTTCGAGGGCGAGGCGGTCGAGATTGGGCGTGGTCATGTAGGGGAAGCCCAGCGCCTTGATGCTGTCGTAGCGCTGCTGGTCGGTGACGATCATGATGATGTTCGGGCGGTTCTCGGCCATCGGGGCTGCTTCCTCTCTCAACTCCGGCTGGTGCTGGCGCGAGCCACGAGCTCGGCCTCGAAGACGCGGACCACGGGTGCCGCACCGTCGATCCGGGCAAGGATGATCTCGGCCGCCGCCCGGCCGATGGCGGCCCTCGGCGGGCGAATGGTCGAAAGGGCGGGGGTGACGCAGGCCGAGGCCTCGTTGTCGCCGAAGCCGATGACGGCGATCTCGTCCGGCACCCGGCGCCCGGTCCTGGCGAGGCCGCGCAGCACGCCCATGGCGATCACGTCGCTGTTGCAGGCGATGCCGTCGATCTCGGGATGGCGCGCCCTGAGGCGGGTCACCAGCGCCTCGCCGAGATCGGCACTGCCGCCGTCGGGTGCGGTGAGCGTGATCGGTTCCTGGCCCGCCGCCTCGAGTTCGGCGAGGCAGCCGTCGCGACGGCGCTGGGCGCGGTAGTCGTGGCGGCGCACGCAGCCGACGAAGGCGACATGGCGGCAGCCGACGTCGAGGAGATGGCGCGCCTGCAGCCGGCCGATGGCCGCGTGGTCCATGCCGACGGCGGAATCGATGCGCTGGTCGAGTGCCTCCCAGATCTCGACCACCGGGATGCGGGCCGCGGCCAGGAGCTCGCTCGCCTTCGGGTGATGGTCGGTGCCGACCAGCGCCATCGCCGCCGGGCGCCAGCTCAGCATGGTGCGGACCAAGGCCAGCTCCTGGTCGAGCTCGTAATGGCTGTTGCCGATCATCACGGAAAGGCCGGCCCGGCCGAGCTCGCCCTGCAGCGCGTCGATCATGGCGGCATACTCGGAATAGAAGAGCGAGGTGAGGATGACGCCCACCACCTCGGTGTTGGCTCCGGCAAGGCCGCCGGCGAGGCGGTTGGGGACGTAGTCGAGCTCGTCGAGCAGGGCCTCGATCCTTTGCCGCAGCTCGGGGCGCACAGTCTGTGGTGCCCGGATCGCACGGCTCACTGTGTTGATCGACACCCCCGCCCGGGCGGCGATGTCCTTGAGCCCGACCCGCCGTTCGGTGGTCGGCTGCAACTCCCTGATGGCGGTGTCCGCCAGCTTCTCCGGCACCGGGTCTGGTCCACCTTTCCGCCGTTCGCGGCGAGCAAATGAGCGTTGCGTTAACGCTCACTTTGTGTACCCTGCAACCACAACCGCCGGCAAGGCAAGCGAAACGTCAAAACGCCGGGCGATCGCTCGGGATCAGGGAGACGAGCCATGCAATCGAGCCGTTCCGCGGGCGCCATCGCCACCATAGGGGCCGCCGGGCTGCACCGTCGCCGCCTGCTCGAGGGGGCACTCTTTGGCTCGGCCGCCCTGGCGGTGGGCCTCAGGGCACCGGCCGTGCGCGGCCAGGCCAAGCCCTTCGCGGGCGTGACCCTGCAGGGGGCCTCGTTCGCCAGCACGTTTTTCGGCTATCTCGAGAACTACCTCCCCGAGTTCGAGGAAGCGACGGGGATGCGGGTCAATTTCGAGACCAACGCCTTTGCGGTCTTCAACCAGCGCACCGATCTCGAGCTCTCGACCCAGGGCAGTGCCTTGGACGTCATCAACGTCACCTTTATCTATTCCGGCCGCTGGATCGGTGCCGGCTGGGTCGAGAACCTGCAGCCCTATCTGGAGGATCCGAACCTTACGCCCGACGACTGGGATCCTGCGGATTTCGTCGGCGGGACGATGGCGTCGTTGCAGGATGCCGAGGGCAACATCCACGGTTTTCCCTGGGAAGCGGGGGCGATGATCATGGGTGCCGCCCGGGCCGATCTGCTCGAGCAGAAGGGCCTGGGTCTGCCCACCACCTTCGACGAATTGATGAATGTCTGCGAGATGACGAAGGGCATGGAGCGCGTTGCCCCGTTCACCGCCGACAAGCTGCACCACTGGAACTGGATCCCTTACCTGATGGGCATGGGCGGGCAGGTCTTCAAGGATCCGCCCGGCAACCTGACGCCCACCTGGAACACGCCCGAGGCCGCCGAGGCCGCCGAGTTCTACGGCCGGCTGCTCAGCGAGTACGGGCCCTCGGGGGTGCTCTCGTTTACCGACGATCAGGCGATGCAGTCGCAGAAGACCGGGCGGGCGAACATTCGCACGCAAGCCATCACCTGGATGGTGCCGCTCTCCAAGGACCCGGACAGCCGCGTTGCCGACACCGTCCGCTACGGCCCCGTGCCGGCCGGCCCAGCCGGCGCCTTCCCGGGCTCGAACAGCCACGGCTTCGGCATTCCGGTGGGCTCGCGCAACAAGGAGGCCGCCTGGGAGTTCATCAAGTGGGCGGTGGGCAAGGACCTCACACTGCGGATGCTGCAGGACCACGGCTATCCGAGCATCTGCCGCCGGTCGATCATCGACACCGAGCTCTTCAAGGAGACCTTGACGCTCAACGGCCAGGACGTGGCCTCGCTCTATCTCGAGACGCTCGAGCTGGGTGGCAAGACCGGCTACATGAAGTACCGCACCGTGCCGCAGTTCCCGCAGGTCGGTGACAAGATCAACATCGCCATCGAGAAGGTCGCGACCGGCCAGGCCACGGGTGCCGAGGCGATGGCCGAGGCGCAGGCTGCCGCCGTCGCCGATCTCCAGCGGTCCGGCGTCGAGATCGACGCCAACTGAGCGATGGAAGGGGCGGGCGGCGTCATCGCGGCGAAGCACGCGGGCCGCCCGGCCGCGGGGCCAACGCGTTGCTTCGCACAGCAGCAGCAGCGCTTTTTCGACTACCTCCTGCTGCCGGCCCTGGCCGCCCTCTGCGTCGTGACCCTGCTGCCCACGCTCTACCTCTTGATCGTCAGCTTCACGCCGCTCGATCTCACGCGGCCCGAGACGGCCTGGGATTTCTCGCGTCCGTTCGCGCAGTACGGCTTCGCGCTCGGCGACGAGCGGCTGCACAACTCGCTCTGGGTGCAGGCCAAGCTCTCGTTCTGGTCGGTGGCGCTGCAGGTCGTTCTGGGCTTTCTCTTCGCGCTGCTGCTCAACACGAGCTCGAAGCTGCTTTTGGCGCTGCGCACGATCTTCCTGATCCCGATGGTGCTGCCGCCGATCGTCGTCGCCATTATCTGGAAGGTGATCTACACGCCCGACATCAGCCCGATGCACTACGCATTCGAGACCATGGGCTTCGTCGTTCCGTCCTTGATCACCGACCCGAACTGGGCCTTGACCGCGATCATCATCGCCGACGTCTGGGAGTGGTTCCCGTTCGTCATGCTGATGGTCCTGGCCTCCCTGCAGATGATGCCGTCCGAGTATATCGAGGCGGCCAAGGTCGACGGTGCCACGGTGCTGCAGACGACCCTCTACGTCACCCTGCCCTATCTCAAGGGCGTGCTGCTCGTGGCCGCCCTCTTTCGCCTCGTCGACAGCATCAAGGCCTTTCCCTTGATCTACATCCTGACCGATGGCGGGCCGGGCACGGTGACCGAGGTGACCAACTACTATTCGTTCCGCCAGGCCTTCAACTTCTCCTATCTCGGCTACTCGAGTGCGATCACCGTTGTCCTGGTGACCATCACCGTGATCCTCTCCTGGGCGATCATCCGTCTCGTCGGCTGGGGGCAGCGTGTCGACTAGGACAGGCTCTAACGTCAACTACCAGTCGCAGCTGAAGTGGCAGCGGTTCTGGCTGCACGTGCTCGTCATCACTCTTGTCATTATGGTGATGCTGCCGTTCATCTGGCTCATCGTCATGTCGTTGAAGACGGTGGACGAGATCTTCGCCTGGCCGCCCTCCTGGTTCTTCACCCCCACCATCGAGAACTATGCCGAGCTCTGGCAGGGCGATTTCCCGAAAAGCTTCTGGAACAGCCTGGTGACCAGCGTCGGCTCGACGGTGATTGCCATCGTCCTCGGTGTGCCGGGTGCCTATGCCCTCTCGCGTTTGCCCGAGCGGCGGTCGGGGCAGCTCAGCATCCTGATCCTGGCCTCCCGCATGGCCCCGCCCATCGCCTTCACCATCCCCTACTTCCTGGTCTATCGCCATATCGGCCTGCTCGACAGCCGGCTCGGCCTCATCCTCATCTACCTCACCTTCAACCTGTCGCTCGTCATCTGGCTGATGCGCAGCTTCTTCGACGCCACGCCGAGGGCGCTGGAAGAGGCGGCCTGGATCGACGGGGCGAGCTTGTGGCAGGGCTTCACCAAGATCATCCTGCCGCTCTCGGGGCCGGGGCTGGCTGCGACCGCCATTCTCTGTTTTCTCTATTCCTGGAACGACTTCTTCTTTGCCCTGATCCTGACCCGGACGGAGGCGACGACGGCCCCGGTCGCCATCGTCAACTTCATGGACTACGAGGGCTGGGCCTGGGGGCGGATCGCCGCCGGCGGGACCATGGTGATGCTGCCCGTGCTGGTCTTTTCGATCGTGGTCCGGCGCTTCTTGATCCAGGGCATGACGGCGGGAGCGATCAAGGGATGACGCCCGATCTCGTGCTCGATGCCCGGGCCGACTGCGCCGAGAGCCCGGTCTGGGACGGCGAGAGCCAACGGCTCTGGTGGACCGACATTCCCGCACGGGCGGTCCACTGCCTCGATCCGGCGACCGGGCGGGACGAGGTTTTCAGGGCACCCGGGCGGGTCGGCTGTTTCGCTCTGGCCAAGGCGGGCGGGCTGGTGCTTGCCATGGAGCACGGCTTTTGCCGCTTCGATCCGGCGACGGGCAACGTCCAGACCATTGCCGAGCCCGAGCATGACCGGGCGGCGAACCGCTTCAATGACGGCCGCTGCGACCGGCGCGGGCGGTTCCTCGCGAGCTCGATGCACGAGCCGCGGACGAGCCCGGAAGGGGCACTCTGGCAGCTTGATCCGGGCCGTGGCGTGCGGCTGCTCGCCGACCATGCGCTGGTCGGCAACGGCCTCGCCTTCAGCCCGGACGACAAGCTGATGTACTGGTCGGACAGTCGGCGCGGCCGGGTCTTTGCCTTCGACTACGACATCGACGACGGTGCCGCCTGGAACCGGCGGCTCTGGCTCGAGACGGACGACAGCATGGGCCGGCCGGATGGGGCGGCGGTCGATGCCGATGGCTGCTACTGGAGTGCCAGGTTCAGGGGCAGCCGGGTCATCCGCTTCACGCCCGACGGCCGCATCGACCGCGAGGTGCAGCTGCCGGTGAGCCAGGTCACCATGTGCGCCTTCGGCGGCAGCGACCTCGGCACTCTCTTCATCACCACGGCGGCCGAGAACCTCGACCCACCCGAGCCCCTGGCCGGCGGCATCTTCGCGATCGATCCGGGTGTGAAGGGCCTGCCCGAACCCCGCTATTCCGGCTGAACGAGGAAACCCATGCGTCAACCCTCCGGCAAGACCGCGCTTTACGCCATCCTCGCCCATCCGGTGGCCCATGTCCGGGCACCCGAGTTCATGAACCCGATCCTCGAGGCGGAGGGTCGGGACGGTTTCATCGTGCCGTTCCACGTCCTGCCGGAGGCGCTCGAGGAGCTGATCCCGAGGCTCGTGGCGATCCGCAATCTCAAGGGCTTCATCGTCACCATCCCGCACAAGCCCGCGATGTGCCGGATGTGCAAGACGCTGGGCTCCGGTGCCCGGCTCACCGGCACCGCGAATACGGTGCGGATCGAGTCCGATGGCTCGCTCTCGGGCGACATGTTCGACGGGCTGGGGCTCGTCGAGGGGGCCCGCGCCAACGGCATCGAGCCCCGGGGCAAGGCCGTCCTGATGCTCGGGGCCGGTGGTGCCGGCCGGGCGATCGCCTTTGCCCTGGCCGAGGCGGCGGTGGCGCGGCTCACCATCGCCAACCGCACGGCGGGCAAGGCCGAGGCGCTGGCGGCCGAGGTGGCGAAGGCCTTCCCCAATGTCCCGGTGGCGGTGGGCCCCGCGGATGCTTCCGGGCACGAGGTGATCATCCAGACGACCTCGTTGGGCCTCAAGCCCGAGGACGCGCTGCCGATGGACGCGGGCACGCTGGCACCGTCCATGCAGCTCTTCGACATCATCGCCGTGCGGGACACCGAGCTCATGCAGGCGGCACGCGAGGTCGGGCTCGAGACGGTCGTCGGCGGGGTGCCGATGATCCAGCACCAGGCCCGGGCCCAGATCGCCTTTCTCGACCCGCCCCGATTGCCAGCGTAGTGGAGGTTGCCATGGCCGGCTCATTGTCACCCGACGCTGTCGAAGCCTATCGACGCTATGGCTTTCTCTTTCCGCACCGGATCATGCCACGGGAAGAGGCGCTCGGGATCGGCGAGGACTTCCTCGCCTTCACCCACTCGGACGTGCCCAAACGCTACGCCGAGCCACAGCACCAGCTCTATCTCTTGAAGGCGCATCTGCTCTTCACCTGGGCTGATCGGATCTGCCATGCGCCGGCCCTCTTGGATGCGGTCGAGAGCCTGATCGGCCCCGACATCATGGTCTGGTCGTCGGGGGTGTTCTGGAAGGCGCCGCAATCGGGTGCTTATGTCTCCTGGCATCAGGATTCGACCAATTACGAGCTGGACGATGCCGAAAAGGTGGTCCGCGCCTGGGTGGCGCTCACACCCGCGACCCTCGAGAACGGCACGATGCGGATGGCGCCTGGCCTGCACCGGCAGGGCCAGGTGCTCCACAAGGACTTGAAGGCCGAGGGCGAGCTCCTGTCGCGGGGCGAGACGATCGACCTTGCGATCGACGAGGCCACCACCGTGGCGGTCGAGATCGACGCCGGCGAGGTCTCGTTCCACCATCTTTATACACCGCACGGCTCGGGGCCGAACGCGAGCGACCGGCCGCGGGTCAACTACGTGATCACCTTCGTCGACCCCTCCGTCCGGCCGCTGGTCGGGCCGGACAGTGCCGTGCTGGCGCGCGGCCGAGACCGTTATGGCCACTTCGCCCACGAGCCGCGGCCTGTGGCCGATATGGACGCAGCGGCCCGTGCCGCGCACGAGCGGGCGATGGCGCTCAGGAACGCCATCATCTACCGGAATGCGGCGCTGCCCCCGGCACCGCGGCACGACGCGGCGTTCGCCTGATGCGCACGATCCAGGGGCCGGCCGTCTTTCTCGCCCAGTTCATCGCGCCTGTGCCGCCCTACGACCGGCTCGACACGCTGGCCGTGTGGGCGGCCGGGAAGGGCTATACGGGCGTGCAGGTGCCGACCTTCAATGCGGCGATCCTCGACCTCGCCAAGGCCGCCGAAAGCAAGGCCTATTGCGACGAGGTCAAGGGTCTGCTCGCCGGCCACGGGCTTCAGATCACCGAGCTCTCGACCCACCGGCAAGGCCATTGCGTCGCCGTTCACCCGGCCTTTGACCTGACCATCGACGCCTTCACGCCCGAGGCCGTCCGCCGCCAGCCCGAGGCCCGGCAGGCATGGGCGGTGGACCAGCTCATGCTGGCGGCCAGGGCGTCGGCCAATCTCGGTCTCGAGCGCCACGTTACCTTCCCGGGCTCACTTCTCTGGCCCTATCTCTACCTCTACCCGCCCAGGCCCTTCGGTCTGGTCGAGGCGGGCTTTACCGAGCTTGCCCGGCGCTGGCGGCCGATCCTCGATGCGTTCGACGAGGTTGGGGTCGATGTCTGCTTCGAGATCCACCCGGGCGAGGACCTGCATGATGGCCTCACCTTCGAGATGTTCCTCGACAAGGTCGACCAGCATCCGCGCGCCAACATCCTCTACGACCCCTCGCATTTGCATCTCCAGGGCATGGACTATGTCGGCTTCATCGAGGTCTACGGGCAGCGCATCCGCTCGTTCCATGTGAAGGACGCGGAGTTCCGCAAGTCACCGCGGACCGGGCATTGGGGTGGCTACCAGAACTGGCCGACCCGGGCCGGACGGTTCCGGAGCCCCGGCGACGGCGAGATCGATTTCGGTGCGGTCTTCGCGGCACTCGCCGAGGCCGACTATGCGGGCTGGGCCGTGGTCGAGTGGGAGTGCTGCATCAAGCACCCGGACCAGGGGGCGGCCGAGGGGGCAGCACTCGTCAGGCGGCACATCATCCAGGTCCAGGAGCGCGCGTTCGATGCCAACATGCAGGCGCAAGGCGTCGACCGGGAGCGCAACCGCCGGGCGCTCGGGCTGCCGTCGTAGGGTACTCGCGTCGTCGGTCAGCCGGCTCAGGGTCCGCCGCGGGCGGACATCGGCTCGAGCGTAGCGGGGCTCGAGCGTAGCGGGTACCCCCTTTCCCGGGCGTTAACGGCGCCGATCGGGCAACTGCCGTGCATGAGGTTCGCGCTTTCGAGATGCCGGCTCGATGCTGGCGCGGCCGTTGGTTAAGTGTACCAGGTACCCTTAACGGGCGTTCTGCAGTGCATGGGGTTCGCGCTTTCGAGATGCCGGCGCCGTGATGGCCGCGGCGGTTCCTTAAGTGTACCAGGTACCCTTAACGGGCGTTAACGGTTGGGCGGAGTGCCGTGGGGCGGTTGGCGGCGCATCATCCAGGTCCAGGAGTGGGCGTTCGATGCCGACATGCGGGGGCAGGGATGGATCGCGCGCGCACGCGCCGGGCGCTGGGGCGGGGGTGGCGTCGTCGGTCAGCCGGCTCAGGGTTTGCCGCGGGCGGCACGCCAGAGATAGTTGATCAGCCAGATCGGGACGACGATCACGGCCCCGATGAAGACGTACTTGATCGCCCACTGCACCCAGCCCGTGGCATCGCCCAAAAGGCCGGTGGCCTGGTTGCGCGCCCAGGCGAGGATCGCGAGCGGGTCGGTGTTGAAGTAGGCGAGGACGAGGCCGACGCAGAGCGAGGCGATGACGAGCTTGACGACGGTGGTGGCGGTGATTCTGGGCAGGTTCATGGGCGGTTACTGGCCCCGCCTGGAGGCATCGATCTTGCGATCGGTGTTCCACTGGGAAAGCGCGTAGACGGCCCAGAGCGCTGCCGGTATCCAGCCGATCAGCGTGATCTGCAGGATCAGGCAGATGATGCCGGCAATCGGCCGGCCGATGGTGAAGAATGCGACGAACGGCAGGAAGATGGCGAGCAGCAGGCGCATGGTCCGAGGTCTCGACGGGGGTCATCGTGATCCACGAGACCTATAGGCAGGCGACGAGATGGGCGCAAGGCGAGGGGTGATGGAGCTTCTCCTGGTCCATGCCGAGGGCGAGATCGGCAAGGTGATCATGGCCGGTGCGCCCGACGTGCCGGGGGCAACGGTGCTCGACAAGCTCGTGCATCTGAACGAGGTCGACGATCGGCTTCGGCGCTACGCGACGCTCGAGCCGCGCGGCATGGCGCAGGCGTCGGTCAATCTCCTGCTGCCGCCGACCGAGCCCGGGGCGGCTGCCGGGTTCATCGTCATGCAGCCGGACCAGTGCCATGCGATGTCGGGCTCCAATGCGATCTGCGTGACCACGGCTCTGCTGCAGAGTGGCCGGGTGGCGATGGTCGAGCCCGTCACGCGCCTCGTGCTGGAGACGGCGGCGGGGCTGGTGCCGGTCGAGGCCACGTGCCGGGACGGCCGCTGCCTCGAGGTCCGGGTCGAGATGCCGTGGAGCTTCGTCGTCGAGGACGGTCTCGTCTTCGAGGTCGAGGGTGTGGGGCGGATCGAGGCGGCGATCGCCTTCGGCGGGGTATTCTATCTCCTGGTCGAGGCGGGGCCTTTGGGGCTCGCGATCGAGCCCGGCTCGGCGCGGCGGCTGGTCGATTGCGGCATGGCCATTCTGGCTGCGGGGCAACAGCGGTTTCGGCCGGAGCATCCGGCGCGGGCTGGCATCCGGGGGCTGGCCTATCTGATGTTCATGGACGACCAGCAGCGCAATGCGACGATCATGCCGCCCGGCCGCGTGGACCGGTCGCCCTGTGGGACGGGGAGCTCGGCGCGGCTGGCGCTGCTGCAGGCGCGGGGCCAGGCGGTGGTGGGGGAGGCCGCCACGTTCCGCTCGATCATCGGCAGCCGGTTCAAGGCCGGTATCGCGGCTTTGGGCGAGGTGGCGGGGCGGCCGGCCATTCGCCCCTGGATCAGCGGGCGGGGCCATGTCTATGGCCGGGAGGAGCTTTATGCCCTCGACGACGAGCCGTTTCCCCTGGGCCATGCGATGGCCGACACCTATGGGCCGGGGGTGGCCGGGTGAGCTCCGGGCCGATCGCGCTTTACGTCCACTGGCCGTTCTGTCGGGCCAAGTGTCCCTATTGCGATTTCAACAGCCATGTGCGGCCGGTGGTCGACCAGGCGCGCTGGCGAGGCGCCCTTCTGGCGGAGCTCGATCATTTCGCGGCCGAACTCGGGCCGCTGCGCCTCACCTCGATCTTCTTCGGTGGTGGCACGCCGTCCTTGCTGCCGGCCTCGACCGTGGCCGCGGTGATCGATCGGGCGGTGCAGCATTTCCCGGCCGATCCTGCGATCGAGATCACCCTTGAGGCCAATCCGACCTCGGTCGAGGCCGAGCGTTTTCGCGGCTACCGGGCTGCCGGGGTCAACCGGTTGTCGCTCGGCGTGCAGGCGCTCGATGATGCAGCACTCGTCGCCCTCGGGCGTGAGCACGACGTGGCGGAGGCGCTTGCGGCACTCGACCTCGCTGCTGCCACGTTTGCGCGCTATTCGCTCGATCTCATCTATGCCCGGCCGGGCCAGGCGGAAGCGGCGTGGGAGGCGGAGCTGGGCCGAGCGCTGGCACTCGCCGGTGATCATCTCTCGCTCTATCAGCTGACGATCGAGCCCGGCACGGTGTTTCACGCCCGGGTGCGGGCCGGGACGCTCGAACCCATGCCGGACGGGCGCCAGGCGCGATTGTTCGAACTGACCCGGTCGATGACGGAAGCTGCCGGCTTTGCTGCCTACGAGGTTTCGAACCACGCGCGGCCCGGGGCCCAGTCTCGGCACAACCTCACCTATTGGCGCTACCGGCCCTATATCGGCATCGGCCCTGGTGCCTTCGGGCGGTTGCCGGGTGGGGCGGGGCGCGTCGGTACCAGCACCAAGCGGCAGCCCGAGGCGTGGCTGGAGGCCGTCGAGCGTGATGGCCACGGCGAGCTCGAGAGGGAGCAGTTGAGCCGCGCAGATCTGGTGATCGAGGCGCTCTTGACCGGGCTCAGGCTCGCGGAGGGGGTGCCCGTCACGCGCCTCGAGGCGCTCGATCCGGCGTGGCGGCGGGTGATCGACGAACGCGCGCTCGCCACCCTGGTCGAGGCCGGGTGGCTGGCTTGGGATCCGTTACGGCTTCGCTTGACGGAGCGCGGGCGCCTCTACCTCGACGCCGTGCTGCGCGAGCTGGTGACGGTGCCGGCCTAGCGGCAACGGCGAGGGGAACGGCCGGGCGTGGCGAGGCGTCCCTGCCAGCATGATCCTCAAGTAGCGCCCTTCGCCTTGATGGCATCGCGGATTTCTTCCAGCAGCACCTCCTGGCGCGGCGGCGGGGCGGCTTCCGCTTGCACCGCCTCGTCGCGTTCCATCATGCGCTTGAGGCGATTGATGTTCTTGACGATCATGAAGAGCGCGAAGGCGACGATCACGAACTTGATCAGGGCATTGACGAAGTTGCCGTAGGCGACGACCGAGGCGCCGGCATCGCGGGCGGCGGCGAGCGAGCGGTAGGACTGGTCGCGGTCGGTGAGCTGGAGGTAGTAGTCGCTGAAGTCGATGCCGCCGAGGAGCACGCCGACCGGCGGCATCAGCACGTCGTCGACCAGCGAGCTCACGATGCTGGTGAAGGCGGCACCGATGATGATGCCGACGGCCATGTCGAGGACGTTGCCCTTGAGCGCGAATTCCTTGAATTCCTGCAGCATCTCGGTTCCTCCAGTTGGTTCTGGTTCACGCAAAGCACCCGCGGACGCAAATACAAGCGCCCCCGGATCACCCCGGGGGCGCTCGTCGCGAAGCCGTGCCGGCCGTCAGCCGCCGATGCAGGTTTCGGCAGTTTCCGGCGTGCAGACGTCGAGGCCGGTATAGGTCGGATCCTCCGGCGGTGCGCCGTTCTCGATGACCATCTGGCGGAGGAAGACCATCGACTGGTAGCCCATCTCGAAGGGCCGCTGGCCGACCTGGCCCAGGGACAGGCCCTCGTTCATGAGGTCCATCTGCACCGGCAGGGTGTCGGCGACGACCAGTGCGAGGGCACCGCTGTCGATGCGGCCCTTGTGCGGGGTGACGGCTGCCCGGTAGGCGTCCGGGATGAACTGCGGGAAGCCGCCCGTGGGGACGAACGCGTCGAGGTCGGGCTCGCGCGCCAGGATGTCCTCGAGCTGCTGGTTGGCGCGCGCGAAGTCGTCGTCGGTGTAGAGCGGGCAGCCCGCGATCTCGGTCCAGCCGCCGTCACCCTCGAGCCGGTTGCCCGGCGCCTCGGTGCCCTCGACGCCGGCCAGCGTGTCGCGGATGCCCTGCATGCGCTCGTTGTGGTTGGCGGCGGCAGCGCCACCCGACTGGATGCAGATGGTGCCGCCGTCGGGCTTCAGCTCCTGCACGCGCTTGGCCAGGTTGACGCCGATGTCGTAGTTCTTGGTGCCGACATAGGCGACCCTGAGGTCCTGGTGCTCGGGCAACAGGTCGCTGTCCCAGGTCAGGACGGGGATGCCGGCGTCCCGCGCCTGCGGCAGCACCGAGCCGATCGCCGGGGCGTTGGACGGCGAGACGGCGATGCCGTCGACGCGGCGGGCGATCAGGTCGTTGACCACCTGCAGCTGCTCCTCGCCGCCGCCGTGCTCGCCCGGGCCGATATAGAGGCACTCGAAGTCGCCGAACTCCTCCTCGGCCTTCTTGCAGCCGTCGCGGGCCTGATCGAAGAACGGGTTGTTGGTGTTCTTCGGCACCAGCGCGAAGACCGGCTTGTCCTGGGCCATGGCCCCGGTGTCGGAGAAGGCGAGAAGGGCGGCAAGACCGGCCGCACCGAGTAGTAGCTTTTTCATCGAGTTAGAGCCTCCCGTGCTCTCTTGGGTTGACGTCCGAAGTATCGACACCGCATCCGCTCAGCCTTGCTGCCGGGCGCGCAGGCGCTCGAGCAGGACTGCGAGGATGATGAACAGCCCGACGAAGAAGTCGTACCAATTGGCATCGACGCCGAACATGATCAGGCTGTTGCGGATCAGGAAGATGAGCGCCGCACCGATGAAGGCGCCATAGATGCTGCCCTTGCCGCCCATCAGATTGGCGCCGCCGATCACCGTGGCGGCGATGACGTAGAGCTCGTACATCCGGCCCATGCCGTTGGATGCCGAGCCCATGTAGCCGACGCTCATGATGGCAGCCAGGGCGGCGGTCGTGCCGGCCAGGATGTAGACCTGCAGCTTGATCCGGTCGACCGGGATGCCGGTCAGCCGGGCGGCCTGCTCGTTGCCGCCGATGGCGAAGAGATAGCGCCCCCAGGCGGTGAACTTGAGCACGATCGACATGATGATGGCCAAGACCACCAGCACGGCGAAGAGGTTGGAGAGTGGCAGCCAGCCGCCGTCGATCCAGGGGATGCTGACCTGCCCGCCGCCGATCGCCTTGAAGGTGTCGGCACCGGGGCCGAACTGGTAGATGACCCGGTTTTCCGACAAGACGATCGCCGCCGAGCGCGCGATCGAGAGCATCCCCAACGTCACGACGAAGGGTGGCAGCTTGACGTAGGCGATGAGCGAGCCGGTGATCGCTCCTGACGCGGCCCCGGCCAGCAGCCCGGCGCCAAAGGCCACGTACCAATCGAAGCCGGCTTCCATGATCCGGGCCGCGACCACGGCGGCCAGGGCCATCACCGAGCCCACCGAAAGGTCGATGCCGCCGGTGATGATCACACACGTCATGCCCATGGCCATGATGCCGATGGCGGCGAAGTTGCGGGTGATGTTGAAGAAATTGCCCTTGGTCGCGAAGGTGTCCGGCTGATGCCAGGCGGTCGCCAGGCACAGGAGGATCACCGTGACCGTGACCCAGAAGGCCTGGTTGGCGACCGTCGCCTGCCAGTAGGTCGTCTCGCGCAAGCCGGTGACGTCGCTGATCTCGACACTGGAGCGACGGGGGCTGTCGGCTGGGGTGGGTGCCTGCATCTCGCTTCCCGGGTCAGGCGCTCTCGATGGCGCCGGTGATGAGGCCAGTGATCTCCTCGGGCGAGCTGTCCGCCACGCGCTTGTCGGCGACCTTGCTGCCGCGCCTGAGCACGGCGACCCGATCGCAGACGGCAAAGACGTCGGGCATGCGGTGGCTGATCAGAATGACGGCGATGCCGGCATCCTTCAGCCGGCGGATCAGCTCCAGGACCTCGTGCACCTGGCGCACGCTGATCGCGGCCGTGGGCTCGTCCATCAAGACCAGGCGGGGCTCACTCAGCCGTGTCCTGGCGATCGCCACGGCCTGCCGCTGGCCGCCCGACATCTGCCGGACCAGATCGCGAGGCCGGGTCTCCGACTTGAGCTCGTTGAAGAGTTCGGCCGCTGCCGCGAACATGCCGCTGAAATTCAAGAACCTGAAGGGGCCGAAGCCGTGCTTGAGCTCGCGGCCCAAAAACACGTTGTCGGCGGCCGTCAGGTTGTCGCAGAGCGCCAGGTCCTGGTAGACGATCTCGACGCCCTGGCGACGCGCGTCGATCGGCTTGTGGAAGTGCTGCTCGGCCCCGCCGACCCGGATGGCGCCCTCGGATGGCGGGAAGTTGCCGGCGATGATCTTGACCAGGGTCGACTTGCCGGCGCCGTTGTCACCCATCAGGCCCATGACCTCACCGGGCTCGAGGGCGAGATCGACACCCCTGAGCGCCTCGATTGCGCCGAAATGCTTGGCGATACCCGAAAGCTCCAGAACCGCCATTCGCCCCCCTGGGCCGTTCGAGCGACCCGTCTTCGTTACCCTGAGAGGCCGGAGCATACAGCGCAGGCGGCGGCGGTAAAGCCCTGAAACGATGGGGCTCGCGGGCGCAGGCTGCGCGGCGTCGGCCGACCGCCGTCGCTGTGGTCGAGTGGCCACCGTCGGCTCTTCACTATGAAAGAAGAGTCATACTAAACAACATAGTAACGAGTCTTGACGATTCCTTTACCATGCTTGCTCGGCTACAGAAGAATTTCAGCGAAAGAGGTGCGAGACGGTCGTTGCCGTGGTCGCCTGTCAATCCAAGGAGAAGGCGCTGTGCGTAGGATACTGGAGGATCGAGCGAGCCGGGCTCTTGGTGTTGGCCTCGTCGTGCTGCTGGTCACGCCGAGCATGGCCCTCGGCGGCGGGTTCCGCGAGCAGCAGAGCTGGCAGTTCCGCTCGCCGGCCGAGTTGCAGACCAATCTCAACCGCGAGGCGCTCCGCCTGCAGCAGGAGCAGAACGGCAAGATTTTCGGCGGCTCGACCAGCATTCCCTTGTCGACCGGACAATCCGCCTTCGGTGGAGCCGGTGGTGTCGCCGGGTCCGCGACGACCCTGGGCAACCAGACCAACACGACGACCTCGGTGACGATCACGGTCACCGGGGACAACAACGACATTCAGGTCGACGACTACCTCAACCTCCAGGCCGAGCAGACGACCGAGCGGCAGACATCGACCTTCGGCGCCGGGAGATGACGATGCGACGGTCCTTCATCCTGGCTGTTCTCGGCGCCACATTCCTTGCCGGTTGCACGGTCCAGCCGCCCGGCGATACGCCGGTCGCGGTGGCCCGCGGGCCAGTGCCGACCAAGTCTGCCACACCCATGGATCAGGCGCTGGGCTGCCTCGCGCTCAATCTGGCGCCCGATTTCGACATGCGTCTGGCGGTGCACAGCCTGCCCGACCGCACCGGGGTCAACGACTACGACGGGCCGGGCGCCTATGTCACGCAGGGCGCCGAGCTGATGATGGTCTCGGCGCTGGGCAAGGCCGGCGTCCGCCAGGTCAACCGGACGGCGACCAGCATCGCCGAGTGGGAACTCAGCCAGGCGATGGAGCAGCGGCTCGGCGACGGCGCCCGGGTCGTGGTCGGTGACACCTCGGTCGCCTTCCGCCCGATCCAGGCCGGCCAGTACCTGGGGTCGACCCACACCGTCTATGGTGGCATCACCGAGCTCGACTTCGACCTGCTGAGCGACGGCTTCGAAGCCCACATCGCCGGCATCGGCGGCAAGGCCCGCGGCTACTACATCGGCATCGGTCTCGACATCGTCGTCGCCGACAGCCGCTCGACGGAGATCGTGCTCGCCCGGTCCTACCGCAAGCAGATCTGGGGCCAGGAGCTCGAGGCCAACCTGTTCCGCTTTTGGGACATCGGCAGCGGCGGCAACGACATCGGCGATGTCGGCGTCGAGCTCTTCGATCTCAGGCTCGGCCGCCAGCAGAACGAGCCGATCCACCAGAGCGTGCGCTGGGTGGTCGAGCACGCGGCCTACGAAATGGTCCGCGACCTCGGCGGCATCGGGCATATTTGCGAAGCGCACGTGCCCGAAACCGGCCGCAGCGAGCCCAGTCGGGTGGCGCTCGCGGCACCACGCGGCAGCCAATTCGCCACCGTTGCAGCACCGGAGCCGGTGACGGGCGCTGCGGCACCAGCCGAGCTGTCGGCGATGCCTCCCGTCGTCACCGAGGCGACCAGCGCCACCGCCCTCGACGAATTACCGAGCGACGAGCCCGCCACGATGGCCGGCCCGCCGCCCGGCAACCAGACCGTCGACGAGCGCCGCCAGCGCGCGTCGACCGGTAGGATCCTGCGTCGGCAGGATCGCTGAACCAGCCGCACCCTGCGGGGGCGGATCTTCAACACTCAGGAGTATACCCAATGAAGCGTTTGCTTGCTACCACGGCTCTTGCCTTCGTCGCCGCTGCCGGCTCGGCCATGGCCGCCGATCCCGAGACGGTCGTGATCCTGCAGAAGTTCGACATGCCGAAGCACGAGGTGCAGGACGTCAAGAACTACATCGGGGCGGTGAAGGACATCACCGGGTCGAGCCTCTCCGGCACCAACCTGCAGAACCTGCTGCAGTGGCGTGACGTCTCGACCGATGGCGACGTCGGTGACATCTACAAGTTCACCCAGTACACCGACGAGGCGCAGAAGGTGGTCAACACCGCCATTTCCTCCTACGGCGGCGTCGGCGCCGAGCTCTCTGCGACCAACGTCATGAACCTGATCGAACTCGAGGACACGATCAGCGGGGACGGCTATGTCGGCGATCACCTGCTGCTCAAGCAGGTCGCGCTCGGCACAAAGCAGGCCGGCGTGAACACGCTCCTGGCCAAGGGCGCGATCTTCGAGGGCAGCTCGGCCTCGATCACCAACCTCGCCAACGTCGCCGACATCACCGGTGCCGGCGGCGGCAAGGTCTATGGTGACATCGTGCGGCTCGACCAGTATGCGGCCTATGCCAAGCAGACGGCCAACAACTGGGCGTCGGCGGGCAGCGTCGAGGGGCTCGACATGAGCGCCACCAACGGCTTCAACATCGCCAGCTTCGACCTGAGCGACATGACCGGTGCGGCCGATATCGAGCTGAAGCAGGTGACCTACAACGTCACCCAGGACATCTCGAACGGTGTCCAGGCGCACGGCTCGGTCGCCGGTGCGGCGCTCTCCGGCGTCAACCTCGGCAACATCGTGACCTTCGTCGTCGCCGAGTAAGGCGCAAAGGCTCACGCAGCCACGATTGCGGCCCCTTCGGGGGCCGCAATTTTTTCGTGCGCCGACCTGCCGGGACCTCGGCTTTTTTTTCCCCGCTCGGCGAGGCAACCGTTGTGCTCCGGGCCGTGCGCTCTACAATTGTGCAAAGGTCAATCAAATGCGCGGCCGGCAGCCACACGGCTGACGCGCCCTTCGGGAGGACAGCATGGCGAAATTCGGGGTCGGCCAATCCGTGCGGCGGGTCGAGGACCAACGGCTGGTCACGGGCCACGGCCGCTACACCAACGATATCAGCGTCGACGGCCAAGCCTATGGCTACGTCCTGCGCTCGCCGCATGCCCACGCGAAAATCAACGGGATCGACACCGCGGCGGCTGCCGCGGCCCCGGGCGTGCTCGGCGTCTTCACCGCGGCCGACTTCGGCAGCATCGATGCGGGCGTTCCCTGCTTCATCCCGGTCAAGAACAAGGACGGCAGCGATCGCGCCGATCCCAAGCACCCGATCCTCTGCCGGGACGAGGTCAACTATGTGGGCGACAACGTCGCCTTCGTCGTCGCCGAGACCCTCTTGCAGGCCAAGGACGCGGCCGAGCTGATCGAGGTCGACTACGCGGAGCTGCCGGCCGTGGCCGGGACAGCCGAGGCGATCGAGCCCGGCCGCCCGCAGGTCCACCCCGAAGCCCCGAACAACATTGCCTTCGACTGGTTCTACGGCCAGGAGGCCGAGGTCGAAGCGGCATTCAGGAATGCGGCGCACACGACCAAGGTCGAGCTGATCAACAATCGGCTGGTCTGCAACGCCATGGAGCCCAGGGCGGCCGTGGCCACCTTCGACAAGGCCTCGGGCGAGCTGGTCGTCCACACCTGCACCCAGGGCGGCTGGGCGTTTCGCGACACGCTGGCGCAAAATCTCGGCCTCGATGCCGAAAAGGTCCAGGTGATCACGCCCGATGTCGGCGGCGGCTTCGGCATGAAGGCCATGTTCTACCCCGAATACACCATGGCGGCACTGGCCGCGACCAAGCTCGGCCGGCCGGTCAAATGGACCGCCGACCGCTCGGAGAGCTTCCTTTCCGACAGCATGGGCCGCGACCACGTCACGACCGCCGAGCTGGCGCTCGATGCCGACCGCCGGATCACCGGCCTGCGCGTCTCGACCATCGCCAGCATGGGCGCCTACTACTACCTCTATGCGCCCTTCATCCCGACCGGTGCCGCCTTGAAGGTGCTGCCCGGCGTCTACGACATCCCGGCCCTGACCTATGCGGTGAAGGGCGTCTTTACCAACACCGTCCCGGTCGATGCCTACCGCGGCGCCGGCCGGCCGGAATCGATCTACTGCATGGAGCGGCTGATCGATGCGGCGGCGCGCGAGCTGAAGATGGAGCCGACCGAGCTCAGGCGGATCAACTACGTCAAGCCCACGCAGATGCCCTACACCACCGCCGCGGGCGAGCTCTACGACACCGGCGAGTTCGAGCGGGTGATGGATACCGCGATGCAAAAGGCCGGCTATGCCGGCGCCGCCCAGCGCAAGAAGGAGGCGGCCGCCAAGGGCAAGTATCGCGGCATCGGCATGTGCTATTACATCGAATCGACCATGGGCGACCCCTCGGAGAGTGCCGGGGTCGAGTTCAACGAGGACGGCACGGTCTCCGTCCTGGTCGGCACGCAATCCAATGGCCAGGGCCACGAGACGGCCTACGCCCAGGTGCTGCATCAAAAGCTCAACGTGCCGTTCGAGGCGATCCGCATCGTCCAGGGCGACACCAAGCGGATCAAGGGCGGAGGCGGCACCGGTGGGTCGCGCTCGCTGACCGCACAAGGGACGGCGATCAACAGCGCGGGTGATCTCGTGATCGAGCGCGGCAAGGCCTATGCCGCCCAGCATTTCGAGACCGCCGCCGCCGACATCACCTTCGACGACGGCACCTTCGCGGTCGCCGGCACGGACAGGTCGATCGGCATCATGGAGCTGGCGCAGAAGGCCAAGACCATGGCCGCGCCGGCGGACGGGATCGAGGGCGGGCTCGATGCCGCGACAACCATCAAGCTCGACGCCTGGACCTTCCCCAATGGCTGCCACATCGCCGAGGTGGAGGTCGACCCGGACACCGGGGTGGTGACCATCGCCAACTACACCATCGTCGACGATTTCGGCTTCGTCCTCAACCCGATGCTGGTCGAAGGCCAGGTCCATGGCGGCATCGTCCAGGGCATCGGCCAGGCGCTGCTCGAGCACACGGTCTATGACGAGCACGGCCAGCTGGTGACGGGCTCCTTCATGGACTACTGCATGCCCCGGGCCGATGATCTACCGAACTTCGACTTCTCGACCATCGAGGTGCTCTGCAAGAACAACGCGATGGGCGTGAAGGGCTGCGGCGAGGCGGGCTCGGTCGGCAGTTGTGCCGCCGTCATCAACGCCCTGGTCGACGCGCTCGAGCCGCTCGGTGTCCGGCATGTCGACATGCCGGCCACGGCCGAGAAGCTCTGGCGGCTGATGCACGAGGCCAAGGCCGCGTAGGACGGGAAAGAGCGGGGAGGATGATCCTCCCCGCGCCCCACCGAAATTTTGCGGCGGCGCTCGTGACGGGCTACGACGCAAAGTTATGTTGGGGTCTGGGGAAGATCATCTTCCCCAGTGCCTTTCTGCATTGCAGTCCCGCCGAGCCATGAATATCGGTGCCGCAGCCGAGCGCTCGGGCCTGCCGGCCAAGACCATTCGCTACTACGAGGAGGTCGGCCTCGTCCGGCCGGCCAAGCGGCAGGACAACCGCTATCGCGACTATGACGAGGCGGACGTGCATCGCCTCTGCTTCGTCCAGCGTGCCCGGGGCCTCGGCTTCAGCGTCGAGCAGTGCCGCGATCTGCTGGCCCTTTACGACGACAAGAGCCGGGCGAGTGCGGACGTCAAGGCGATTGCCCTCGAGCACATCGCCGAGATCGACAGCCGGATTCAGGCCCTCCAGCAGATGCGGGCCACGCTCGCGGCGTTGGCCGAGAAGTGCCATGGCGACGACCGGCCGTCCTGCCCGATCCTCGCCGATCTCGCCGCTGATTGAGGGCCTAGTCGTCCCCGGCGAGGAAGTCGCGGATCAGTGCCAGACGCCTGCGGTGCACGGCGGGATCGCGGTCCATGAAGGGATGGGCGAAGTCGGGGTGGACCGCGACCCTGCCGCCACGCTCGCGGATCGCCTCGATCAGCTCTCGCGACTGGCGGAGCGGCACCACGCTGTCGGCCTCGCCGCCGACGAACATGACACCTGGCACCGCCTCCGGCAGGTTCGAGACCGGGTCGAGCGTCTCGGGGCAGCCGAAGGGTGAGACGCGGGCGGGCGAGCCGTCGATGACGAAGCGCTCCGGCCGCTCCGCCGCGTGCAGATGCGGCAGCACGTTGGCGAGCACGATGCCGCCCATCGAGATGCCGTAGAAGGCGAGAGGTGCCGTGCTGTCGGCCGCAAGGCGTTGGGCGAGCTCGAGATGGTCGCCGATGATCGCGAGCAGCCGCGGCCGGCCGTCGGAGGCGCCATAGCCGCGATAGTCGAGGACGACGACCTCGAGCCCCGCCTCGGCGAGCGGCGTGAAGGCCGGGAGGATCTGGTCGGCGAGCATGGCATTGCCGCCGGCGACCAGCACGGTGCGGCGAACGCGCCCACCCGGCTGGCGGCTCGCCAGTCGATAGCCGCGCAACGTGCGGCCGTCGCGGGTCCGATGGGTGACCGGCTCGACCCCCGCCAGGCCCTCGACGCGACGCGGGTCGGCGCTGCCGGCAAGCCGGCTCCAGCTCCAGAACGCGAGCCGCTCGCGCAAGGGGCCGCAGACCGTGACCTCGGGGGCTTCCGGCAGGCCGGGTTCGGCGCGGAGGCCGGTGGCCGAGAGGATGCCCATGGTGACTCCGAGGATGAAGCCGATAAGGGTGGGGTGCTGCTCGCGCATGGTCGATAGTGTCGCATCGGCCGGGGTCGACAGACCACCCAAAACTTTGTCATAGCAACCCGACGGTCGTTCAGGACGCCAGTGCCGGGGGAAGGACACGGATCATGCCGCTCGAGAAGAAGACCATCTGGCTGCTCGTCGCCGACAGTGCCAAGGCCCGGCTCTTCGGGGTCGACCGTCGCGAGCGGTCTCTTGTTGTCCTGGACGAGTGGCAGGACGACGTGGCGAGCGGCAAGGCGCAGGACATCGACGCGGACCGCCCCGGGCGGACCTTCGACAGCGCCGGGCCCGGCCGCCACGCGATGCAGCCGCCGAGCGACCCCAAGGGGGTGGCCAAGGCCCGCTTCGTCGCGATGCTCGCCGACCATCTCGCCGCCGAGGCCAAGCAGAACGGCTTCGACGAACTGCACCTGGTGGCGGCACCGCGCACCCTCGGTGAGTTCCGCGACCTTTTGGATCCCGCAGTCAAGGGGCGGCTCGCCCATGAGGAGGCCAAGGATTTGACCCAACTGACCAAGCCCGAGCTCGAGAAGGCTCTGGGCAGCCGGTTTTGGCCGGTCTGAGCCGATGGTAGCGAAAGCAATCGAGAGCGTCGGCATTGTCGGTGCCGGCACCATGGGCAGCGGCATCGCGACGGCTGCGGCAGCACACGGCTGCACGGTCTGGGTGTTCGACCGCTCGGCAGCGCAGGTCGAGGCGGCGATCGAGGCGGCCGGCTCGTTCATCGCCCGGCAGGCGGAGAAGGGCCGGATGACCGCAGCCGATGCGGCCGCTGCCAAGGAGCGGTTGCAGCCGGCAGCGGCGCTTGCCGATCTCGCCCGTGCGGATCTGGTGATCGAGGCGGTGTTCGAGGATTTCGACCTCAAGGCCGGCCTGTTCGAGGAGCTGTCGCGCGAGCTGCCGGCAGAGGCGCTGATCGCGACCAATACGAGCTGTCTTCGGGTCGACGATCTGGCCTCCCATGTCACCGGTCCCGAGCGGTTTTTGGGCCTGCACTTCTTCAGCCCGGCGCAGATCAATCCGGTGGTCGAGGTGGTCCGCGGCAAGGTCAGTGATCCGGCCCTGGTCGATCGGGCCGAGGCGTTCTGCCGGGCGATCGGCAAGCAGCCGATCCGCTGCCGGGACAGCTACGGCTTTGCGATCAATCGCTTCTTCTGCCCCTACACCAACGAGGCGGTGCGGCTGCTCGACGAGGGCCTGGCGGATGCTGCCACCATCGACCGGGCGGCCGAGGCGGCGTTCGGGGTCGCGATGGGCCCCTTTGCCGTGCAGAACATCATCAAGCCCCGGATCAACCTGCACGCCATCCAGAACCTCGCCCCGCTCGGCCCGTTCTACACGGCGGCAGCCGGGCTCGTGGCCCAGGGTGAGCGCGACGCGCCCTGGCCGATCGAGGGCACGCCACCACCGATCCAGGCGGTGCCGCCGCAGTTGGTCGATCGGCTCATGGCGGCCGTCTTCATTCCCGTTCTGGAACTCTTGGATGAGGATGTCGCAGCGCCCGCCGATATCGACAACGGTGCGCGCCTGGCGCTGCGCTTCGGGCGGCCGCCGTGTGCCTTGATGGACGAGCTGGGTGCTGCCCGGGTGGCAGGCCTAGTCCAGCCGCTGCTCGCCCACTACGGCGCGCCGGTGCCGGCGTCGATCGAGCGGGTGGGCACGCTCTTGGCCTGATCCCGGACCCCATCCCGGCTGCGCTGCAACGCCGTTTTTTTATTGTGCAGCGCAGCACAAATCCGCTTGCGTGGCTAACCAGCGGTGCTACTTATTGGGGACCCCTACATTCTCCTGGGAGGGTCAAAATGACCACCAAGTCCAGTGCGTCCGGCGTTTCCGTGCCCAAGGTCGACTTCGAGGCCGTGATGGCGTTGCAGAAGGCGAACCTCGAGACGGTCGTCGCCGCACAGAAGATCATGTTCGATCTCGCGCAGACCATGGCCAAGCGCCAGAGCGAGATGATGAAGGACATGTTCGCCCGCAGCGAGGCGATGATGAAGGGCTTCGACGGCAAGAAGCAGCCGCAGCACTACATGGACGACGCCAAGGCCGCCATGGAGAAGGCGATTGCCGAGGCCAAGGAGACCATGGATCTGGGCATGAAGGCGCAGACCGAGGTGGTCGATCTCTTCGTCAAGCGGGCGACCGCCAATTTCGACGAGGCCAAGTCGCTCTCCGCCTGAGGCGATCGACTAGGCTCGACCTCTCGCTCGCCGGGCGAGGCGGGCGGCGAGGTGTTGATGCACGGACCGGGCAACTGAGCCCGTTCGTGGCAGAGCGAAGCGGCTCTCGGCCATCGGTCGTGAGCCGTTTTCGTCAACGGGCATGCGATAAAATCGCGGCACCAGGCTGTGCCCTCTTCTTCGACGCTTGCCTTGTTCCGAGAGCCGGGCAGGATGGGGGTCCAACCGCAGCGGACCCGTCCATGTCGAACGTCGTCGATCGTCATCTCAACCGGCCGAGTGCACGCGAGGATCTCGAGCACGCGAAGGAAGTGCCGCCGACGCCGCAGAGCAAGGCGGCGAGCTATCGCTTGGCGTTCGCCGATCCCGACTTCCTGCTGCGTGACGAGCTGCGCCCGGTGCGCCTCCAGCTCGAGCTCTTGAAGCCCGAGCTGGAGCTGCAGGAGATGGCGATCGAATCGACCGTCGTCGTCTACGGCAGTGCGCGCATCGACGACCCCGAGACAGCAGCCCAGCTGCTCGCCGAGGCCGAGATCGACGCGGCGTCGGATCCGGCCAAGGCCAAGGAGGTCGAGCGCTGCAAGAAAGCGGTCGCCCGCGCGCACTACTATAGCGAGGCGCGGCGCTTCGGGCGGATCGTGTCGGAGACCACCCAGGTGGGGTCCACCCGGCACTTCGTCATCGTCACCGGTGGTGGTCCGGGCGTCATGGAGGCGGCCAATCGCGGTGCGGCCGATGTGGGGGCGGTCTCGATCGGCCTCAACATCACGCTGCCGCACGAGCAGGCCCCCAATCCCTACGTCACGCCCGAGCTCTCCTTCCAGTTCCACTATTTCGCGCTCCGGAAGATGCATTTTCTGATGCGTGCCCGGGCGCTTGTCGTCTTTCCCGGCGGCTTCGGCACGCTTGACGAGCTCTTTGAATCCCTGTGCCTGATCCAGACGCAGAAGGTGCGCAAGATCCCGGTGCTGCTCTTCGATCGGGCCTACTGGTCGCGGATCATCGATTTCGCCGCACTGCTCGAGGAGGAGGTGATCAGCCCGCACGATCTCGAGCTTTTCCACTATGTCGACACGGCGGAGGAGGCCTGGGCGTTCATCCGCGAGCATTACGGCCTCGCCCGCGACACCGATGTGGCGGCCGACTGATGGCGCCGCGCAAGGAGCCCGCCGTCTCTCTCGCCTTTCACGGTGCCGCCTCCACCGTCACCGGCTCCTGCTTCCTGCTGGAGACGGCCAGGGGCCGCCTGCTCGTCGATTGCGGGCTCTTTCAGGGCACCAAGACCGTCCGCGAGCTGAATTACAAGGACTTCCCCTTCGATCCGAAGGCCGTCGACGCGCTGCTCCTCACCCACGCCCATATCGACCACAGCGGGCTGATCGCCAAGCTGACCCGGCACGGCTTTTCCGGCCCGATCATCGCGACCGAGCCCACCGCCGACCTTTTGGCCTTCATGCTGCCGGACAGCGGCTACATCCAGGAGAGCGAGGTCGAGCGCCTCAACCGCCGCAACCGGCAGCGCGGCCGGGACAAGGTGGAGCCGATCTATACCAAGGCCGACGCCGAGGCGGCGCTCGAGCAGGTGCAGACCTGCGCCTACGACGAATGGCTCGAGCCCATGGCCGGGGTCCGGGCCCGCTACTGGAATGCCGGGCACATCCTGGGCTCGGCCTCGATCGAGCTCGAGGTCCAAGCCAATGGCGACCGCCCCCTTCGCCTCCTCTTCTCGGGCGATATCGGCCCCGACGAAAAAGCCTTCCACCGCATGCCCGAGGCACCGAGCGACCTCGACTACCTGATCGTCGAGAGCACCTACGGTAATCGCGACCGGGTCGAGGTGACGCTCGAGCAGCGCCGGCAGAAGCTCGGCCAGGAGG
>DAIRDJ010000003.1:0-68766 GCA_036796215.1 Geminicoccaceae bacterium
CGATCTTCTCGACGCACATGACACCCTCGTGGCTGGCCTTGTGGGCGAGCCAGGGCGCACCCACGACGTCGCCGATGGCGTAGACGCCGGGCTCGCCCGTCCGGCACCACTCGTCGATGACGATGTGGCTGCGGTCGGTCTTCACCTTGGTCCCGTCGAGGCCGAGATCCTCGACATTGCCGACGATGCCGACCGCCATGATCACCCGGTCGACGGTCAACTCCTGGCTCTTGCCCCCGGCCTCGATGGTGGCCATGACGCTGTCCTTGCCCTTCTTCAGGCCCTTGACCTGGGCACTGGTCAGGCACTTGATCCCGCGTTTTTCGAACTGTTTCTCGGCGAAGGCCGAGATCTCGGCGTCCTCGACGGGCAGCACGCGGTCCAAGACCTCGACGACGGTGACTTCGGCCCCCATCGAGCGGAAGAAGCTCGCGAACTCGATGCCGATCGCCCCGCTGCCGACGACGAGCAGCGATTTCGGCATCATGTCCGGGACCATCGCCTCGCGGTAGGACCAGACCAGCTTGCCGTCGCTCTCCAGGCCCGGCAGCTGGCGGGCGCGCGCACCGGTGGCGAGGATGATGTGCTTGGCCGTGAGCGTCTCCTTGCCGCCCTTGTTGAGCTCGACCTCGAGCTTGCCCATTCCCCCCTGAGTTGGGCCGGCGAGCCTGCCCTTGCCGTCGAAGACCGTGACCTTGTTCTTTTTCAAGAGGTGGCCGACGCCCTTGGAGAGCTGGCCCGCGATGCCACGGCTGCGCTTGACGACCGCTTCGAGGTCGAAGCTCACCTTTTCGGCCTTCAGCCCGAAGGACTGGGCGTGGCGGAAATTGTCGAAGACCTCGGCGGTGCGCAACAGGGCCTTCGTGGGAATGCAGCCCCAGTTGAGGCAGATGCCGCCCAGATGCTCGCGCTCGACCACGGCCGCCGTCATGCCGAGCTGGGCCGCCCGGATGGCCGCCACGTAGCCGCCCGGCCCGCCGCCCACGACGACGAGGTCGAATGAGGTGTCGGCCATGGCGTTGCTCCCTGCGCTAGTGTTGCCGGTCGGTTGTGGCGGCTTCAGAGAACTTGTCAACCGGCGGGTCGGCGGTGTATGTAGAACTGTGCTACATTGGAGTGTACCCGATGCGGACGGTGTCGATCCGTGAGGCGAACCAGAGCTTCTCGCGACTCTTGAAGGACGTCGAAGCGGGCGAGACGGTGGTGATCACGCGGCAGGGCAAGCCGGTGGCGGAACTCAAGCCTCGGCCGGCGAGCCGGCTCGATGATCCCGAGTTTCGCGAAGCTTACGAGCGCCTCAAGCGGCATTTGGCGCAACTGCCCAGGGATGGCTACCGCGTGGGCAAGATCACTGAAGAGGACAAGTACGGCGACATCGAGCTTTGACGCGCGTCGCCTTCGATACGAACGTCCTGGTCTATGCCGAGTTGGAGCCGGGCACGGAGAAGGGAGACTTGGCCGGCTCCCTGATCGAGCGCGCAGCCATTGAGCAGGGGATCGTCGCGGCACAGGTCATCGGCGAATTCTTGGCGGTGGTACGCCGCAAGCGGCGCGAGCTGTTTCCAGGCGCTTGCGCGTTCGCCATGGAGTTGACGTCGCTCTTCAAGATTGCGGATGCCGACGCAACGGTGATGCGCAACGCCATCGAGCTCGCGCAGCGACACCGTCTCCAATTCTGGGACGCCGTAATCTGTGCCGCATCGATGAAGGCCGGTGCGACGCATCTCCTCAGCGAGGACATGCACGAAGGGTTCGCTGTGGCCGGTCTCACGATCGTCAATCCGTTCAACGAGGCCAGCAGTACCCTGCTCGACCGTCTCTTGCCGCCCGCATAGCTCGAGCTGGGCAGCTCAAGGGGTCACTCGACCGAGGCCGGGGATGCGGTCGAAGGCGCGATCATAGGTGCAGATCGCTGTGCAGCCGTTTGCCAGCGCGACTGCGGCGTGGATCGCATCGCGAGCGCCAAGCTCACTGTCCGCGTGCATCATTGATCGGGCTCGATCAACGATGTCAGCGGTGATCGGCAGCACTCTGGGTACGGCGCCCTTCAAGAGATCGTAGACGCGGCTCCCGTCGTCCCAGCGGCGAATGGCGCGGTAGCGATGAAGCATCTCCTGCAGGACCTCGGCATCGGTCGCTGCATCGATCTGGCCGTTCGCGACGCGGCGCAGGTAGCCGATGGAAGGCGGCTTGTTGGGGTGCGCAGCACCCACGGCGTAAATGAAGATGTTGGCATCGATGAGAATCAAGCCGGCAGATCACGTGGTGGCGGCACGCTCTGCTGCTTCATCTCCTCGACCGTCCCGACCGGCAGCGACATCGCGGCCATGGCCTCCACCGCGGCCAAGCGGTCTTCGGTGTCGCTCAGGCCATACTGCCTGATGCAGGCCTCGCGCACCAGCTCACCCAGGCTCTTGCGCCGCTCGCGGGCGACGGCCTTGAGACGCTCGTGCAGGTCGGCGGACAGCAGAATGGTCGTCTTGTGCGAAAGCTCCATGGCAACCTCCAGCACGACATATGGAGGATGCCCGCGATCAGACAAGTCTTCGACGTCGGGCGTCGAAGCTACAGCATCAGGCTGATCGGATCCTCGATCAGCCCCTTGAACGCCTGCAGCCATTCGGCACCCAGGGCTCCGTCGACGACGCGGTGGTCGACGGAGAGGGTGCAGGACATGACGGTGGCGATGGCCAAGGCACCGTTCTTGACGACCGGGCGCTGCTCGCCGGCGCCGACAGCGAGGATGCAGGCCTGGGGCGGGTTGATGACGGCGGCGAAGTCCTTGATGCCGTACATGCCGAGATTGGAGATGGTGAAGCCGCCGCCCTGGTACTCCCCGGGCTGGAGCTTGCCCTCCTTGGCACGGGCCGCCAGGTCCTTCATCTCGGCCGAGATGGTGGCGAGGCCCTTCTGGTCCGCTTTCCTGACGATCGGGGTGATCAGGCCACCCTCGATGGCGACAGCGACCGACACGTCGATGTCCTCGAACTGGTAGAGCTTGTCGCCGCCCCAGATCGCGTTGACCGCCGGCTTCTGGCGGATGGCGATGGCGGTCGCCTTGATGATCAGGTCGTTGACCGAGAGCTTGTAGGTCGCCCCCGGCCGCTCGTTCAGCTCCTTCCTGAGCTTCAGCAAGGCATCGAGCTCGCAATCGACCGTCAGGTAGAAGTGCGGGATCTGCTGCTTGGCTTCGGTCAGGCGGCGGGCGATGACCTTGCGGACGTTGGAGAGGCCGATCTCCTTGTGCGGGGCATCGGGGGCGCCGGGCGCTGCGGCCGGTGTCGGGGCCGAGGCCGGGGCTGCGGCGGGCGTGGGCTTCTCGGCGGCCTTCGGAGCTGCCTTGCCGACACCCTTCTCGAGGGCCGCCTCGATATCTGCCTTGATGATGCGGCCACGGGGCCCGCTGCCGGAAAGGGCGGCGAGGTCGAGGCCGGCCTTCTCGGCCATGCGTTTGGCCAAGGGGCTCGCGAAGATGCGGCCGCCCTGGCCGTTACTCGGGCCGTTGCCGCTCTTGGCCGCTGGCGCGGCTTCGGCTTTCGCCGGCTCGGCCTTCTCGGGTGTCGATTCGTCCTTCGCTTCGGGCGGGGCAGCACCGTTGCCGCCACCACTCGTGTCGACGGTGTCGAGGGCGGCTGAGTCCTCGCCCTCCTCCAGGAGCAGGCCGATCACGTCGTTGACGGCGACACCCTCGGTGCCGGCGGGGACGATGATCCGGCCGAGCTTGCCCTCGTCGACCGCCTCGACCTCCATGGTCGCCTTGTCGGTCTCGATCTCGGCGATGACGTCGCCGGGGGCGATCGGGTCGCCCTCCTTCTTCAGCCAGGTCGCGAGGTTGCCCTCGGTCATGGTCGGCGAGAGCGCCGGCATCAGGATCTTGATCGGCATCTTGGTCCTCCCCGGCGTTCTCTAGCGCTTGTAGCAGACGGCCCTTGCCGCCTCGATGACGTCGGCGGTCTGGGGCAGCGCCAGCTTCTCGAGGTTGGCGGCATAGGGCATCGGCACGTCCTTGCCGGTGACGCGGATGACCGGTGCGTCCAGATGGTCGAAAGCCTCCTCCATCATGATCGCGGCGAGCTCCGAGCCGATGCCGGATTGCGGCCAGCCTTCCTCGACCGAGACGAGGCGGTTGGTCTTCATCACCGACTTGACGATGGTGGCCTTGTCCAGTGGCCGCATGGTGCGAAGGTCGATGACCTCGGCGGAGATGCCCTGCTCGGCGAGCGCGTCCGCGGCCTCGAGCGCCCGGCTCATCATCAGCGAGAAGGAGGTGATGGTGACATCCGTGCCGGGGCGGACGATCTTCGCCTTGCCGATCGGCAGGACGAAGTCGTCCATGACCGGCACCTCGAAGGTCTGGCCGTAGAGCACCTCGTTCTCGAGGAAGACGACGGGGTTGGGGTCGCGAATCGCGGCCTTCAAGAGGCCCTTGGCGTCGGCGGCACTGTAGGGGCAGATGACCTTGAGGCCCGGGCAGTGGCTGTACCAGGAGCTGTATTCCTGGCTGTGCTGGGCGGCGACGCGCGCAGCCGCCCCGTTCGGGCCTCTAAAGACGATCGGGCTGCCCATCTCGCCGCCGGCCATGTAGAGGGTCTTGGCCGCCGAGTTGATGATGTGGTCGATCGCCTGCATGGCGAAGTTCCAGGTCATGAACTCGACGATCGGCCGCAGCCCGGCCATGGCGGCACCCACCCCGAGGCCGGCGAAGCCGTGCTCGGTGATCGGCGTATCGATCACCCGCTTGGCGCCGAACTCTTCGAGCAGGCCCTGGCTGATCTTATAGGCACCCTGGTATTCGGCGACCTCCTCGCCCATCAGGAAGACGTCCTGGTTGCGGCGCATCTCCTCGGCCATGGCGTCCCTTAGCGCCTCGCGGACGGTCATCTTGACCATCTCGGTGCCGGCTGGGATCTCGGGCTCGTCGGGCTGGACGGCCTCGGTCGGCAGCGCGGTCTTGGGCTCGCCCTGGCGTTTCGGCTCGGGCTCCAACTTGGGCGCCGCGGCCGGGGCCGGGGCTGCCGCACCGTTGCCGCCGGCCTCGTAGCTGTCCAGCGCCGAGGCGTCCTCGCCGTCGCCGAGCAGGAGGGCAATGGGCGTGTTGACGGCGACCCCCTCGCTGCCCTCCTTGATCAGGATACGGCCGAGTTTGCCCTCGTCGACGGCTTCGACCTCCATGGTCGCCTTGTCGGTCTCGATCTCGGCGATGACATCGCCGGCGGCGACATCGTCGCCCTCCTGCTTCAGCCAGCGGGCGAGATTGCCTTCGGTCATGGTCGGCGAGAGCGCCGGCATCAGGATTTCGGTTGGCATCTTCAGGGCCTTCCCCGATCAAACGGTCACTTGTGCGGGCACGTGGTCAGACGGTGGCCGAAGTCAGACGGTCGCAACATCGACCTCGAGCAGGATGTCGGTCCAGAGCTCCGCAGGATCGGGCTCCGGGCTGTCCTGGGCGAAGCGGGCGGCGTCGTTGACAATGTCACGGACCTCCTTGTCCATCGTCTTCAAGGCATCGGCGTCGCTGAGCTTGGCGTCCAGGATCTTGACTCTCAGGTTCTCGATCGGGTCGCGCTGCTCGCGGTATTCCTGCAGCTCTTCCTTCTTGCGGTACTTGGCCGGATCCGACATCGAGTGGCCGCGATAGCGGTAGGTCATGGCCTCGAGGATGAAGGGGCCGTTGCCGTCGCGGACATATTGCACGACCTCCTGGGCCTTCTCGTGCACCGCGGTGACGTCCATGCCGTCGACCTGCTCGCCGGGGATGCCGTAGGCGGCACCACGCTCGCAGAGATTCTGGCCGGCCGAGGCGCGCGCCTGCGAGGTGCCCATGCCGTAGCGGTTGTTCTCGATGACGTAGATGACCGGCAGCTTCCAGAGTGCCGCCATGTTGAAGCTCTCGTAGACCTGGCCCTGGTTGACCGCCCCGTCGCCCAGATAGGTCGTGCAGAGGCCCCCGTCCTCGCGGTATTGGTGGGCAAAGGCGATGCCGGTGCCGAGCGGCACCTGGGCCCCGACGATGCCGTGCCCGCCGTAGAACTTCTTGTCCTTGGCGAACATGTGCATCGAGCCGCCCTTGCCCTTGGAATAGCCGGTGCTGCGGCCGGTGAGTTCGGCCATGACGTTTCGCGGGTCCATGCCGCAGACCAGCATGTGGCCGTGGTCGCGATAGGCGGTGATCACCGAATCCTTGTCGGAAAGGGCGTGCTGGATGCCGACCGCGACCGCCTCCTGGCCGATATAGAGGTGGCAGAAGCCGCCGATCAGGCCCATGCCGTAGAGCTGGCCGGCCTTCTCCTCGAAGCGGCGGATCAGCAGCATCTCGCGGAAGAAGCCGAGCCACTGCTCGCTGGCGGCAGTCGACGCCTGCTTCGTCGTCCGGCGGGCCGGCGCCTTGCTGCCGGTCTTGGTCGCTGTCATGAGCGGGCCCCTCCCGTTACGGTTTAGTGTCTCGCGACTTGCCGAGACTATAGTCGAGAATACGGGCAGCACCAGCCGGTCGCGGTGCATGCGGGCCATGCGCGAGCGATGGGGCGGCTACTCGAGCGGGTACTCGGGCGGTTCGGCCGCTGGCGGCGGATCGAAGATCACGACCTCGTTCTCGTGGATGAAGCCGAGGGCGTAGAGGGTCTCCTCGAGCAGGTCGATCGCGATCCCGTCCTCGTCCAGTGCTCTTACCCGTTCCTCGAGCCACTGCCGTTCGGCACGGATCTCTTCGAGCTCGAGGCGCTTGAGCTCGAGCTCGTGGTTGCGGTCGACCCAGGCGAAGAGGCCGCGGCTGCCGTGGATCGAGTGGTAGGCGAAATAGCCCAGCGTCAAGACCAGGATGATGCCCAGCCAATGCCGCCCCGCCTCGCGTTTGAGACGGTAGAGCCGATAGCCGAGCGCATCCCGGGTCAAGAAGCGGTTCCCGGATCAGAAGGTGGCGAGGCCCGGATAGACGGCGGCGGCGCCGAGCGCCTCCTCGATGCGCAGGAGCTGGTTGTACTTGGCCAGCCGATCGGAGCGGGAGAGCGAGCCGGTCTTGATCTGGCCGCAGCAGGTAGCGACCGCGAGGTCGGCGATGGTGGCATCCTCGGTCTCGCCCGAGCGGTGCGACATCACCGAACGGTAGCGGCTGGCGGCAGCCATGCGGACGGCGTCGAGGGTCTCGGTAAGCGAGCCGATCTGGTTGACCTTGACGAGGATGGCGTTGCCGATGCCCTTCTCGATCCCTTCGGCGAGGATCGCGGGGTTGGTGACGAAGAGGTCGTCACCGACGATCTGCACGGTCTTGCCGAGCCGGTCGGTGAGGTGCTTCCAGCCGTCCCAGTCGCCCTCGGCGAGGCCGTCCTCGACCGAGCGGATCGGGAACTTCCGGCACAGGCTCTCGATGAAATCGACCATGCCGCCGGCATCGACCTTCCGGCCTTCGCCGCTCATGTCGTAGACGCCATTGGCGAAAAATTCGCTCGCCGCACAGTCCAGCGCGAAGACGATGTCGTCGCCGACCCTGTAGCCGGCCGAGGCCACGGCCTTCTCGAGAAAGCCCAGGGCCGCCTCGGCCGAGGGCAGGTCGGGGGCGAAGCCGCCTTCGTCGCCGACATTGGTGTTGTGGCCGGCATCCTTCAGGCCCTTCTTCAGGGCGTGGAAGACTTCGGCGCCCATGCGCAGGGCTTCGGCGAAGGTGGGCGCGCCCACCGGCATGATCATGAATTCCTGGATGTCGATCGGGTTGTCGGCGTGCGCCCCGCCGTTGATCACGTTCATCATCGGCACCGGCAGCACACGCGCCCCCGGGCCACCCAGGTAGCGAAAGAGCGGCAATCCTGCGTTCTCGGCCGCGGCCCTGGCGACCGCCAGGCTGACGCCGAGGATGGCGTTCGCTCCCAGCCGGCCCTTGTTGTCGGTGCCGTCGAGCTCGAGCATGGCGTGGTCGATGGCGGCCTGCTCGATGGCGTCGCGGCCGAGGATGGCGTCCGTGATCTCGCCGTTGACGGCATCGACCGCCTTGAGGACCGATTTGCCCAGATAGCGGCTCTTGTCGCCGTCCCTGAGCTCGAGCGCTTCGCGCGAGCCGGTGGAGGCCCCCGACGGCACGGCCGCCCGGCCCATGGCGCCGGAGGCCAGGGTGACGTCGACCTCGATCGTGGGGTTGCCACGGCTGTCCAGGATCTGCCGGGCGTGCACGCCGACGATGTCGCTATCGCGCATTGGTCTCATCCCCTTGGCTGGTGACCGGCCAGAGGCCTGGTCTTTGTGAGGTGGTCGAAAGCCATCAGGTCTTCGAGCAATCGGCCGAGCTTGTCGAGAGGCACCATGTTGGGGCCGTCGCTCAGGGCGTTGTCGGGGTCGTCGTGGGTCTCGATGAACACGGCTGCCACACCAATCGCGACCGCGGCCCGCGCCAGCACGGGCACGTACTCGCGCTGGCCGCCACTTCGGCCGCCGAGGCCGCCCGGCTGCTGGACGGAATGGGTGGCATCGAAGACCACGGGCCAGCCGCTGGCCGCGAGCTGCGGCAAGGCGCGCATGTCGGAGACCAGCGTGTTGTAGCCGAAGGAGGCGCCGCGCTCGGTCACCAGGACCCGCTTCGCGCCGAATTCCTCGAGCTTGGCGGTCACGTTGGCCATGTCCCAGGGGGCGAGGAATTGGCCCTTCTTGACGTTGACGGCGGCCCCGGTTGCAGCGGCGGCGCGCAACAGGTCGGTCTGGCGGCAGAGGAAGGCCGGGATCTGCAGGATGTCGACGACCGCGGCAACGGGCGCGCATTGGCCGCTCTCGTGGATGTCGGTGAGCACGGGGCAGCCGAAGCGCTCCTTGACCTCGGCCAGGATCGCCACGCCTTCGGCGAGGCCGACGCCTCGGGCGCTGCCGGCGCTGGTGCGGTTGGCCTTGTCGAACGAGCTCTTGAAGACGAAGGGCAGGACGAGCCCGGTCGTCAGCGCGACCAGGCGCTCGGCCATCATCAGGGTGTGCGCCCGGCTTTCGATGGCGCAGGGGCCGGCGATCAGGACGAGCGGGCGATCCTGGGCGAAGGTGACGTTGCCGACCGCGACGGCGTGGGGCATCGGCTCTTTGTCCTCAGACCAGGATGGATTGTGCCCGGGCGGCGCGCACGAAGTCGGCAAAGAGCGGGTGCGGCCGCATCGGCTGCGAGCGGAGTTCGGGGTGGAACTGCACGCCGACGAACCAGGGATGGCCCGGCAGCTCGACGATCTCGGGCAGCCGGCCGTCGGGCGACATGCCGGAAAAGCGCAGGCCCGCGGCCTCGAGGCGTGCCTTGTAGTCGCTGTCGACCTCGTAGCGGTGACGGTGCCGCTCGAAGATCGAGGCCGCACCGTAGATCCGGCGGACGAGGCTGCCGTCCTCCAGCACGCACGGGTAGTCGCCGAGCCGCATGGTGCCGCCCATGTCGTCGGTCGGCTTGCGCCGTTCGATGTCGCCCTCGCGCTGCCACTCGGTCATCAAGCCGACGACCGGGTGCGCCGCCGGGCCGAACTCGGTCGAGTTGGCCCCCGGGATGCCGGCCAGGTTGCGTGCCGCCTCGATGCAGGCGAGCTGCATGCCGAAGCAGATGCCGAAGAACGGCAGGCCGCGGGTCCGCGCATAGGTGACGGCCGCGATCTTGCCCTCGGCACCCCGCTCGCCGAAGCCGCCCGGGACGAGGATCGCGTTCACCCCCTGCAGCCGGTCGGAGGCATCGACGGCGACGAAATGCTCGGCGTCGATCCAGTCGAGCTCGACCCGGACATTGTTGGCGATGCCGCCGTGGGTGAGCGCCTCGTTCAGGCTTTTGTAGGCGTCCTTGTGGTCGGTGTACTTGCCGACGACGGCGACCTTGACCACCCCTTCCGGCCGCTTCACCCGGTTGACGATGTCGTACCAGGCGGAGAGGTCGGGCTCGGGGCCCGCCGGCAGGCCCAGGGCCTCGATCAGCCGGTTGTCGAGCCCTTCGGCGTGGTAGCTGATCGGCACTTCGTAGATGGTCTCGGCATCGTAGGCCGGGATCACCGCATCGACCCGGACGGAGCATTGCAGGGCAATCTTGCGCCGCGCCTCGGACGTCAGCTCGAGCTCGGAGCGGCAGAGCAGGATGTCGGGCTGGATCCCGATCGCCCGAAGCTCGCGGACCGAATGCTGGGTGGGCTTGGTCTTCAACTCGCCCGCCGACTTGATGTAGGGCACAAGCGTGACGTGGAGGAAGGCGACCTCGCCTCGGGGCAGCTCGTTGGCGAGCTGGCGGATGGCTTCCAGAAAGGGCAGGCCCTCGATATCGCCCACCGTGCCGCCGATCTCGCAGAGCACGATGTCGGCATCGGCCACGTCCTTCAGGATCACCTCCTTGATCGTGTCGGTGACGTGCGGCACGACCTGGACGGTGCCGCCCAAGAAATCGCCGTGCCGCTCGCGGGTGAGCACCGTCCAGTAGATTCGGCCGGCGGAAACACTGTCCGACGCCCGGGCCGGCACGCCGGTGAAGCGCTCGTAATGGCCGAGGTCGAGGTCTGTCTCCGCCCCGTCCGCGGTGACGAACACTTCGCCGTGCTGGTAGGGCGACATCGTGCCGGGGTCGACGTTGAGGTAGGGGTCGAGCTTGCGCAACCGGACTTTGTAGCCTCGCAGTTGCAGGAGTGAACCGAGCGCTGCCGCGGCAAGGCCCTTGCCGAGGGAGGAAACGACACCGCCGGTGATAAAGACGAAGCGAGGCATCAAGAGGTTCTATCCATGCTCACGCCCACGAGGGCAAGCCGGAAAGCGGCGCACGCGGCAGCGGCACGCCGAGCGTGGCCGGCGTGCCAGGATCTCCTGCATGCCTGGCCTCAGTCGGCGAGCGGGGCGGACGGAACGGCGGGCTCGGCCGGGGTCGCGGGTGCGGCCGGGGTCTCGAGCGGCAGCGCGTCGAAGGGGTTCGGCCCATCGAGGATCGAGGTGGGTCCCTGGCTGCCGCTCGCCATGATGGCCAAGAGCAGGCTCATCACCATGAAGGCCGCGGCCAGGATCGCGGTCGTCCGGGTCAACAGATTGGCGGTGCCGCGGCCGCTCATCATGCCACCCATCGTGGTGCCGCCGAGCCCGCCCAGCGCACCGCCTTCGCTGCGCTGCACGAGCACGACGCCGACGAGGGCGAGGGCGATGAGCAGGTGGATGACGAGGAAGATCGAGGTCATGGGTCCTATCTCAGGTGCCGGAAGCCGGAATCAAGCCCCGCCGCCGGCCGTGTAGATGCTCCAGAAGCCGTCGGCATCGAGGCTCGCCCCGCCGACGAGCGCCCCGTCGACAGCGGCAATCGCCATGATGTCGGCGGCGTTCTCGGCCTTGACCGAGCCGCCATAGAGGAGGGCCACCTCGGCCCCGTCGGCGACGCAATCGGCCATCAGGGCGCGGAGCCGGGCATGGGTCTCCTTGATCTCGTCGAGGCTCGGTGTACGGCCGGTGCCGATCGCCCAGACGGGCTCGTAGGCGACGACCAGGTTCTCGGGTGTCGCGCCTGCCGGCAGGCTGCCGTCGAGCTGGCGGGTCAAGACACCATCGCGTTCGCCCGCGAGGTATTCGGCCTCGGTCTCGCCGATGCAAAGCACGACCAGGAGGCCCTGGGCGAGGGCCGCCTCGGCCTTGGCCTTGACCAGGGCGTCGTCCTCGCCGAGCCCGTGGCGGCGCTCGGAATGGCCGACGATCACGGCTGTGGCGCCCACATCCTTCAGCATCGCCGCACTGATCGAGCCGGTAAAGGCACCGCTCTCGGCGTGGTGGCAATCCTGGCCTCCGACCACGATACGGCTCGCGTCGAGCCGTTGGGCCACAGGGCCGATCAGGGTTGCCGGTGGGAACACGCCGAGCGTGCCCGTCGGGTGGGCAGCACGAGCCGCGAGCCTGCCGACCAGGGCCAGACCATCGGCCTTGAGCCCGTTCATTTTCCAATTGCCGAGCACCACCGGCCGCGCCAGAGGCATCGTCCACCTCGTCTCGATGTCATGAAGTTGCCGGGCCTTAACACATTCGTTGGGGCCTGTCCAAGCCGACGGCGATTGCGGTTCGCCTGGCCAGGCAATAGGTATAGCGCGCGTGCTGCCGCGGCTCGGCGGTGGCACGGTCGCGATCGACACCTCCCCGTCAAAAGGGCCCAACATGCTCGATGCCATGCGCAAGCGCGCCAGCAGCTGGTTCGTCCGCGCTCTTCTCGTGGTGCTGATCGTCAGCTTCGCCGTCTGGGGCATCGGCGATCTCTTCATGGGCCGCCAGGACGTCGAGATCGCCGCCACCGTGGGCGACATCGAGGTGCCGCTGCGCGAGGTCGAGCGGGCCTTCGAGAACGACCGGCAGCTGCTGCAGGAGCAGATCGGCACGACGCTCACCCGTGAGCAGGCAGCCGCGATGGGACTCTTGAACCGGGCGGTGCAGAGCGTGGTGGCGCGGGCACTCGTCGACCAGCACCGGCTCGACATGGGGCTCGGGGTCGCCGATGCCGAGGTCGCGAACGCCATTCGCCAGGACCCATTCTTCCAGTCGGCGGGTGACTTCGACCGGTTCCGCTTCGAGAGCTTCCTGCGCTCGGCCGGCCTGAGCGAAGCGCAGTTCGTGGAATCGATGCGCCGCGACATCGGCCGCAATCGGGTCCTCGACACCTTCTCGGCCCTGGTCGAACCTCCTGCCCCGCTGGTCGAGCGGCTGGGCGCCTATCGGGGCGAGGCGCGGGCGGCCACCGTGCTTGTCGTGCCGCGCGCCGAGATGGTCGTGGGCGAGCCCGACGAGGCGGCGTTGCGCGCCCTGCTCGAGGCGGAGGCCGGGCGTTTCACCGCACCCGAGTTCCGCGACGTCAGCCTGGTCACGATCTCGACCGAGGACATCCTCGACGAGATCGAGGTCGACGAGGCCCGGCTGCGCGAGGAGTACGCGGCCAGGCTCGATTTCTACACCCAAGACGAGCGCCGCCGGGTCGGCCAGCTGCTCGCGAGCGACCAGGCGGTCATCGAGGCGGCGCGGGCGGCGCTCGACGAGGGTGCGGTCTTCGCCGACCTCGCGACCGAGCTCGCCGATCGGGGGCTCACCTATTCCACGCTCGGGCCGACGACGGCGGCCGATCTGCCGCCCGAGTTCGCCGACGCCATCTTCGCGCTCGACGAGGGTGCGGTCAGTGCGCCGGTCGAGAGTCTCTTCGGCTGGCATCTCTTTCGGGTGATCGGGATTGAGCCCGAGGCGGTCCAGTCGTTCGAGGCGGTGCAGGACGACATCCACCGCGACCTCGCCCTCGACCGGGCGATCGACCAGTTGCCGGAGCTCGCGGCAGCCCTCGATGACGGCATCGCCGCGGGCGAGAGCCTGGAGGATGCGGCAGCAGCCGTCGGCCTCGAGGTGACACGGTTCGCGGCGATCGACGCGCAGGGTCGCGGGCCCGACGGGCAAAGCCTGCGCGAGGCGCCATCGTCGGACATTCTCGCCCAGATCTTCGCCGGACCCGTGGGCGAGACCTCGCTGCTCGAGGAGACCCCCGCCGGCACCTTCTACATCTTCCGCGTCGACGCGGTTCAGGAGCCGGCACGGTGGCCGCTCGAGGAGGTCCGGGACGCGGTGGCCGAGCTCTGGTACGCGCGCGCGCAGGACCGGGCGGCGGCCGAGCGGGCCCAGGCGATCATGCTCGATGCCAGGGCCGGGCGCACGCTCGAGGCGATCGCCGCCGAACTCGGTGGCGAGGTCAGCTTGCGCTCGACCGAGCCCGTGACGCGCAGCTCGACTGGTACGGAAGTCGGGCTCACGGCCGAGGCGGTCGCCGCCATGTTCGACACGCGCGAGGGCGAGCTCGCCGCTGAGCCCGTGGCGACCGAGGAGGGCCAGGCGATCCTGCGCACCGACCGCGTGATCGTGCCGGAGGCGAGCGAGGCCCTGGCGATGGCCGATGAGCTGCGCATGGCGATGCGCAACGATCTTTTGGCCCAGTACGAGACGGCCCTGCGCAATCGCTATCCCGTCGAGGTCAACAACGCCGCGATCGCCAGCCTGTTCCCGGCCGAGACCTTCTGAGCCGGATCAGCGCGGGCCAGGTTCGATCAGCGCGGAGCGGGGCGGGGGCGGTTCGGTCACCCGGCAAAGAGCAGCGTCTGCAGCGAGTCGAGCCGGGCCTGGACACTGCCGAGCTCGGCGTCGAGCCGATAGCCGTAGCAGCCCGCGGCAGGAGGCCGAGGCCGAGCAGGATGCTCGGGGCGAAGATCGAGGCCAAGAGGATCTGGGTGCCTCGACTGAGCGAGACGATGCGGCCGCCGCCGGCATCACGTCCTTAGAACTGCCGGTCGACGAACAACTCTCTCCAGCGCCGCCGGCCCCGCGTGCGCTCGTCCGCCATGCCGACGGGATCGCCCTCCAGGTCGCTCGCTCCTGGTCGTTGGCTGCGCTGCGGTCGCCTCGGTCAGCCGAAGCGGCAGGGCAGCCAGCAGCTGCGCTCCCATACCATGACCGGCGCGGAAAAGAGCAAGAACACCGCCGCGCCGGCCAGTGAAGTCAGGCGCGGGCCAGCAAGTATCAATTCATGATCGAGCCTGCCGCCCGCCATCCCCTTGCGGTGGCAACGGCTCAGGCTTGCGTCGCGGCGAGCGGGTCGAGGGCCGGGGTGACGAGGCTCGCCGGCCGCCGCGTGCCGCACTGGCGGAGCAGTCGGGCGAGCAGCGCGTGGCTCGTCCCCCTGGTCGAAAGCTCGACCGCGGGCAGGCCGCCGAGCAGGGCCAAGGCACCGAGCGCCACGAGATTGGCGTGGCGGGCGGGCTCGTCGGCGAAGCGGAGCCCGCCCGGGTTGCGTGGGCCGGCCTCGTCCAGGATCAGCGTGTTCTCGAGCGAGACGCCGCGCATCAGCCCGCGTGCCTGGGCGACCTCGATCGCCGCCGTGGTCAAGGGCTGACGCGCAGCGGCGAGGTCATGGCGCAGGGCTTCGGCCGTGAGGGCCACCGCGTGGCGGGCGGGACCGAAGGCGGCTTCGGGCATCTCGCCGAGATCGGCGTCCAGCCTGCCGTGGCTCGCGGGTCGGAGCCGAACCGTGCGCTCACCGAGGCTCAGGTCGAGGGGGGACAGCGTCGGGCAGGCTGCCCTTGGGGTGTCCTGCGCGATCGCCCCGGCGCACTCGATCAAGAAGACGAAGGGCTGAGCGCTGCCGTCCATGGCCGGCAGTTCGGGGCCGCTCACCTCGACGAGCGCGTTGTCGATCCCGGTCATGGCCAGGGCCGCGGTGACATGCTCGATGCCGACGATGCGCGTGCCGTCGCCGTCGCTGAGGACCAGGGCGTGGTCGGCGACGACCAGGTTCTCGGGGCAGGCGCGCAAGGTGGCACTGCCGGGGCGGTCGCTGCGCCTGAAACGCACGCCGCTGCCCGCCCTGGCCGGCTGCAGGGTGAGGCCGACGCGCACGCCCGAGTGGCGGCCGACGCCGACGCAGCTGATGGCGTGGCCGAGGGTGCGCTGGACGGCACCCGGCGCATGCGCCGGTGCTTCGGGCGTCACGGCGGTGGCCGCCGCGATCGGGGTCGATGATGAGGTGGTGTCGTGCATAGGGCCCGCTCCGGATAGCTCGTGCGCCGCGGCACGTTGCACGCGCGCCACAGCCAATAGTCAGCGGTGCCGTTCCCCGTGCTCTTCTCGCCACATAGTCTGGTGCCGCTTGAGCGCACCATCCGGCGAAAAAAAGTTGGTTTCCCCGCCTCCGGTGCTCATACCATCGAACGGGGAAACCGAAAAGTTATTTTTTACTGCCTGTTAGGAGGAGACTTGAAACCAGCCTCTCAACAGGCGCGTTTTTACCCATCGACCCGCCCCTTGCGCAAGAACGCAGGGATGTCGCCGAGCTCATCCTGGGCGTACGTAGCGTTTCGGCCACGTTCCGGCTGCGGCTGGGCCGGGCCTTCCTCGGCCATGGCCAGCTCGCGACGCATCTGCGGCTGCATCGGCCGCATGTCGTCGCCGTCGTCGGCGCCAGCGCCGATGCCGGCGCTGCGGGCGAAGCCGCGCATCCGCTGGAAGATGCCGAGCGCCGGCTGGCGCTCCGCGGCCGACTGGCCGCGTGGCAAGGCGCCGCGTGGCACGGCGTAGCCGGTGGCCGCCGCTGGCGCCGTTTGCGCCGGATCACCCCGGTAGCCGGTGGTCTCGGCCGGCGGCGGGACGAACTGCGGGTACTGGCCCTGGCCGGCCTCGGCCGCCGCCTCGCGCCGGGCGTCGCTCGCCGCCCGAAGATGCAGGGTCGGGTTGGCCGCCGCCGCCCTGGGCGCGGGCTTCTGCACGGCCGGGTACGGTTGCGGGCGATGCATGGTATGCGGGAACCAGCCGCCGGCCTGGGCCGGCTGGGTCTCGCCGCTGGCCGCAGCCGCCGCCGCGGCCGCCAGGCGCGAGCGTTCGGCCTGGGTCTCGATGCCGGTGGCGACCACCGAGACCCGCAGGCCGCCTTGCAGCGAGTCGTCGAAGGTCGAGCCGAAGATGATGTTGGCTTCCGGGTCGACCTCCTCGCGGATGCGGTTGGCGGCGGCGTCGATCTCGAAGAGCGTGATGTCGTGACCGCCGGTGATGTTGATCAGCACACCCCTGGCGCCGCGCATCGAGACCTCGTCGAGCAGCGGGTTGGAGATCGCGGCCTCGGCGGCCTCGATCGCGCGCCTCTCGCCCTCGGCCTCGCCGGTGCCCATCATCGCCTTGCCCATCTCGGACATGACCGTCCGGATGTCGGCGAAGTCGAGATTGATCATGCCCGGCATGACCATGAGATCGGTCACGCCGCGGACACCCATGTGCAGCACCTGGTCGGCCATCTGGAAGGCCTCGGCGAAGGTGGTGCGCTCGTTGGCCAGCCGGAACAGGTTCTGGTTGGGGATGACGATGAGCGTGTCGACGAAGCCCTGCAGCTCGATGAGCCCGCCCTCGGCGAGGCGCATGCGGTGGGCACCTTCGAAGTGGAACGGCTTGGTCACCACGCCGACGGTGAGGATGCCCATGTCGCGGACCGCCCGGGCAATGACCGGAGCAGCCCCGGTGCCGGTCCCACCACCCATGCCGGCGGTGATGAAGACCATGTTCGAGCCCTGCAGCAGATCGAGGATCTCGTCCAGGCTCTCCTCGGCGGAGGCGCGGCCGACCTCGGGGCGGGCACCGGCACCCAGGCCATGGGTGATGGCGTTGCCGAGCTGGATCTTCCGGTCGGTGAGGCAGTTGGCCAGGGCCTGCGCGTCGGTGTTGCAGGTGACGAACTCGACCCCCTCGAGGTGCGAGGTGATCATGTTGTTGACGGCGTTGCCGCCGGCACCGCCGACGCCCACCACCGTGATGCGCGGCTTCATTTCATGCGTGACGGGCATGCTCAGACTGATCGTCATTCGTGTTCTCCTCCATTGTGTGCGCTGCCGACCGATTTTTCGGCTCGTGCAGTGCGGGCAGTGGCCGTTCCCTGGGCAGAGGGGCGGCCGGAACAGGTTGGTCAGCTCTCCGTCGAAGCGGCCATGGATCAGCTCACGAAGTTCTGCTTGAGCCAGTGGCCGAGGCGGGCAAGGCCTGAAGTCAGTGCGGGCACCTCCGTCGCTTGTTTCCAGCTCAAGCCGCCGTCGCGGCCGGTGACCAGCACCAGCCCGCCAGCGGCGGCACTACAACAGGGTTGGTCCTCGAGGCCGCTGCGGCCGCGCACCGCGGCGGGCCGGCCGATCCGGGCCTTGAGGCCGAAGATCTCCTCGGCGAACTCCTCGATCCCCTCGATCTGTGCGGCCCCGCCGGTCAGCACCATGCTGCGCGGCGGCTTCGCCCGGACCAGGTCCCACTCGTCCTCGAGCCGGGCCTTGGTCAGGGTCAGGGACTCCTCGACCCGGGCCCGGATGATCTGGGTCAGCCGCGTGCGCGGCACCTCGCCCGTCGGCTGCTCGGCGTGGTCGCCGATGATCGGCACCTCGATCCGGACATTGTCGTCGCAGGCCCGGCACAAGACGCCGCCATAGAGGTTCTTCAGCCGCTCGGCGAAGGCGCGACTGGTGGAGAGGCAATAGGCGATGTCGCGGGTGACGTGCTCACCGCCGTAGGGCACCTGGGCCAGGTGGCAGAGGGCACCGCCGCTGAACAGGCCGAGGCTGGTGGTGCCGCCACCGAGCTCGAGCAGCAGCACACCGCGGCGCATCTCGTCCATGGTCAAGCAGCCGATCCCGGCGGCATAGGTGGCGTTGCTCAGCTCCATGACGTCGAGGTGGCAGCGCTCGAGGCAGGCCGTGAGGTTCCTGAGCGCCGGTTTGGCGACGCTGACCACAAGGGCGGTGAAATCGAGGGTTTGCGCCGCGAGCCCGCGCGGGTCGGCCAAGGCGTCGCGGCCGTCCGGGCGCATCTCGACCGGCAGGATGTGGAGGATCTCGCGCTCGCTGCCGAGCACCGACATGCGCACCTGCTCGAGCGCCCGGTCGATGTCGTCGTCATCGATCGTCCGCCCGCCGATCGCGAGCTCGACCGTGACGAGTCCGGCCGACGGCCGGCCGCCCGACCAGGCGACGGCGATCTCGCGGAGCTGCTCGCCGGCCGCCTCCTCGGCCTCGTTGACCACCGCCAGCATCGAGGCCTCGGCCGCCTCGGCGTCGACCACCTCACCCGCCTGGAAGCCTTCGGCCGCCTGGTAGCCGCGACCCAGGAGCACGAAGCCCTCGTCGCCGCGGGTCCGGACGATGTAGCAGCAGAGCTTGGAGCTGCCGATGTCGAGCAGGCCGAAGGGGGCGTTCTTGTGCGGTCGGCGCTGGTTGGCGAGCAGCCGCTGCCAGACCATCTCGCGCACGGTCGAGAGCGGCTCTGGGCCTGCCGTCGGCGCTGGCGGAATGGTGTCGCCGTCGGTCATGTCGCCAGGGGTCATGTCGCCATGGATCATGTTCGGGGTGCTCATGTGCGCTGGCCCGGGAGGAGCGAGGCCGAGGGGTTCAAGACCTCGTCGGCGAGGCGGACGATCACCCGGTCGTCCAGCCGGAGATCGACGGCCTCGACCGCACGGGTGAGCAGGGACTGCTCGGCATGCAGCCGGGCGAGACGGCGCCAGGCGTCTGCTGCGTCGTGCTCGGGCAGGCGGACCTCGATGCGGCCATCGACGAAGACGTTCCAGCGGCGGCCGTCGACCCGCTCGGCGCCGGTGACGAGCCGCACCAGGCTCGGCTCGCTGCCGATCAGGCGCAAGAGGTCGCCCGCCCCAACGGGCGCGTCGGCGCCGCTCAGGATCGGCAGGTGACGATAGGGCGAGACGGCGCCGACCTGAATGATGTCGCCCTGGTCACTCACCAAAGCGGGTCCGCTGGTGGGACGTTCCGCGGACGGTTGTCCCATGGTGGGCTGCCCCACCGCAGGCTGCCCCACCGCAGGCTGCCCCACCGCAGGCTGCCAGAGCGCGATCGGGCGATGTTCGACAAGGGTGGTTCTGAGGCGGTCGGGGAAGTGTCGCGTGACGGTGGCTTCGCGAACCCATGGCAAACTCTGGAGGCGTTGCTGAATGGCGGCAATATCAACTGAAAGTATATTTTGTCCATAGTAGGGTTCTAGGATTCGGTAAATTTCGCCGGCACTGGTGCGCTGCCGCCCTTCATTCAGAATATCGTGAACGCGCATGCCGAGCCGGTCGGTGGTGGCGACCAGCTGGTCCGTGGCGGCGAACCGGGCCCGGTCGATCAGCCCGGTCGATTGCGCGATGTGGCAGCTGGCGGCGAGAAGGCCGAGGCAGCCGGCAACCAGGGCACCATGCAGCACCGGGGCCCGCCAGCGCGGCGGCGGCGGGCGGCGCAGCGCGTGGCGGGTGCGGTAGGCGAGCCGCCTTACCTGTCGCATCGCGCGCCCTCGATCAGCCGGACCACGAGATCGGCGAACTCGATGCCGCAATGCCTCGCCTGCTCGGGTACCAGCGACATCGGCGTCATGCCGGGCTGGGTGTTGACCTCGAGGATGACGAGGCCGTCCATGCCGCCCTTGGGATCGAAGCGGAAGTCGGAACGGCTGACGCCGCGGCAGCCGAGCACCCAATGCGCTCTGAGCGCCCAGTCGCAGACCTTGTCGAAGACGGGGCGCGGCAAGGGGGCCGGGACGATGTGCTCGGCGAAGCCTTCGGTATATTTCGCCCCATAGTCGTAGAAGCGGCCCTTCTTGGGGCGGATTTCGGTCACGGTCAGCGCCTGCTCGCCGAGCACGGTGGCGGTGAGCTCGTGGCCCGGGATGTAGCGCTCGACCAGAAAGCGGGCCTCCGGCGCGATGTCGTCGCGCTTGGTCAGGGCCGAGATGTCGCCATTGTTGCTGACCAGGACGTTGACCGAGGAGCCCTCGGCGGCGGGCTTGACGACAAACGGCGGGTCCATGGGCGGCGGGCCGTCCTGCAGGTCCTCGAACTCGATCTCGAAGCCTTCGGGGCAGACGAGGCCGGCGCTCCTGAAGAGGCGCATCGCCATGGGCTTGTCCATGGCCAGGGCCGAGGCGAGCACGCCCGAGTGGGTGTAGGGAATGGCCATGAGGTCGAGCAGGCCCTGGACCCGGCCGTCCTCGCCGTAGCGACCGTGCAGCGCATTGAAGACGACGTCGGGCTTGACCTCCATGAGGCGGCCGGGGAGGTCGCGGCCGACATCGATCCTGGTGACGCTGTAGCCTTTCTCCTCGAGGGCGGCCGCACAGTTCTCGCCCGAGACGAGCGAGACCTCGCGTTCCGCGGAAAGGCCGCCCATGAGGACGGCGACGTGGGGTCTCATGAATGAACTCCGTTGGCATGGGCGTTGCCCGGGGCCGCGGCCGTGGCGGCCGGCTTGCCCAGGCGCTTGATTTCCCATTCGAGGTGGATGCCGCTCTGCGCCAGGACGCGGGCGCGGACGGTCTCGCCCAGCGCCTCGAGATCGGCGGCCGTGGCATTGCCTGTGTTGATGAGAAAGTTGCAATGCTTGTCGGAGACCATGGCCGCCCCCCGGGTCAACCCCCGGCAGCCGGCCTGGTCGATCAATTGCCACGCCCGGTGGCCCGCCGGGTTCTTGAAGGTGCTGCCGCCGGTCGCGACCCGCAGGGGCTGGGCGGCCTCCCGTTCGGCCTTGATGGCCTCCATCCGGGCCTTGATGGCGGCGGGATCGCCGGGCTCGAGCGCGAACGCGGCGCGCACCACGATCCAGTCCAGGGGCAGCTCGGAGTGGCGGTAGGCAAAGCCGAGCTCGGCGTTGACGAGACGGTGCAGCCGGCCCTGCCGGTCGAGCGCCTCGGCCCAGACCAGCCGGTCGCGGGTCTCGCCACCGAACGCCCCGGCATTCATCCGCACGGCCCCGCCGATGGTGCCGGGGATGCCGATCATGAACTCGATGCCGGTGAGCCCGGCGCGCAGCACCTCCTGGGCGACGCGCTGGTCGAGCGCTCCGGCCCCGGCGATGACGGTGGTCCCCTCGACCTCGACCCTGGCGAGCGGGCCGCCGAAGCGGACGACCACACCCTCGATGCCACCGTCGCGGATCAGCATGTTGGAGGCGACCCCCATCGGCAGGACAGGGACGTCAGCGGGCGTGGCGGCGAGGAAGGCCGCGAGATCCTCGGCATCGGCCGGCTGGAACAGCCGCTCGGCGGGGCCGCCGACGCGAAACCAGGCCAAGGGTGCGAGCGCCACGTTCTCGCGCAGAGTGCCGCGCCGGGCCGTCATGCGCCGGCCTCCACCGCCTTGGCAGCGCGCAGCGCCTCCGGCAGCGCGTTGGCCCACTGGGTGATGGTGCCGGCACCGAGACAGACCACGAGATCGCCCGGCCTTGCGATCTGGGCGATCCGCGCAGGCAGGTCGTCGGGGCCTTCGATCGGCACAGCCTCGCGCTGGCCGTGGCGGGTCAGGCCCAGGACCAGCGCATCGCGGTCGATGCCCTCGATGGGCGCTTCGCCCGCGGCATAGACCGGGGCCACGAGGACGATGTCGGCATCGGCAAAGCAGGTGCAGAAAGCCTCGAAGAGATCCTTGAGCCGCGTGTAGCGGTGCGGCTGGACCACGGCGATGACCCGGCCGCGCGTCGCCCGGCGCCCGGTCTCGAGCACGGCTCTGATCTCGACCGGGTGGTGGCCGTAATCGTCGACGATGGTGATGCCGTCCACCTCGCCCGTGACGGTGAAGCGGCGCTTGACCCCGCCGAGGCCGGCCAGGGCCTCGCGGACCACGGTCTCGGTCATGCCGAGCTGATCGGCAATCGCGATCGCGGCCAAGGCGTTCTGCACGTTGTGGTTGCCGGGCAGGGCCAGGGTGAAGTCGACGAAGCGGCGGGCTTCGCCGGTTGCCGCATCGCGGATGAAGACGTCGAAGCGCGAGCCCTTGGCGTCCGAGATGGGCTCGGTCGCCCGGATGTCGGCCTGGGGGTTGAAGCCGTAGGTCCTGATCTTGCGGTCGGTGATCCGGCCGACCAGGGCCTGGACCTCGGGGTGGTCGATGCAGAGGACGGCGACGCCGTAGAACGGCAGGCGCTCGACGAAGTCCTGGTAGGCGGCCTTTACCCGCTCGAAATCGCCCCAGAACTCCATGTGCTCGGGGTCGATGTTGGTGACGACGCCGATCGTCGCCGGCAGGCGCAGGAAGCTGCCGTCGCTCTCGTCGGCCTCGACCACCATCCAGTCGCCCTGGCCGAGCCTCGCATTGGTGCCGTAGGCGTTGATGATGCCGCCATTGATCACGGTGGGCTCGAGCCCGGCGGCATCGAACAGGCCGGCGACGATCGCCGTCGTCGTCGTCTTGCCGTGGGTGCCGGCGACCGCGACCGAGGGGTGCAGGCGCATGATCTCGCCCAGCATGTCGGCCCGGCGGACGATCGGCAGGCGGCGGCGGCGGGCTTCCTCGAGCTCCGGGTTGTCGGGCCGGATCGCGGTCGAGACGACCAGCACCCGGGCGTCGCCCAGGTTCTCGGGCGCATGGCCGACGGCGATGCGCATGCCCTTGGCGCGGAGCCGCTGCACGTTGGCGTTGTCGCTGACGTCCGAGCCCTGGATGGTGTAGCCCATGCCGTGCAGGATCTCGGCGATGCCGCTCATGCCGATGCCGCCGATGCCGACGAAGTGGATGGCACCCGTATCGAGCGGCTGGATGCGCAGGCTGCGCACGGCATCGGTGGCGATCGGGCTCATCGGGCGGTCTCCGGGCCTGAGGCATGGGCCGGGCCTTGCACCTTCCCGTCGGCCGGCAGCATGGCGAGGACCGCATCGGCGAGCCGGCTCGCGGCATCCGCCTGGTAGAGGGTGCGGGCGGCCGTCGCCATGGCCTCGAGCCTGAGGGGATCGGTCATCAGCGCCTCGAGCTCGGCCTTCAGGGCCCGGGCGTCGAACGCGCCCTGCAGGATGGCGACGCAGCCGCCGGCTTCGGCCAGCACCTCGGCATTGGCGCGCTGGTGGTCGTCGGCAGCCGCAGCGTAGGGGACGAGGATGGCCGGCCGGCCCATCGCCATGATCTCGGTCAGGCTCGAGGCCCCGGCGCGACTGACCAGCAGGTGGGCCTGCTCGAGCTGGGTCGGCATGTCCTTGAAGAAGGCGGTGACCTCGGCATCGATGCCGAGCGCCACATAGCGCTCGCAGACCCGGCTCAGGTCCTCCGGGCGACACTGCTGCTGGATTCTCAGCCGTCGACGCAAGGGCTCGGCGAGGCCGGCCACCGCCTCGGGGACGACATCGCTGAAGATCCGGGCACCCTGGCTGCCACCGATGACGAGGAGGCGGAAGGGCTCGGTGGCAGAGGGTGCCCGGAAGGCGGCCGCGTCCAGCCGGAAACCGGGGCGGACGGGATTGCCGGTGACGATCTGGCTCGGGCCCGAGGGCACGTGGCTGGTCCGCGCGAAGCTGAGTGCCAGCGTGCGGGCGAAGCGGGCGAGCAGCCGGTTGGCCCGGCCGAAGACGGCATTCTGCTCGTGCAGCAAGAGCGGCCGGCCGGTCAGCCTCGCGGCAATGCCAGCCGGGACCGAGGCGTAGCCGCCGAAGCAGGCGGCGGCCCGGGGTGCGAGGCGGCGCATCAGGCCCAAGGCCTGGAGCGTGCCACGGGCGAGGGCGAGGATGCCCGTGAGCCTCGCTTTCAAGCCGCCAGACGGGCTGCCGGCCTTGATCACATGGCGGTCGATGTCGTCCGGCAGGTAGCGGGCACCGCGGTCGTCGGTGACGACGGTGACGGGCTCACCGCGCTCGAGCAGGCTCTTGGCCAGGGCCAGGGCCGGGAACATGTGGCCGCCGGTGCCGCCGGCGGCGATCAGGATTGGGCTCATGGGCAGAATTGGGCTCATGGGATCGGCTCCAGCCGGGCACCGCGACGGGTGAGCGCCAGGAGCATGCCCATGGTGACGGCGATGGCGACGAGCGACGAGCCGCCATAGGAGATGAAGGGCAGGGTCATGCCTTTGGTGGGGACCAGGTTGACGTTGACGGCCATATTGACCAGTGCCTGCAGGCCGAACTGGCCGACGAGGCCAGTGACGGCGAGCTGGACGAAGCGGTTGGGATTGAGCTGCAGGCGCCAGAGCGCCCGCAGCACCATGCAGGCGAAGATGGCGACGATGAGGAGACAGGCGATGATGCCGAACTCCTCGGCGACGGTGGCGAAGACGAAGTCCGAATGCGCCTCGGGCAGGTTGAACTTGACCACGCCCTCGCCCGGGCCGCGGCCGAAGAACCCGCCGGACTTGACCGCACTGAGCGCTTTTTCGACCTGGTAGATCTCGGCCGTGGGGTCGAGGAAGCCGTCGACCCGCTCGCGGACATGGCCGAGGAAGGTGTAGGCCCCCCAGAACGCGCCCATGCCGACCGCGGCCAGAAGGATGATCGGCAACCAGCCGAGGCCGGCGACGAAGAGCTGTGCCGCGAAGAAGGCGGCCACCACGGCCGCCATGCCGAGATCGGGCTGCAGCAGCAAAAGCGCGATGCAGCCGCCGACCAGCAGCAGGGCGAGCGGCAGGCCGTCGAGGCCGGGGCGTCGCGCGATCAGCCAGGCGACGACGACGGCGAGGCCGGGCTTGAGGAACTCCGAGGGCTGCAGCTGCTGGCCGCCGATGAAGAGCCAGCGGGTGGCCCCCTTGATCTCCGGCGCGAAGAAGAGGGTGGCGGCGGTGAGGACCGCGGCGGTGACGAAGACCAGGGTGGCGAGCCGGAGCACACCCCTCGATGCCAGGAGCGAGACGGCGAAGAGGCAGCCTGCTGCGGGCACCAGAACGAGGAAGTGGCGGATGACGAAGTGCATGCCATCGAGGCGCAGGTTGCGGGCGATGGGCGGGCTCGAGGCCAGCACCATGATCGCCCCCATCAGCACGAGAATGCCGATGCCGGCCAGGAGGTAGCGGTCGACGGTCCACCACCATTGCCCCACGAGCGAGCGGTCGGTACGGGCGAAAGCACTCATGCCGCGAGCTCCCGGGATGCGAGGTCGCGGGCGAGTGCTGCGAAGCTGTTGCCCCTGGCTTCGTAGTCGGCGAACTGGTCGAAGGAGGCGCAGGCGGGCGCGAGGAGCACCACGGGCTCGGCGGCACTGCTCGTTCGTGCTGCGGCAAAGGCGGCGGGCATGGCGCGCTCGAGGGTCTCGCTCTCTTCGACCGGCAGGTCTGCCGGCAGGCTGGCGGCGATCTCCGCTGCCGCCTCGCCGATCAGCCAGGCGCCGCGCACGGCCGCGAGATGGGGGAGCAGGGCGGCAAAGCCGCCGGGCTTCGGCTTGCCGCCGGCGATCCAGAAGATGTCGGCGAAGCTCGAGAGGCTCGGGATCGCGGCTTCGGGGTTGGTGGCCTTGCTGTCGTCGACGAAGCGCACCCGGCCGGCCCGGGCCACGGTCGCCATGCGGTGCGGCAGGCTCTGGAAGGTGGCGAAGCCACGACCAGCGTCGGGCACGTCGAGGGCACGGAGCACGGCGTAGGCGGCAGCGGCGTTCTGGCGGTTGTGGCGGCCCTCGAGACTCTGGATGCCGGCAAGATCCGCCACGGCCTTTGGGGTGTCGCCCGTGGCGTCGATGAGCTCGGTGCCGCTTGCGTAGACGCCGGGTTGCAGCGCGCTCGCGGCACTGATGCGGATGACGCGGCGGCCCTGCGCCTCGAGCTCGTCGGCAATGGCCCGGGACGGGGCGTCGTCGACGGCGACGACCGCGATGCCGGTCTCGGGCTGCAGGCTGAAGAGGCGGCGCTTGGCGGCGACGTAGGCGTCGAAACTGCCATGGCGGTCGAGGTGGTCCGGGGTGATGTTGAGCAGCACGGCGACGGCGGGTGCGATCCCGGTCGCCAGATCGAGCTGGTAGGAGGAGAGCTCGAGGACGAAGACGCGCTCCCTGCCCCCGAGATCGAGGTCGAGGACGGGCTTGCCGATATTGCCGCCGAGCACGGCGTCGCGGCCCGCTGCCACCAGCAGGTGGTGGACGAGGGCGGTCGTGGTCGACTTGCCGTTGGTGCCGGTAATGCCGATCACGGTGCGGCCAGCCAAGCGCTCGGCAAAGAGGTCGATGTCGCTGGTGAGCGGCACGCCGTGGGCATCGGCGGCGGCGATCACCGGATGCGGCGCTGGATGGTAGAGCGGAATGCCGGGGCTGACGACCAGCGCATCGAGGCTGGCGACGTCGCCTGGCGTGCCCTTCCGGCCGCCGGCTGCCACTGCCTTCTCGAGTGGCGTCGCGTTGTCGTCGTAGACGAGGCAATCCTGGCCCTTTGCAAGCGCATCCTTCAGGACGGCCATGCCGCTTCTGGCCATGCCGAGAATGCCGATGCGTTGCCTGCTCATCGGCCCCTCACCGCAGCTTCAGCGTGGAGAGGCCGATCAGCGCCAGGATGGTGGCGATGATCCAGAAGCGGATGACAATAGTCGGTTCCTGCCAGCCTTTCTTCTCGAAGTGGTGATGGAGGGGCGCCATGCGGAAGACCCGCTTGCCGGTGAGCTTGAAGGAGACGACCTGGACGATCACCGAGACGGCTTCCAGGACGAAGAGCCCGCCGATGACGGCGAGCACGAGTTCGTGCTTGGCCGCGACCGCCACGGTGCCCAAGGCACCGCCGGTGGCGAGCGAGCCCGTGTCGCCCATGAAGACCATGGCGGGCGGGGCGTTGAACCAGAGAAAGCCGAGCGAGGCGCCGACCATCGCACCGCAGAAGACGGCGAGCTCGCCGGTGCCGGGGACGAAGGGGATGCCGAGATAGTTGGAGAAGATGGCGTTGCCGACGAGATACGCGATGAAGGCGAAGCAGCCGGCAGCGATCATCACCGGCACGATGGCGAGCCCGTCGAGGCCGTCGGTGAGGTTCACGGCATTCGACGCACCGACGATGACGAGGACCACGAAGACCGGGAAGAAGAGGCCCAAGGGGACGAGCAGGTCCTTGAAGAAGGGCATGGCGAGCGAGGACGAGAGAGGGGCCGGGGTGAAGCTCATCAGGGCGATCGCGGCGACCAGGGCAATGATGCCCTGCAGCAGGAGCTTGTAGCGGCCGGAGAGGCCCGACGAGCTGCGCTGCGTCAGCTTCATCAGGTCGTCGGCGAAGCCGATGCCGCCGAAGCCCAGCGTGACGATCAGCACCACCCAGACATAGCCGTTGGTGAGATCGGCCCAGAGCAGGGTCGAGATGGCAATCGCGATCAGGATCAAGACCCCGCCCATGGTGGGCGTGCCCTTCTTGGTCAAGAGATGCGATTCCGGCCCGTCCTCGCGGATCGGCTGGCCCTCGCGCTGCTTCTTCTTCAGCCAGCGGATCACCGGGCCACCGAGGACGAAGCAGATGAGAAGCGCGGTCATCACCGCCCCGCCGCTGCGAAACGTGAGGTAGCGGAAGACGTTGAAGAGGGTGAACTGCTCGGCAAGCGGCACGAGGAGGTGGTAGAGCACGGCTTCAGCCCTCCGCTCTGGTAGCGGCGGGGGCGTCGAGGGCGGCGATGACGTGGCGCATCGCACTGCCGAGCGAGCCCTTGACCAGCGCCACGTCGCCCGGCTGCAGCGCGTCGACGACGCGGGGCGCGAGCCCGGTGCTGCTCTCGGCCCAGTCGCCGCGTCGGCTCTGCGGCAAGCTGTCGTGGAGGTGGCGCATCAAGGGGCCACTGGTGAACACCAGATCGACCGCGGCGTCGGCCAGTGGCTGGGCCAATGCGGCATGGAGCTCGGGGCCGGTCTCGCCGAGCTCGAGCATGTCGCCGAGCACGGCGATCCGGCGGCCCGGCTGGCGGCCGAGCACCTCGATGGCGGCGGCCATCGAGGCGGGGTTGGCATTGTAGCTCTCGTCGAGCAGGCGGATCGCACCGCTGCCCCAGGTGATCTCGCGTACGGCGCCGCGGCCGGCACCGGGGCGCAGGCCGGCGAGCCGCTCGGCGGCGCGGTCGAGGTCGAGGCCGAGATGGTGGGTGACGGCGAGGACGGCGAGGCCGTTCATCGCCCAGTGCCGGCCGGGCGATGCCAAATGGAGTTTCAGCGTGCGCCCGGCGATCGCGATCGCGACCCGGCTGCCCTCGGCGTCGCCGGCGAACTCGACGAGCCGAACGTCGACGCTGTCGGACGTCCCGAAGGTGACGATCGTCTGGGCGTGGCGGCGGGCGGCTGCCAGCAGGCGGTCGCTGTGCAGGGTCTCGGCATTGACGACGGCAAGGCCGCCCGGCTCCAGGCCCTCGAAGATCTCGGCCTTGGCATCGGCGATCCCGGCGGTGCTCGCGAAATGGGCGAGATGTGCCGGGGCCACGGCGGTGATCACCGCGATGTGCGGCCGGGCGATCCGGGTCAGCGCACTGATCTCGCCCTTGTGGTTCATGCCGATCTCGGCCACGGCGAAGGCCGTCTCCGGCGGCAGGTTGGCGAGGGTCAGCGGCACGCCCCAGTGGTTGTTGTAGCTCGCCCGGCTGGCGTGGCAGGTGGCGAAGCCGCGCAGCACCTCGCGCAGCATCTCTTTGGTGCTGGTCTTGCCGACACTGCCGGTAACCGCGATCACCCTGGCGCTGGCCCGGTTGCGGCCGAAGCGGCCGAGGCCTTCCAGCGCCGCCTGGGTATCGTCGACGAGGAGCAAGGGCGCGTCCTCGGCGACGTCGTCGGGGCGGTGGGTGACGACGGCGGCAGCCGCACCCCGGGCGAGCGCGTCGCGGACGAAGCCGTGGCCGTCACGGTTGGGGCCCTGAAGGGCAACGAAGAGCTCGCCCGGCTGCAGCGTGCGGCTGTCGATCGCCACGCTCGTGGCCTTCCAGTCGCGGCGGCTGCGGCCACTGGTGGCGGCGGCCGCATCCACCGCCTGCCAGAGCGATGGCGTGTTGCCATTGACGGGGCCTTGGGCGGGGCCTTGGGCGGGGCCGAGGGCGGCACCCTGCGTCATGCCGCGGTCTCCAGGGCCGCCAGGGCCGCCTTGATCTCGCTCGCATCGTCGAAGGGCAGGGTCTCGTCGCCGACGATCTGGCCCACCTCGTGGCCCTTGCCGGCGACGACCAGCACGTCGCCGGGCTCGAGCACGGAAAAAGCGGTGCGGATCGCCGACGCCCGGTCGCCGATCTCGACGACCTTGCCGGCCGCGGCCGCGAGGGGGGCCTGGATCTCGCGGCGGATGGCGGCCGGGTCCTCGTGCCGCGGATTGTCATCGGTGACGTAGACGAGATCGGCGAGCTCCACGGCGAGCCTGCCCATCAGCGGGCGCTTGCCGCGGTCGCGATTGCCGCCGCAGCCGAAGACGACGGCGAGCCGGCCCTTGGTATGCGGGCGGAGCGCTTCCAAGGCCTTGGCGAGCGCGTCCGGGGTGTGGGCGTAGTCGACGAAGGCGGGCGCCCCCTTGGGGTGGCGGGCCACGAGCTGCATCCGGCCGGGGGCCCCTCGAAGCTCGGCCAGGGCCTCGAGGGCGAGCCCCAAGCGCGCGTCGCCGGCCAGCGCCAGACCCAGGGCCGCCAGCACATTGTGCGCCTGAAAGGCGCCGACCAGGCCCGAGCGAAAGCGGTGGCGCCTGCCCATGGCCTCGAGCTCGAGGATCTGGCCCGTCAGCTCCGGCTGGCGGTCGATCAGCCGCAGCGCCTTGCCGGCCTTGCCGAAGTCGACCACCTCGGCAGCACGGCTCCGGGCGAGCCGGGCGAGCCCGTCGAACTCCGGGCTGTCGGCGTTGAGCACGGCGACACCGCCCCTTGCCAGGCGCTCGCTGAACAGCCGCGTCTTGGCCGCGAGATAGGCGTCGAAGCTGCCGTGGTAGTCGAAATGGTCGCGGCTGATATTGGAGAAGGCGGCGGCCTGGATGGCGAGGCCCGAGAGGCGCTCCTGGTCGAGGCCGTGGCTCGAGGCCTCGACGACGAGATGGTCGACACCGCCCTTGGCGAGCTCGGCCGCGAGGCGGTGCAGGGTGATGGCGTCGGGGGTGGTGAGCGAGCTTTTCGGCCAGCGGCCGGCGCTCTCGAGGCCGAGCGTGCCGAGGCTGGCCGCGCGAATCCCGAGCCGGTCCCAGATCTGCCGGGTGAAGCTGGCGATCGAGGTCTTGCCGTTGGTGCCGGTGACGGCGGCCGTGAAGGCCGGCTGGCGGCCGAAGAAGGATGCGGCGAGCTGGGCCAGGCGGCGGCGCGGGTTCTCGTCGATGATGACGGGGACGAGCTGGGCGTAGGCTTCGGCGGTGCTGCTGCCGAGCACGGCCACGGCCCCCTTCTGGATGGCCTCGGGGATGAAGATGTGGCCGTCGGCCTGGGTCCCGGAGAGCGCAGCGAAGAGCTGGCCCGGCTCGACGTGGCGGCTGTCCGAGGCGAGGCCCTTGATGGTCACGTCCTGGAGATTGAGGACGCGCCCGCTCGCGGCGGTGGTGCCAAGGGGAAACCGCCGGGCTTCCTCAGCGAGTAAGGCTGGCAGCCGCAAAGCCGTCCTCCATCCGTCGCGTGCGGCCGTTCATGACCGGCATGATCTCGAGCCGGTCGGTGAAGGCGGCCTCGATCTCGGCTGCCGCCTTCGGCACGCCGAGCAGCGGACCGGCCTGGGCGATGATCCGGGAGACCACGGGTGCCGCGATCGAGCCGCCGGTGCGATAGCCATAAGTGCGGTCGTCGCCCTGGGGTTCGTCGAGCATCGATAGCACGACATAGCGGGGATCATGGGCGGGAAAGACGCCGACGAAGGAGGAAAGGACGGCCCGGCCGTCATAGCCGCGGCGGCTGCCGGTGGGCTTGTCGGCCGTCCCCGTCTTGCCGCCGACCAGGTAGCCCGCGACCGCGGCGTTCACACCGGAGCCGTGCTCGACTGTGAGCCACAGGAGCCAGCGCAGGTCCTTGATCGTGCGCTCGGAGACGACGGTGGGTGCCGTCTCGAGCAGCGCCGGCAGTGTTTCGGGATCGCGACGCAGGAAGGTCGCCGGCAGGCGCTTGCCGTCGCCGGCGAGCGTGGCGACCGCCTCGACGAACTGGAGCGGCGAGACGGAGATGCCGTGGCCGTAGGAGACGGTGGCGGCGACGATGTCGGGCCAGCGTTCCTGGACCAGCGGCCGGGTCGTCTCCGGCAGCTCGAGCTCGGGCCGGTCGAAGAGGCCGAGGGTCTCGAGGAAAGGCTTCTGCGCCTCGCTGCCACCGGCGGCGAAGGTCATCTTCACCGTGCCGATATTGGAGGAGAAGGCGAACACCTCGGGCAGCGACAGCCAGCGCTGGTGGCCGCGGAAATCGCGGATGCTGTGCCGGCCGATGCGCAGCTGCTCCGAGGCATCGAAGCGGTCGTAGATGGAGACCTCGCCACTCTCGAGCGCCATGGCGGCACTGACCACCTTGAACAGCGAGCCGAGCTCGTGAACGTCGCCGGTGCAACGGTTGCGCCGGGCCTGGGGCGGGGCGCGCTCGGCCCGGTTGGGATCGTAGTCGGGCAGGCTGACCAGCGCCAGGACCTCGCGGGTCTGGATGTCGAGGACGATCGTGCAGGCGCCTCCGGCGGCGAAGCGGTCCACACCGGTCCTGGTCGCGGCATGGGCGATCCGCTGCACGCGCCGGTCGATGGAGAGCGCGATGTCCGGCTTGCCGAGCGCAGCACCGCCGCGCATTGCCTCGTCGAGGCCGTACTCGATGCCGGCGAGGCCCTGGTTGTCGATGCCGACGAAGCCCAGGACATGGGCCGCCTCGCGCCCGCGCGGATAAACCCGGCGCTCGCCGAGCTCGAAGCCGATGCCGGGCAGGCCGAGCTCGAGGACGGCGGCCTGCTCGGCCGGCGAGATCTGCCGCTCGACCCAGGCGAAGCGGCCACCCCGGGCGAAGCGGGCGTTGAGCGCGGCGGCATCCACGCCATCCAGCACGCGCGCCAGGGCGATGGCGGCGGCCTCGGGATCGTTCATCAAGAGCGGGTCGCCGATGACCGAGAGGGTGACGATATTGCTCGCCAAGAGCTCGCCGTTGCGGTCGAGGATGGCGGCCCGGCGCAGCTCGATGCCTTCCTCGGTGCCGCGCGGGCTGGGCGTGGCGGTGCGTTGCTCGGCGGTCGCCATGTCGACGAGACGCAAGCCGATGCTGATGAAGGCGAGCGCGAAGCAGACGGCCAGGAACCTGAGCCGGCCGGCACCCATCGCCGCGTCGCGCCGCCTGCCCGGGGCACCCATCGCCGGGGCACCCATGGGTGATGCTCCATCCTGCGTCACCAGCCCTGCCCCAAGTGATCGCGCCGATCGCCCAGGTTCGGCAGGGCGAAGGCGGTGACGGGCTTGACCCGGAACAGCAGCTGCCCGCCTTCCGGCAGCTCGGCCGGGCGCAGCTGGCGGGCGAGCTGCAGCAGGCGGTAGTCGCCGATCTGCCTGGCCTCGACGACCCGCTCGGGCGTGGCCGGTGCCATGCCCAGCGCCCGCGCCAGGGACGCCAGGCGCTCGGCCCGGACGAGGTATGCCCAGTCGGCCTCGAGCGTCCTGAGCCGCCAGCGCTCGGCCTCGATCTCCTGCAGGGTCCGGGAGATCTCGCTCTCCGCCGCGACCACCGCGTACTTGACGTTGAACAGGCTGGTGGCGGCGAGAATCAGGAGAATGGTGAGGATGGGGACATAGCGCTGGATCATGCGGCGAGGCTCCAGGCGTCGGCCGATACCGCGCCGGGCGGGGTGCTGTCCGCGTCGTCGGCGAGGCGGACGGCCGCCCGCAGCCGGGCCGAGCGGGCCCGCGGGTTGTGGGCGACCTCGGTGTCTGCGGGCTTGATGACCTTGCGCTCGAGCCAGCGCAGCTTCGGCCGGCCGAGGGCGACGTCCGGCAGATGGCGGGACGGCCGGGCCCGGCGTTCGCTGAGCTCGTCGATGACGTGCTTGATCCGCCGGTCCTCGAGGCTGTGGAAGGCGACCAGCACGAGCCGGCCGCCGGGGCGCAGCAGGTCGGGGCTGGCCGCCAGCAGCCGGTCGAGCTCGCCGAGCTCGTCGTTGACGGCGATCCTCAGCGCCTGGAAGACCTGGGTCGCGGGCGTGCGGCCGGGCTTCACCCGGCGCTTGGTGGCGGCGACCAGGGCCGCGAGGTCGGCGGTCGTGGTGATCGGCCGCGCCGCCCGGCAGGCGACGATGGCCCGGGCGATGCGACCGGCCTCGGGCTCCTCGCCGAGCGTGTAGAAGAGCCGGGCGAGCTCGCGCTCGTCGAGGCGGGCCAGAAGCTCGGCCGCGGTCTCGCCCGCGCCGGCCATCCGCATGTCGAGCGGGCCCTCGGCCTGGAAGGAAAAGCCGCGGCCGGGTTCGTCGAGCTGGAAGGAAGAGACGCCGAGATCGGCGACGATGCCGTCGACCGCTCGGATGCCCTGGCCCTGCAGATGCCGACCGAGGTCGCCGAAGGCACCCTCCAGCATCGTGAAGCGCGGCTCTTCCGCGGCGAGGGCCCGGCCACGGGCGACGGCCGCCGGATCACGGTCGAGGCCGATCACCCGGCCGTCGGCGGCCGCCAGGATGGCCCGGCTGTAGCCGCCACCGCCGAAGGTGGCATCGACCACGACCTCGCCCGCCGCCGGGGCCAGGGCCGCCAGCATGGCCTCCAGGAGGACCGGAGCGTGGCTCATCGGGCCACCCCGCAGGAGCGGCAGTCGGGGCCCGCAAGGGTCGCAGGAACAGTCCACAAGCCCGACTCGCCCGCTTGCGCCGAGCAGGTCGTGCCGGCCCTGCCGCCGGGCACCGCCAACGACCTCGGCTGCATCGCCCTCGCCGCCCTGCATTTACGAGAAATCGGCTCGTGTCTGAAAATCGATGTACTGCCCATCAGCCTTTGCCATCCCGCCTCGGCCGCAGCCGCCCCGTACTCACCCCGACCGCACCAAACGCGGCCTGCGAAATGTTATTCTACTATCGCGCGAATATTGAAAGCAAGCGGCGCGATGTGTGAACAAAGAAAGGAAAATCGCCCATCCTCGGACGAACACTGAAAAACTAGTCGATCTTGATTTGTTCTCGACAGGCACTGCTTGACCGTTCACGTCACATGAGCCTACCCGGCGCCTCGCCCAAGGTCAAGATCGGGTGTCTCACATGCAACGATAAAGAGTAATCATAACTTACTGAAACAATTTGGTCTTGGCGTGTCAAGAATAATTCTGTGGATAAATGGTGGAGAAGCCCCGGGAAAGCTGTGGAAGACGCGGGCGGGTCATGCCGCATGGGAGAATGCCACGGCTGGTTTTTGAATACCAGCGGTTGTGCGACGGGCACGCGGGTGCGGGCGGTCTGTAAGCCGGGTTCTGTCCTCGATCGGGGTCGAGGGGTGACCATTCATCTGGGACGCACGTTACCGCGCGCCTCGCGCAACCTACCCGAGCGATCAACCCGGAAAAGGGTCGCGTCCGAAGACGCCGCCGCTCCTATTCGGCCTTGCTCCCGGTGGGGTTTGCCGTGCCGCCGCCGTTGCCGGCCGCGCGGTGCGCTCTTACCGCACCCTTTCACCCTGACCCGCAGATCGTCGCCGCCGAAGCTGCGCCGTCCCGGCGGGCGGACTGCTCTCTGTGGCACTTTCCCTGGGGTTGCCCCCGCCGGGCGTTACCCGGCACCGTTTTTCCGTGGAGCCCGGACTTTCCTCCCGGGATGCCATCGGTCTCCCGGCGACACCCCGAGCGGTCACCCGACCGCCGCGCACCCGCTGCTTATGTAGGCGGGGCGTCGCCCTCGCACAAGCGCGCCACGGCCCGGATCAGCCCCATGGTCCCGGCATCGAGCCGGCCGTCGACCCCGGCCTGGCGCCAGTGCCGCTGGAAGGCGGCGATGATCTGGACGGGCTGGGTGTCGGGCAGATCGAAGCGGTAGCCGATCCGGGCGAGATCGGCCCGGGCGGCCGCCGGGTCGACCGCGACCGGATCGGAGGCGGTGGGCCAGATGCCGAGCCCGTGCCGGGCGAGGGCGGCCCAGGGGAAGAGCTCGCCCGGATCGATCTTGCGGGCCGGTGCGACGTCGCTGTGGCCGATGACCGCGCTGGGCGGCAGGCCGTGGCGGGCGACGATGCCGGAGGCGAGCTCGATCAGGGCATCGATCTGCGCCGGCGGGAAGGGCCGATAGCCCCAGTCGTGGCCCGGATTGACGAGCTCGATGCCGATCGACTGGCCGTTGACGTCGTCGATGTCCCGCCAGCCGCCAACGCCCGCATGCCAGGCGCGCCGTTCCTCGGGCACGAGGGCGAGGACCTTGCCGTCCTCGTCGACGACGTAGTGCGCGCTGACCTTGGCCGCGGGGTCCGAGAGCCGCGCGATCGCCGCCTCGGCCGAGGCCATGCCGGTATAGTGCAGGATCACGAGCGCCGGACGGACGCCCGGTGACCGCGCGTCGTGGTTGGGCGAGGGGCGGTCGGGTGGTCGGGGCATGCTGCCGGCCTCGTGATGGTGCGATCGGCTGGCCGTGCCGGTCGCTACGCCGCCGGCTCCTCGACGGTCGCCACCTGCGGCCCGCGAACCCGCTCGCGCAGCGTCTGCACGAAGACGTAGAGCGGCGGGATGACGAAGATGCCGAGGAAGGTTGCGGCCAGCATGCCACCCAGGACGACGATGCCGAGCGAGACCTGGCTCGCGGCACCGGCACCCGAGGCGAAGACCAGCGGCATGATGCCGAGGATGAAGCTGAAGGCGGTCATCAGGACGGCGCGGTAGCGGATGCGCGCAGCACTGGCGGCGGCTTCCTGGATCGGCTTGCCCTCCTCGCGCAGCTGCTTGGCGAACTCGACGATGAGGATCGCGTTCTTGCTGGCGAGGCCGATCAGCATGACGAGGCCGATCTGGGTGTAGATGTTGTTGTCGAGACCGACGAGCCAGGTCAGCGCCAGGCCGCCGGTGCCGGCGATCACCACCGAAAGAATCACCGAGAGCGGCACGGACCAGCTCTCGTACTGGGCCACGAGAAAGAGAAAGACGAAGACGAGAGCGAGCGCCAGGACAATGGCCGCCTCGCCGCCGGCCTGCACCTCCTGGAAGGTGGTGCCGGACCATTCGACCGCGAAGCCGGACGGCAAAGCCTCGGCCTCGAGCTGGCGCAGGGCCGCGATCCCGTCGCCGGTGCTGCCCGCCGGGGTGACATTGACGCTGGCGGCGCGGAAGAGATTGAAGCGGCGCGTGCTGTCGGGGCCGAGGATCGGCCGTATGGTGACCAGCGACTGCACCGGCACCATCTCGCCGAAAGTGTTCCGGACGTGCAGCTTGTTGATGTCGGCGGGCTCCATCCGGAACGGTGCATCGGCCTGGAGGAAGACGTTGTAGGTACGGCCGAAGAGGTTGAAGTCGTTGACGTAGAACGAGCCGAGATTGGCCTGCAGCGTGGTGAACAGATCGGAGACCCGAACCCCCAGCGTCTCCGCCTTCTCGCGGTCGATCTCGAGGAACAGCTGCGGCGTCCTGGCGCTGAAGGTCGAAAACGCGCGGGCGATCGCCGGATCCTGGTTGGTGTTGATCAAGAAGCCCTGCAGCACCTGGGCGAGCTCCTCGGGTGGCCGGCCGCCGAGGTCGACCAGCTCCATCTCGATGCCGCCGGCCGTGCCCAGACCCGAGATCGGAGGCGCCGGGAAGGCGAAGATCGTCGCTTGCGGGATGGCGAAGAGCTGCGGCTGCAACCGGGCGATCACCCCGCCCACGCTCTGCGAGGGGTCCGGGCGGTCGTCCCAGTCCTCGAGAATGACGATCGCCAGTCCGCTGCTCGAGCGAATGCCGCCCAGGAGGCTGAAGCCCGAGACGGTGAGCGCGTGAGCGACGTCCGGATCGGCCTCGAGCAAGGCTTGCACCTGTTCGAGCACCGCATCGGTGCGGGCGACCGAGGCGGCATCAGGCAATGTGACATCGATGAAGAAGTAGCCGTTGTCCTCGAACGGAATGAAGCCCGTGGGCACGTTGCGGAACAACCAGGCACCCGCCCCCGCCGCCACGGCGATGGCGAGCACGGCGACGATCGATACCCGGCCGAGGGCGGCGACACCGCGGGCGTAGCCGTTGCGGGTCACGTCGAGGAAGTTGAAGAACCAGCGCAGTGGGCCACGCGGCTCGCGCGACGGGCGGAGCAGCAGGCCGCAGAGCGCCGGGCTCAGGGTGAGGGCGATGAGCGAGGAGAGGGTCACGGCGACGGAGATGGTCACCGCGAACTGCAGATAGAGCTGGCCGGTGATGCCGGGGAGGAACGCGGTCGGCACGAAAACGGCGTAGAGCACGAGGGTCGTGGCGATCACCGGCCCGGTGACCTGCTCCATCGCCCGCTGGGCGGCCGTCTTGGCGTCGAGCTTCTCCTCGTCGATCAGCCGCTGCGTGTTCTCGACGACGACGATGGCATCGTCGACCACGATGCCGATGGCGAGGATGACGGCAAAGAGCGAGACGGTGTTGATCGTCAGCCCGGCAGCCAGGAGCACCGCGAAGGTGCCGATGATCGAGCCCGGAATGGCCAGCACGGGCACCAGCGTCGACCGCCAGTCGCCGAGAAAGAGATAAGTGACGGCGATGACCAGGGCCAAGGCCTGCAAAAGCGTGATGACCACGTTGCGCATGCTGATGCGCACGAAATCGGTGGTGTCGTAGTAGATGTCGTATTCGAGGTCTTGCGGGAACCGCTCGGCCAGTCGCTCGAGCGTCGCATAGACCTGATCCGCGGTCGCGAGCGCATTGGCGCCGGGCGAGAGATAGATGCCGAGCAACGCCGTGGGCGCGCCGTCGACCCAGGCGTTGGCGTCGTAGGTCTGGGCACCGAGCTCGATCCGCGAGAGATCGCCGAGCCGGATGATCGAGCCGTCGGGGTTGGTGCGCACGACGATGCGCTCGAACTCGGCGACGTCGCTCAGCCGACCTTGCGCCTGCAGCGTATAGGTGAAGGCGCGGCCCTCGTTGTCCGGCGGAGCACCCAGCCGGCCGACGGCAGCCTGCAGGTTCTGCCGGCGGATCGCGTCCACCACCTCGGCCTCGCTGATCCCGAGTGCCGTCATCACCTGCGGATCGAGCCAGATCCGCATCGCGTAGTCCAAGAGGCCGAGCTGGCTGGCGTCGCCGACACCGGGCAGGCGGGAGATCGGATCGCGGAGATTGATCTCCATGTAGTTGGAGAGGAACAGGCGATCGAAGGTGCCGTTCGGCGAGAGCAGATTGACGACGAGCAGCATGTTGGTGGACTGCTTGCGCGTCGACACACCCTGGGCCGTGACCTCGGGTGGCAGGCTCGGCAGCGCCAGGGCGACGCGGTTCTGCACATTGACCGCGGCGATGTCGGGATCGGTGCCGACGGCGAAGGTGACGTTGAGCTCGTAGCCGCCGGCATTGTCGCTGGTCGACGTCATGTAGAGCATGTTGTCGACGCCGTTGACCTCGGCCTCGATGGGTGCCGCGACGGTTTCGGCGATGACCTCCGCACTGGCACCCGGGTAGCGGGCCGTGACCTGCACCTGCGGCGGCACGATGTCCGGAAACTGGGCGACCGGCAGCACCTGGATGGCGATCGCACCGGCGATGATGATGATCACCGAGATCACCATCGCAAAGCGGGTGCGGGTGATGAAGAAGGCCGAGAACACGGTCTCAGCTCCCGAACACGGCTTCGGACGCCACCGGCTCGACGGTCATGCCGGGCCGCGCCTTCTGCAGCCCGTCGACGATCACGGTCTGGCCGAGCTCCAGGCCGCCCTCGACGATCCAGTCGGTGTCGACCCGCTCGCCCATGGTGACCCGGGTGATCTGCACGACGTTGTTCGCGTCGAGTGTCAGGACCATGCGGCCGGCCTGGTCCTGCTGGACCGCGATCTGCGGGATGACCATGGCGGTCTCGGGCTGGACCGAGCGAATGGTGACGGTGACGAACTGGCCGGGAATCAGCAACTCGTCGGCATTGGGGAATTCGGCCCGGACCCGGACGGTGTCGGTGGTGGCGTCGACCTGCGGGTCGATGAAGGCGAAGCGGCCGGGCTCGTCGAGTTCGCTGCCGTCGGCGAGCCGGACATAGGGGCGGTACTGGCTGGTCGGGTCCTCGGCGCGGCGGACGGCGATCATCGCCCGGTCGGTGACCGGGATGGTGACGAAGATGGGATCGAGGCTGACCAGCCGGGCCAAGGGCCCCGAGGCCGGACCGACCACGGCGCCCTCGGCGAAGGCGGCGCGGCCGATCCGGCCGGTGAAGGGGGCCTTGATCTCGGTGTAGCCGAGGTCGATCAGCGCCCGGTCGAGGGCGGCCCTGGCGCCGTCGCGGTTGGCCAGGGCCTCGCCTTCGGCCGCCAGCAGCTCGTCGAGCCGGGCCTGGGGCTGGGCCTCGCGGCGGACCAGGGGCTCCATGCGCTGGCGCTGCTGGGTGGCGTTGACCAGGGTCGCCTCGGTGCGCGCGAGCTCGGCCCGTCTCGCGGCGACGGCGGCCTCGTAGGGGCCGGGCTCGATGCGAAAGAGGAGGTCGCCTTGTTGGACAGTGGCCCCTTCCTCGAAATTGCGGCCGACGAGAAAGCCGGTGACCCGGGCCTCGAGGTCGACACTGTCGATCGCCTCGACGCGGGCGACGAAATCGAAGGCGGGGGTCACCTCGCGGTTCATGGCGGGTGCGACGCCCACCGAGGGCAGTGGTGTCGCGGCTGCCGCGCTGTCCTCGGCCTGATCGCAGGCGGCGAGACCAAAAGCGAGCCCTGTCAGGAAAATAACGAGCAAGTGCCGCATAATAACTCCTGAAAACAACGGCCTTCTGGGCACTTCTAGCTGGCCGTCCGTTGCCGCGAAAGCGTCATCTCTGCGGCGCAATGAACGGCACCGCTCAGCGTGGCAGGCGGGCGAAGCCCTTGACCAGGATGGGGCCCGTCGGGCGGCCGGTGGGCGAGCCGCCGGCCTCCTCGATCGTGATCTCGTAGAGCTGGTCGGGGCCGGGCGGCGGCAGCTCCGGGCCGCGGAGAATGGTGGTCTCGCCTTCGGGCAGGAGGCCCAGCGAGACGGGCCCCAGCTCCGCCGAGGGCAGCGTCCAGACCTGCATCGTACGGCCTTGGGGGACATCGAAGTCGGTGAGCAGGGTGACGCGCGCCCGGGCATCGCCGAAGTCCTCGACGATGGCGAGCGCGTTGCCCTCCTCGTCGAGGAGGACCGCGATCACCTGGGGCTGGACCTCGCGTGTCACCGACCAGCCCAGTGCCAGGGCGAGCAGCAGGCAGGCGGCGAGCGCCCCCGTGGCGAGCCCGCGCCAGCGGCTAAGCGCATTGTCGTTCGCGGCAGCGGCCGGCGGCGCGGCCACGCGTGCCGGAGCGGTGGTCGGCTCGGCCGGCACCGTCTCGAGGCGGCTCGCGATCTGTTGCCAGAGCTCGGGCCGGACTGGCGCTGCCCCTGCGGTCAGGTCGAGCTCGAGGAAGCGATCGCGGCTGCGGCCGATCGCCAGGCGCAGCGCCGGATCGGTGGCGAGCCGGGTCGTCACTTCGCGCTCCTCGGCCGGGTCCAGGAGGCCCAGTACGTATTCGTCCGCCAGCTCGTCGAGGGGGCGCTCGTCCATCATGCCATGCACTCCCGGAGTGCTGCGAGGCCGCGGCGGATCCAGGCCTTGGCGGTGCCGAGCGGCACGCGGAGGCGGCCGGCGATCTCGCCGTGGGTGTAGCCGGAGACGTAGGCCATCAGGATGCCCCGGCGCTTGGCCGCATCGAGGGTGTCGAGGCAGGCGCGCAGGCGGCTCTCCTGGCCAAGGCGATGGAACGCGGCGATGCCCTCCTCGGCCGCCGCCGCCTCGGCGAGACCTGAAGCGTCGCCATCGGGTGCCACAGCCTCCAGCCTGCCGTCGCGCAGCACGTTGAGGCAGCGATTGCGCACGATGGCGTAGATCCAGCCCCGCGCGGAGCCGGCGCCCCGGGTGAACTGGGAGGATTTCTGCCAGATCTGCACGAAGGCGTCCTGGACGACCTCCTCGGCGAGGTCGCGGCGGCGGAGGATGCGCTGGGCCACAGCCACCAGGCGCGGGCCTTCCAGCTCGAAGATCAGCCTGAGCGCCTCGCTGTCCCGCCCGGCGCAGCGGGCCAGTGCCTCGGCGAGGCGGGCGTTGTCGTCCTGCATCGATCGCTCTCGCCTTCCGCTGCGGCCGGGCCTCGTGCCAGCCGGTCGTGCGCTCTGCTTGCGGCAGCGAGGGTTTGTGTCACGCCACGCGCCGCTGCGTCCAGCGCGCAAAAAAATTTCGGCGCCCCTGCGTCCAGCGGCTGTCGCGACGTGTCGAAGGGATGACGACCACAGGCTCCGAGGCTCGCGTTGCGGCCTCGGCACGCCAAAAAAGGGAGACGTTGCATGACACGACTGAAGACCCTGAGCCTGGCCGCAGGCGTTCTCGGCCTCGGTGCCACGACCGCCTTGGCCGCGCCCGTTGTCGGGCTCGTCGGCGACCGGACGCTCGTGCTCTTCGATACGGACGACCCCGTGGTGAGTTGGACGATCGAGGTCGGCGGCGTCGAGCGCCTGGCCGGCATCGATCTTCGGCCCATCGACGGGACGCTGATCGGCGTCACGACCGAGAGCGTGGTCGTCACCATCGACCTCGAGACCGGGGCTGCGAGCGAGCTCGCCACTATGGACACGCAGCTTACGATCGGTGACGCGCCGGTGATCGTGGACTTCAACCCGATGGCCGACCGGCTTCGCTACATGACCGGCACAACCAACCACCGGGTCGATGTCGACACCGGCGAGGTGACCGTGGACGGCAAGCTGGCTTTCGCCGACAGCGACATGCATGCCGGCGCGGTGCCGAACATCGTGGCGGCCGCCTACACCAACTCGCTCGGCAAGCCGGAAGCGACCGCGATGTACGACATCGACGCCGCGATCGGCGGCCTGATCCGCCAGGCCCCGCCCAATGACGGCACGCTGGTGGCGATCGGCGAGCTCGGCATCGAGAATGCGGGCGAGGTCTACGCCTTCGACATCCACACCGACGAGGCGGGCACGAACACCGCCTGGCTGGTGAACGGCGGGGCGCTCTACGCGGTGGACCTGGAGACGGGGGCGGCCACCAGGACCGGCGAGATCACGGGCACGGTGGAGGATATCCGCGACATCGCCGTCCTGCCGGCGATGTAGATTTTCCGGGCCAGCGGGCGTCGGTCACGCGTCACCCCACCTGGCACGATGCCCACTCGCGTCCGCCCGCGCCCCGCCCTGGAGCCGCGCGGGCGGACGTCTATCTCTTGCCGGTGACGGCGCGCGGCCGGTCGGCGAGGTCCGGCCGGACAGCGATCTCGCGAAAGCCGGCTCGCGCCAAGAGGGCATGCACGGCGTCGCCTTGACGGGCGCCGATCTCGAAGACGGCGAGCCCCCCCGGGGCGAGCGCCAGCCGGGCCGGCGCGGCGATCGCGCGGTAGGCGTCGAGGCCGTTCTGGCCGGCGATCAGCGCGCTTTCGGGCTCGTGGCGGGTTTCGGGATCGCGTGGCTCTTCCGGGGCGATATAGGGCGGGTTGGCAACGATGAGGTCGAACGGGCCCTGGACCGCGGCGAGCCAGTCGCCCTGGACGAGGAGTGCTCGATCCTCGAGGCCCAGGCGTTCCCGGTTGCGGGCAGCGTAGGCCAGGGCTGCCGTCGAGCGGTCGATGCCGATGCCGGTGGCTGCCGGGTAGAGGGTGAGGAGCGTGAGCAGCAGGCAGCCGGTGCCGGTGCCGAGATCGAGGAGCCGCAAGGGTGCCTCGCGGTCGGCGAGCTCGGCCAGAACCACGTCGATGAGCGTCTCGGTCTCGGGGCGGGGCACCAGGACCCCCGGGCCGACCAGGAAGTCGAGGCCCCAGAACTCGCGGCGGCCGAGGAGGTAGGCCATGGGCTCCCTGGTGCCGCGGCGGCGGGCGAGGGCGAGCGCGGGTTCAGGATCGACCGCTTGGCCGGGGTCGCCGAGCTGGCGGGTCCGATCGAGGCCCGTCGCGTGCGCCACGATGAGCCGAGCCTCGGCACGGGCGCCCTCGATGCCGGCCGTCTTCAGCTGGCGGGCTACCGCATCGACCAGGGCAGCTACCGTCGCCGGCTCAGGCAAGCTCGGTGAGCCTGGCCGCCTGATCCTCGGCGATCAGCGCGTCCACCAGCTCGCCCAGGGCCTCGCCGGCCAGGACCTGGTCGAGCTTGTAGAGGGTGAGGTTGATGCGGTGGTCGGTGACCCGGCCCTGCGGGAAGTTGTAGGTGCGGATGCGCTCCGAGCGGTCGCCCGAGCCGACCTGGCCCTTGCGCTCGGCCGAACGTTCGGCCGCGGCCCGGGCGCGCTCCATCTCGAAGAGGCGGGCCTTGAGGATCTTCAAGGCCTTGGCCCGGTTCTTGTGCTGCGATTTCTCGTCCTGCATGGCGATGGCGATGCCCGTCGGCACATGGGTGATCCGCACGGCACTCTCGGTCTTGTTGACGTGCTGCCCGCCGGCCCCGGACGCGCGGTAGACGTCGACCCGAAGCTCCGTCTCGTCGAGCTCGAAATCGACCTCCTCGGCCTCCGGCAGGACGGCCACGGTGGCGGCCGAGGTGTGGATGCGACCACCGGCCTCGGTCACGGGAACACGCTGGACCCGGTGCACGCCCGCCTCGAACTTGAGCTTGGCGAACACACCCCGGCCCTGGACCTCGGCGACCAGCTCCTTGATCCCGCCGATCTCGGTTTCGCTCAAGGACAGGATCTCGGTGCGCCAGCCCTGGCCCTGCGCGTAGCGTTCGTACATCCGCCAGAGGTCGCCGGCGAAGAGGGCTGCCTCGTCGCCGCCGGTGCCGGCCCTGATCTCGAGGATCGCACTGCCCTCGTCGGCCACGTCCCTGGGCAGGAGGAGGACCTGCAACTCGCGCTCGAGCTCCGGCAGGCGGGCCTCGAGGCATGCTATCTCCTCGTGCGCCATGCCGCGCATCTCGGGCTCGGTCGATGAATCGTCGAGGAGGCCGTTCAGGCCGCGGATCTCGGCTTTGAGCGCCCGGTAGCGCTCGACGCCCTGGACGATGGGCTCGAGCTCGGCGAACTCCCGGCCGAGCCCGGCATAGTCGCCGCCGCCCTCGGCCATCAGGCTGCTGAGCTCGTCGCGCCGCGCCAGGATGGCGTCGAGCTTCTGGTCGAGGCCGGTGCTGGACCGTGAGGTGTTCATCGATTGCCCGCTTTGGGGGTTGCCGCGTGAGCGCTTGGTTTTCGGCAGAAATGGGCATTCGTCAATGCTGGCCCTGCGGCTCGACCGGGCTCGGCGCAGCGACGTCCGGCCCGGGTGCCTGTGCCGGCTGCTTCTTCTTGTCGCCCTCGCCGGGCTTCTTCAGGCGGCTCTTCCCGAGCTCGCCGGCCCGTTCCAGGACCGGGTAGGCGGTGGCCGCGATAGGCGAGTGGATGCGCTTCAGGTCGCGGATGATGTCGAGATGCAGCGACGAGGTCTCGACCGATTCGGGCAGCCGCCTGCCGACCCGGGCGAGGTGATTCTCGACGGCCGAGGCCTCCATGTCGCGCACGGCCGTCTTCTCGGCGATCAACTGGCGCGCGAGGCCGATGTCGCCGCGCATGAAGACGGTGAGGGCGAGCTGCACGTTCTGCACGATCCGGCCGTGGAAGGCCTCGATCTCGGCCATGCCCTCGGCGGAGAAGCGGAGATTGCCCTTCATCTTCTTCTCGGCGAGTTCCATCAGGTTGCGATCGATGATGTCGCCGATGTGCTCGAAATTGGTGGTGAAGGTCAGGATCTCGACGCAGCGCTGGCTCTCGTCGGGCTCGAGCTCCTCCTGGCCGAGGCGCGTGAGGTAGAGCTTGATCGCCTCGTGCAGCGCGTCGACCACGTCGTCCTCGGCCGAGATCGCCTTGATGAGCAGCGGATCCTCGACGGCGAAGGCCTGGATCGAGCGGCCGAGCATGGCCTCGACCGCATCGCCGAGGCGCAAGGCCTCGCGCGCGGCGTTGGCCAGCGCCACGGTCGGGCCGGCGATGGCCTCGGGATCGAGCTGGCGGGGCCGGAGCCGATCATCGCCCTCGGTCGGTTGTTCCGGCTGCAGCAACTCGACCAGCCGGGCCAATGGTTCCACCAGGGGCAGCATCACGAGTGCGAGGGCGAGGTTGAAGGCGAGATGGAGGTTCAAGACAAGGGCCGTGCCGGAGCCGAGATGGGCGAGGATGAAGGGGCAGTCCAGGGCAGGGCCGCGAGCGCCAGCAAGGCACCGCTGCCGCGCATCACGAGGTTGCCCAAGGCGGGCCGCCGGCCGGCGGGACTGCTGCCGGCGGTGGCGACGACGGGGGCGATGGCGGCGCCGGCATTCGCCCCGAGGACGAACGGGACCGCCATGGCGTGTGGCACCACACCGGCCCCGACCAGCCCCGCCACGGTGAGGATCATCGCAATCGAGGCGTGGGCGAGCCAGGTGAGCAAAGCCGCCATGGCGACCGGCGACAGCAGGCGCAGATCAACGGCGAGCAGCTGGGCTGCGACCGCCGTGCCGATATCGGCGCCGAGCATGACGGCAAGGGCGGCGGTGAGGCGATCAGCCGGCGCTCGGCGAACGCACCGGTGATGATCGCGGTCGCCGTCGAGCTCCGCAGCGGCACGGTGATCGAAAGCCCGGTAATCGCGGCCGAGAAGCGGTTGCCCGCGGCCCGGCGCAGAACGTCGCGCAAGGCCGAGCCGAGCGCCCGGCCGACCCCGGTGCGCACCATGTGCACGCCCCAGAGCAGCAAGGCGATGCCGCCCACCAGCTCGATCAGGATCAGGGTGGCGTTCAACCGGGAGGGGCCCCAAGGGATGGTGTCGACAGACCGTAAAGATTAGCCCGCCGCAGCGCCTTCCGTCAAAGCCTTGTCACGCAACCGTCACATTTCCCGAGCGGTCAGCCGCGTTCCCACCACCGCCCGGTCGACCGTGATCTCCTCGCCCGAATCGAGATCGCGCAGCTTGACCGTGCCGGACGCCAGCTCCTCGTCGCCCATCGAGATGGCGAAGCGGGCATTGGCGCGATCGGCGCGCTTCATGCGCTGGCCGGGCTTGCCGCGAAAGGCGAGCTCGACCGCGATGCCGGCATGGCGGAGCTCGCTTGCGAGCTTGCGCGCCTGGGCTTCCGCCGCCGCGCCGATCGGCACGATGGCGACGGCGCGGGGTTCCGCGGGCTCGTTCGTCGCCAAGAGGGCCAGCCGCTCGACCCCGGCGGCCCAGCCGACGCCCGGGGTCGAGGGCCCGCCGATCTCCTCGACCAGGCCGTCGTAGCGGCCGCCGGCGATCACGGCCCCCTGCGCACCGAGTGCTGTGGTCGTGAACTCGAAGGCGGTGTGGGTGTAGTAGTCGAGGCCGCGCACCAGGCGTTCGTTGAGAGTGTAGGCGATGCCGAGCTCGTTGAGCCCGTCCCTGACCGCGGCGAAGAAATCCTGGCTCGCCTGGTTCAAGGACTCCTCGAGCCTGGGCGCCTCGCGGACGATCGCCCGGTCGCCCTCGTCCTTGCTGTCGAGGATGCGCAGCGGATTGCGCTCGAGGCGCAGGCGACTGTCCTCGGAGAGCCGGTCGCGAAAGCCCTCGAGATAGCTGACCAGCTGTTGCCGATAGGCCATGCGGCTCTCGGGGTCGCCCAGCGTGTTGAGCTCGAGCGTGACCTGATCGGCAATGCCGAGCCGCTCCAGAATTTGCGCCCCGATGGCGATCACCTCGACATCGCCCAGGGGCTCGGCCGCCCCGATCAGCTCGACGCCGATCTGGTGGAACTGACGAAGCCGCCCCTTCTGCGGCCGCTCGTAGCGGAACATCGGGCCCGCATAGAAGAGCTTGAGCGGCAGGGCCTGCAGCATGCCGCCCGAGATCACCGCGCGCGCCACCGCGGCCGTGTTCTCGGGCCGGAGCGTCAGGCTGTCGCCGCCCCGGTCCTCGAAGGTGTACATCTCCTTGGTGACGACGTCCGAGGTGTCACCCAGGCTGCGCTTGAAGACCTCGGTGAACTCGAAGATCGGGGTTGCGATCTCCTCGTAGCCGTAGAGCCGGGCGGTGTCGCGGCCCGTGTCGATCACGTGGCGGTGGCGGCGGATGGTCTCGCCATAGAGGTCGTGCGTGCCGCGCACCGGCCGGATGCTGGCCATGGGCCGGTATCTCCAATTTAGGAGAGAATGCGGGGGGAATGATTTCCCCCGCGCCCCCTCGGGACTTCGCGGTGGCGCCTAGGACGAGCGCCGGCGCAAAGTTTCGGTGGGGCGCGGGGAGGATCATCCTCCCCGCATTCCTGTCAAGCGGCGCTCTTGCCGAAGCGCTCCTCGACATAGCGCTCGACCATCGCCTGGAATTCCTGGGCGATGCCGTCGCCGCGGAGCGTCATCGCCTTCTCGCCGTCGATGAAGACGGGGGCCACGGGGCTCTCGCCGGTGCCCGGCAGGCTGATGCCGATATCGGCGTGCTTGCTCTCGCCCGGGCCGTTGACGATGCAGCCCATGACGGCGACCTTGAGCGTCTCGACCCCCTGGTAGCGCTCTTTCCAGACCGGCATCTGCAGGGCGAGATAGCCCTCGATCTGCTGGGCGAGTTCCTGAAAGGACGTGCTGGTGGTCCGCCCGCAGCCGGGACATGCCGCGACCTCGGGGGCGAAGGTGCGCAGGCCCAGCGACTGCAGGATCTCCTGGCAGACCTTGACCTCGGTGGTCCGGGTCTCGCCGGGCCTGGGGGTCAGGGAGCAGCGGATGGTGTCGCCGATGCCGTCCATGAGCAGCACGGCGAGGGCGGCGGCGCTGGCGGCGACACCCTTCGTACCCATGCCGGCCTCGGTGAGGCCGAGATGCAGCGCGTAGGTGGAGCGCCTGGCGAGCTCGCGGTAGACCGCGATCAGGTCCGGGACCCGGCTGACCTTGGCCGAGATGACGATACGGTCGGCACCGAGGCCCATGCGCTCGGCGTGTGCCGCACTCTCGAGCGCCGAGCGGACGAGGGCCTCGCGGAGCACGAAATCGGCACTCTCTGGCTCCGGCTTCGCCGCATTCTCGTCCATCAGCCTGGCCGCCAGGGCCTGGTCGAGCGAGCCCCAGTTGACGCCGATCCGCACCGGCCGATCATGCTGGAGGGCGGCCTCGATCATCGCCTCGAACTGCTTGTCGCGCTTGTCGCCGAAGCCGACATTGCCGGGGTTGATCCTGAGCTTGGCGAGACTGGTCCCGAGTTCCGGCACGGCGGCGAGCAGCCGATGACCGTTATAGTGGAAATCGCCGACGATCGGCACCTTGTGGCCCAGGAGATCGAGGCGCTCGCGCAGCCTCGGCACGGCGCGGGCGGCGGCCTCGTCGTTGACCGTCACGCGGACGATCTCGGAGCCGGCGCGGGCGAGCTCGATCACCTGCCGGCAGGTGCCCTCGAGATCGGAGGTGTCCGTGTTGGTCATCGACTGGACGACGACCGGCGCCCCGCCACCGATCGTGATGTCGCCGACCTTGACGGCCGTGGTCCGGTGGCGACGGGGCTCGGCGAGGGCAACCATCGGCTCTGGTCTTTCGTCAGCGAAGGGCGCGGAGCGCTTCGGGGGTGAGGGTCACATCACGCATGACGGCACCATCGGCGCCCAGCGGGCCCAGGTTCTGGCCGTCGACCCAGACCTCGAGGCCGCCGGCATTGCCGGTCCAAAGCGCCAGATCCGTGCGATCGGGGATGTCGAAGCGCTGACCGGGCTCCAGCGTCGTGCTGCGCAGATAGTCGCGGGCGGGGCTCTGCACCTGGATCCAGGCGGCTTCGCGGGCGAGCAGCGTGATGCGCCCCGTATCCGAGATCACCGGTATGTCGGCGGTCGCCGGTGCCGGCGGCGCTGCCGCGTCGCCGGGTGCGGCCTGCAGCGCGGCGAGAAGCTCGCCCACCGTGCCGCCATCCGGCCGCTCCTCGTTCAGCCGGCGAAGGGCGGCCGTCCGCTCGGCCTCGGCGTCGAGCACCAGGACCGCGAGGCTGTCTTGGGTGGTGCCATTGACGCCCGTTGCGACGCCCGTTGCCGCATCGGTGCCCGCGGGCGTTGCCGCGTCTCGCTCGGCGACCGCGGCGGTGATGTCGATGCCGCCGGCCGGCGGGGTCGCCGGGGCCGGAACCGGGGTAGCCACGGTGCTGTTGTCCGGTGCAGCCAGCGCCTCCAGCACGGGCAACGGCTCGCTTGCCGCGTCCGGCGCCGCGTCCGGCAGGGTGGTCGCGGCGGTGGCCGGCACGGCGGGCTCGTCCTCGAACATGGTGGCGGCATACTGGCCGATCTCGCCCGGCAGCGCCTTGACCCGGGCGAGCACGTCGTCACCGGATTGGGCCGCGAACCAGCCGGCATAGGCGACACTCGCGAGCAGCAGGGCCACGACGACGATGCCCATGCTGGGCAGTCGGCTCTCGGCCACCGGCTGGCGGACCTGCAGCGTGGCCTCGCCTTCGGGTTGCGCCGTCGCCTTCAGCTGGCGGACGAGCTCCGCACCATCGTAGCCGAGATGGTCGGCATAGGTGTGCAGGAAACCCATGGCGTAGGTGCGCCCGGGCATCGCCCTGAGGTCGCCCTCCTCGAGCGCTGAGAGATAGGACGGCTTGATGCGCAGGTAGTCGGCGATGTCGTAGAGGTCCTCGCCGCGTTGCTGCCGCGCCTCGCGCAAATGCCGGCCGATGTCGACGAGACGCTCGGCGATGGGATCGAAGGCAGGCTGGTGATCAGTCGGTCGACGTGACACGGTCGGAGTATCGCCCCACAGTAGAAGGTCGAAGGATCGGCGGCTGCTTCGCTCCCCGCCTCGGCCGCGCATTAGGCGCCAAAGCGGTTAAACATTCATAACGAACCGAGGGGCCATCGCCAAACATCGATCGTCGACAGGACGATTGGCACCCTCTGGTATGCACACAACCGGCGGTGGTGCGTCAAGCGGCGCGAAAACTGCCGTCGGGCAGGACGATGTCGTGGTCATGGGCATAGGCCGAGAGGTGGCGTCTGAGGCTATGGTCGGGCAGATCCAACAAGCGATGCACGTAGGCAGCGAGCGGACCCGCATCAAGGGAGCGCAGCATCGCTTTGACCGGGCCGATCTGCGCCGGCGACAAGGAGAGGCGGTGGACCCCGAGCGCGACCAGGGCCATGGCCTCGATCGGCTGGCTCGCCATTTCGCCGCAGACCGCGAGCGCTACCCCGGTGCTGCGACAGTGCTCGACCAGCGCCCGGATGAAGGCCAGCGCCGGTGGCGACAGCACATCGTAGCGGCCACCGATCACGGGTGAGCCGCGATCGCAGGCAAACAGGAACTGCAGGAGGTCGTTGGAGCCCACCGAGAGGAAGTCGACCTCCTTCAAGAGGGTCGGCAGCTGCCAGAAGAGCGAGGGCACCTCCATCATGGCACCCACCTCGAGCCGTTCGGGCAGGGCCTGGCCACGATCCAGCGCCCGGCGGCGCTCGAGCTCGAGCAGATGCCGGGCCGCCCGGAACTCCGCGACCTCGGCGACCATCGGGAACATGACCCTCAAGAGGGGGCGGCCGGCGGCGGCGCGCAACAGCGCGCGCAACTGGTGGCGGAGGATCGCCGGGCGGTCGAGGGTGAGGCGGATCGCCCGCCAGCCCATGGCGGGGTTCTCCTCGGCCGGCATCCGCCAATAGGGCAGCTGCTTGTCGCTGCCGATGTCGAGGGTGCGAAAGCAGACCGGCTTGCCGCCCGCCCGCTCCAGGACCGCGGCGTAGTAGCCGGTCTGCACCTCGGGATCGCGGAAGTCCGGCCGCGACATGAAGGCGAGCTCGGTGCGGTAGAGGCCGACCCCGGCGGCACCGGTGGCCTCGAGCTCGCCCACGTCGATCAAAAAGCCCGCATTGATCGAGAGCTCGACCTCGATCCCGTCGCGCGAGACCGCCGGCAGGTCCTTGAGGCTGTCGAACACCCGGCGGCGTTCCTGGCGATCGCGCATCGCGGCCTGAAAGGCGTCGACCATGTCCTCGGACGCGCGGATCAGGACCTGGCCGTGCCCGCTGTCCAGCGCCAGCATGTCGCCGCCCTCGACCTGCGCCATGGCGCGCTCGACCCGGCCCAGCATCGGCAGGTCGAAGGCCCGGGCGACGATCGTGACGTGGGCGGTGGGCGAGCCCTCCTCCAGCACGATGCCGCTGATCTTGGTGTGGTCGTAGTCGATGAGGTCGGCGGCCGAGAGGTTCCGCGCCACGATGATCGAGCCCGCCGGCATGGCCTTGGCCTCGCCGTGGCTGGCCTTGCCGGCCAGGAGGCGGAGCAGCCGCTCGGCGAGGTCCTCGAGGTCGAGCAGCCGCTCGCGCAGATAGGGGTCGTTGGCGTGGCCGATCCGGACCCGGGTCTCCTCCTGGACCCGACGGACCGCCGCCTCGGCCGAAAGCCCGGTCTCGATCGCCTCGCGCATCCGCCGCCGCCAGCCGGTGTCGTGGGCGAACATGCGGTAGGTCTCGAGCACCTCGAGATGGTCACCGGCGCCGAGATCGGCGCGCTCGAGCATCCTGTCCAGGGACTGGCGCAGCCCCTCGATCGCTGCTTCCAGCCGCTCGACCTCCTGGACCGGATCGTCGGCGAGCAGCCTTGTGATCTCGATCTTGGCATCGTGCAGCCAGGCCCGGCCGACCGCGACCCCTTCGACCAGGAGCTGGCCCTCGAGCCGCCGCTGCTCGCGCTTGAGACCGGGAAGATCGGTGTAGCGCTCGCGATCGACCAGCTCGCCGGTGGCCAGCATCTCGGCCAGGACCGAGGCGATGATCTGCAGCGCCTCGACCTCGTCGTCGCCGTAGCGCTTCTTGACCGTGTTCTGGACGACGAGCACGCCCACGACCCGGCCGCCGCGGAGCACCGGCACGCCCAGGAACGACTGGTAGAGTTCCTCGCCGGTCTCCGGGAAATAGGCGAAATTGGGGTGGTTCTGGGCGCTGTCGGTGTTGATGATGTTGCCCGAGGCCGCGATGGTGCCGACGAGGCCCTGGCCCATGGCCATCCGGGTGCGGTGGACCGACTCGCGCGCCAGGCCTTCGGTGGCGAAGAGCTCGAGCACGTCGCCGGCTCTGAGCGCGTAGATCGAGCAGACCTCGGCGACGAGGTTGGCGGCGATGAGCTGGACGATGCGGTCGAGCCTGGCCTGGCGGTCAACCGGCAGGGCCTGCACCTCGACCAGCCGGCGCAGCAGCTGGCGGGCACCGGAGAGCTCGACGCTGCGCCGTTCGCCCGGGGCCTCCTCGCCGCGCCGCGCGGCCGGCATCGTCAGCCCCCGGCGGTGGCGGGCTGGCGGGCGACGGTGCGCTGCGGCAGCGGCCGGGCCAGCGCCGCCTCGGCCTCGGCGACGAGCTCGGCGATGATCAGGGCCGCCGGCTGGATCGTCTTGACGAAGCCCACGCTCTGCCCGGCCATCAGCGAGCCCTCCTCGACGTCGCCGTCGATCACCGCCCGCCTGAGTGCGCCGGCCCAGAAATGCTCGATCGCGAGCGAGGCCTCCTCCTGGCTGAGCTCGCCGCGGCGGTAGCGGCCGATCACCTCGAGCTGGGTCTCGGTGAAGCGGCGGGTGCCGTCATTGGCGAGTGCTCTTACCGGGATCACCTTGAACGCCGGGTCGATCTGCACCGAGGGCTGCGCGTCCCGGGCCGAGGCGCGGATGAAGGCCTGCTTGAAGCGGGGATGGGCGATACACTCCTCGGCACAGACGAAGCGGGTGCCCATTTGCACGCCCGCCGCCCCCATTCGAAGGAAGGCAGCGATGCCCTCGCCATTGCCGATGCCGCCGGCGACGAAGACCGGCACGTCCTCGATGCCCGGCAGGATCTCCTGGGCGAGAACGGCGGTCGAGACGGCGCCGATATGGCCGCCCGCCTCCATGCCCTCGATGATCAGACCATCCGCACCCGAGCGGACCAGCCGCTTGGCCAGCGCCAGGGAGGGGGCGAAGCAGAGGAGCTTGCGCCCGGCGGCCTTGATCTTGGCGATGGCGGTGCCGGGCGGCAGGCCGCCGGCGAGCACGATGTGGCCGACGCCGAGATCGAGGCAGACCTCGATCAGCGGCTCGAGGGCCGGGTGCATGACGATCAGGTTGACGCCGAACGGCCGGTCGGTGAGGGCCCGGGTGGCCCGGATCTCCAGGGCCAGGAGCTCCGGGTTCATCGAGCCGCAGGCGATCACGCCGAAGCCGCCGGCCGCGGCGATGGCGGCGACCAGCTGGCGCTCGGAGACCCAGGTCATGGCCCCGCCCATGATCGCCGTCTCGGTGCCGAGGAGCTCGGTGCCGGAGCGCCAGAGCTCGGCCAACAGCGGATGCGGCGGCAGCGCGGTCACGGTGCTCAGCCCTCCGCCGCCGGGTGTGCGGCGTCGAGCCCGTAGGCCGTATGCAGGGTCCGAAGCGCGAGCTCGGTATAGGCCTCGGCGATCAGCACCGAGACCTTGATCTCGGAGGTCGAGATCGCCTGGATGTTGATCCCCTTGGCGGCCAGGCTCTCGAACATGGTGTGCGCGATGCCGGCATGGCTGCGCATGCCCACACCGATCACCGAGACCTTGCTGACATCGTCGTCGGCGACGATCTCCTCGAACTGGATGGTCCCCTGGTGCTCCGCCAGGACGTCCTGGGCGCGGGCCAGGTCGTTCCGTGCTACCGTGAAGGTCATGTTGGCGAGCACGCCGTCGCGGCTGACCGACTGGACGATCATGTCGACATTGATGTCGGCGGCGGCCAACGGGCCGAAGACGGCAGCCGCCACCCCCGGTCGGTCGCGCACGCCGAGGACCGTCAGGCGGGCCTCGTCGCGGCTGTAGGTGATGCCACTCACGACTTGCTGTTCCACGATCTCATCCTCGTCGACCACGAGCGTGCCCGGCTCGTCGGTAAAGCTGGAGAGCACCTGCACCCGCACCTTGTGCGCCATGGCCAGCGCCACCGAGCGGGTCTGCAGCACCCTGGCCCCCTGCGAGGCCATCTCGAGCATCTCTTCATAGGTGATGCGGTCGAGCTTCTTGGCCTTGCTCACGATCCGGGGATCAGAGGTGTAGACGCCGTCGACGTCGGTGAAGATGTCGCAGCGCTCCGCACCCAGGGCCGCTGCCAAGGCGACGGCCGAGGTGTCCGAGCCGCCACGGCCGAGGGTCGACACACGACTGCTGGGGGCGAGGCCCTGAAAACCCGTCACCACGGCGACCTGCCCCGCGTCGAGGGCGGCCATGACGGGGGCAGGGTCGATGGCGGTGATCCGCGCCTTGCCGTGGGCGTCGTCGGTGGTGATGCCGGCCTGCCAGCCGGTAAACGAGCGGGCCGGGATGCCGATCGACTGGAGGGCGATGGCCAGAAGCCCGGCGGTCACCTGCTCGCCCGAGGCCACGACCTGGTCGTACTCGGCGGGATCGAAGCCCCGGGCATCGAGGCCGTCGACGAAGCCCACGAGCTTGTTGGTCTCGCCGGCCATGGCGGAGGGTACGAGGCAGACGCGCTCGCCAGCGCGCACATGCCACGCCACGCGGGCGGCCACGTTGCGAATGCGCTCTAGATCGGCGACCGAGGTGCCGCCATATTTCTGCACGACGAGGGACAACGTCGTTACTCGCTTCAGCTGGACGCCGTCGACTGCATCGGTGGCGGCGGATCGGGTCGAGACATGCAGTATCTTCCGGCCATGACGGAGCGGCCGTTACGGCGCTCGGCAATCGCAGACCTGTCGAGCCGGGCCCAGCAGTGACCAGGATCGTCAGCCGGATGCGCCACCTTCTAGCCAGCAGGGGTTCGATGAGCAAGCAACAGAGCGCCGGTCGCCATCCGTCCGCCGGTGGCGAGGCGGTCGATCGCGCCGAGGTCGACAAGTTCGAGGCGATGGCGGCCGAGGTCTGGACTCCAAACGGTCCCATGCGGCCGCTGCATCGCCTGAACCCCTTGCGGATCGGCTATATCCGCGATCAGGCAGAGGCGCAGCTCGGCACCGGCGGTGCCGCGGCCCTGCGGCCGTTCGCGGGGGTCAGGCTCGCCGATATCGGCTGCGGTGCGGGGCTGCTCACCGAGCCCATGGCGCGGCTCGGTGCGACGGTGACCGGCATCGACCCCTCCGCCCGCTCGATCGGTGCCGCCAAGGCGCATGCAGCGGCCAGCGATCTCGAGATCGACTACCGCAGCATCGGCGTCGAGACGCTTGCCGACGCTGGGGCTGACGCGGGCAAGGTCTTCGACATCGTGCTGGCGATGGAGGTGATCGAGCACACCAGCGATCCCGATCTCTTCATCTGCCAGCTCGCCGACATCACCCGCCCGGGTGGGCTGCTCGTCATGTCGACCCTGAACCGCACGGTGAAGTCGTACCTCCTGGGCATCGTCGCCGCCGAATACCTCTTGGGCTGGTTGCCCAGGGGCACGCATCGGTGGCAGCAGTTCATCGAGCCCTCGATGCTGGCCCGCCTCTTGCGCCGCCGCGGCTTTCGCGTGGTCGACACGACGGGTGTCGTCTATCGCCCGGCCGAGGGCGATTTCGTCCGCAGCCGGGATCGGGACGTCAACTACATGATCAGCGCGGTGCGCGACTGAAGGGGCTCAGATCACCGGCAGCAGGTGGCGCACGATCTTCGCCGAGCCGGCCGCGACCTCCTCGACGAAGTGGCCGAAATCGACGGCCGATTCGGCACCCGCGAGGTCGGACAGGGCGCGGATGACGAGGTGCGGGATGCCGAACGCCTCGGCGACCTGGCCGATGGCCCCGCCTTCCATCTCGATCGCCTGGCCATGGAACTCCTTGAAGAGCCGAACGCGCGTCGCCTCGCAGTTCAGGAACTGATCGCCGGTGAGGATGGTGCCGAAGCGGACGACCGGGGTGCGCGCCACACCACCTGTGGCCGTCGCCGAGAGCGGCTCGAGGCCGAAGCCGATGAGCCGCTCGCGGACCCGGGCGAGGAGATGCTGGGGCGGACGATAGCCGAGCTGATCCGTGGGGTTGAAGAAGGGCACGTGCCCGGCCTGGTAGGTGTGGACCCGCTCGCCCTGCAGGACCCCGGCATCGTGCTGCAGCGTGCGCTCGCCGATGACGATATCGCCGACGTGAAGGGCCGGGTCGAGCCCGCCGGCCACCCCGGAGAAGACGAGGCAGCGACAGCCGAAGCGGTCGGCGAGCAGGGTGGCGGTCAGTGCCGCGTTGACCTTGCCGACCCCGCCCCCGGCGAGCACCAGGCGATGCCCGTCGAGCGTACCGGTGACGAAGGCGATGCCGCCGTGCCGGCTCGGTTCGGTCGCCGTCATGGCATCGGCGAGATGGCCGAGCTCTTGCGGGATGGCGCAGATGATGCCGATGGTCATGGCCGCACTCCAGCCATAGTCTGTCCAAAGAACGGCGTTAACCGAAGGGGAGCGATCGTGCAACGTGCCATCACCGGCCTCGACCATCTGATCATTGGTGTGGCGGACCTCGAGGCCGCCCGCCGGCAGTGGGCCCGGCTCGGTTTCAACGCCACGCCGCGCGGCCGGCATGTCGGCTGGGCCACGGCCAACTACTGCATCATGTTCGAGCACGACTATCTGGAGCTCTTGGGCATCGTCGATCCCGACGGCTTCAGCAACGGCCTCGACCGGCTCCTGGCGGAGCGCGGCGAGGGGCTTCTGGGCGTAGCATTGCACTCGAGCGATGCTGCGGCCACCGCCGCTGCGTGGCAGGCAGCGGGTCTCGCCTCGGCCAAGGCCGGCTCGCTGCTGCGGCTTCTGGAGAGTGAGACGCCGGCCGTCGAGCTGCGCTTCGCCAATGTCATGCTGGATCCGGTCGACCGCTCGGGCCTCAACCTTTTCGGCTGCACGCATCTGACCCCGGAGCCGATGCGTCGCCCGGCCTGGCTGCGTCATCCGAACGGGGCGTTGCGGATCGCCGGGCTCACCGTGATCGTCGACGATGTCGAGCCGCTCGCGGCCTTGGCCGAGCAGATCGTCGGCAGTGCCGCGGTCACCCGGACGGACCAGGTCCGCGCGATCCAGACCGGCACGGCCCCGATCATGCTGGCGACCCCCGACGACGCGGCTCTCTTGCATCCGGGCTTCACGCTGCCGGAAGCGGCACCAGAGCCGCTGCTCGCAGTGCTGGAGATCGCTGTTGCCGATCCTGCCGCCACCGCCAGGTTCCTCGCCCAGCAGGAGGTGCCGCACGATTGGCAGAGTGGTGTTGCGGTCCTGGTCGATCCCGAGCACGCCAACGGGGTGAGGCTCGCTTTCGTCGCCGGCTAGCGGGCGGGATAGGCCCAGCCCAGCGCCATGCCGCTGTCGAGCCGAAGCGTGGCCCCGGTCATCGAGGGCGACTGGACGATCAGCTGCAGCGCCCGGGCGATCTCGGCATCCTCGGTCGCCCGGGCCAGGGGGGTCGCCTGGACGAGCTCCTGGTAGTGCGCCTCGTCCATGCCGGGATGCGCCATGGCGAGGCCGAGGGCGATGCTGTTGACGCGGATGCGTGGGGCGAGGTCGCGGGCGAGCACGGCTGCGGCCATGTCGAGTGCGCCCTTGCTGATCGAGTAGCCGAGATAGTTGGCGGTGGGGTTGGCGGTGCGCTGATCGCCGAGATTGACGATGAGGCCGGCAGCACCCGTCGGCAAGGTGCGGGCGAAGGCCTGGGCGAGGAGCAAAGGGGCCTCGAGATTGACCGCGAGCTGGCGGCGCAAGTGGGCGAGATCCAAGGTTCCGAGGTGGTCGGCCTCGAAGGTCGCTGCATTGTTGACCAGCACGCCGATCGACCCGCCCAGCGCCGCCTCTGCCCTGGGAACGAGCCCGGCTGCTTCGTCGGGCACGGCGAGATCGGCCTCGACCACCACCGCGCGACCGCCCGCGGTCTCGATCGCAGCCGCGAGGGCAGCGGCGTCGGCCACGGCACGGCGGCAGTGGATGGCGACCGCAAAGCCGAGCTCGGCCAAAGCCAGCACCAGCGTGCGCCCGACCCGCACGGCCCCGCCGGTGACCAGTGCCCGCGGTAGCAGGGCTTCTGGTATAGCTCCCGACTCGGACCTATCTTGCATGGCGGGGGTCGGCCCTTGTCGATCCGACATGTCGTGCGCGTGACGGAGAGCTCTCTTGAACCTGATTCTCGGCGGTGTGGCGCTCTACGGTCTTTATGTCGGTGCCCTCTATCTGCTGCAGGACAAGCTGGTCTTTCGCCGCGACATGGCCACCGTCCCCAACTACCCGCTGCCCGAGGGTACCGAGCGGCTGGAGCTCAGGACACCGGATGGCGAGACGATCGTCGGCAATCTGGTGCGCGCCCGGCGGCGGAGCCGCGGCCTCGTCATCGGCTTTTCCGGCAATGCCTGGAACAGCGACGACTGCACCACCTTCATCGCGCATCGCCTGACCGATGTCGACGTCGTGGTCTTCCACTATCGCGGTTATGTGCCCTCGACCGGCACGCCGGGCGAGGCCACCCTCTTCGCCGACGCGCTCTTGATCCACGACGCCATGGTCAAGGGCATGGCCCCCGAGCGGGTCTACGCCTTCGGCTTCAGCCTCGGCTCCGGCATCGCCGCCTACCTCGCGGCCAACCGCCCGATTGCCGGCCAGCTCCTCGTGACACCCTTCGATTCGATCGAGGAGATCGCCAAGAAGCGCTATCGCGGCGTGCCGGTCCGCTACCTCCTCAAGAATCCGTTTCGCAGCATCGATCACCTGAACGGCAAGTCGGTGCCCACGGCCGTCATCCTCGCGAGCGACGACCGGATCGTGCCGCGCGAGCACTCCGAGCGCCTGATCGCAGCGCTGGCCCATCCGGTCCTGGTCGAGACGATCCCCGACAGCACCCATGTCGGGATCTACGACATGGTGGCGATCGACCACATTCTGCGCCGCTCGCTCGACGCACTCGAGGCCAGGGCCCTGGCCAGCGCAGCACCGGCGGCGGCCATGGCGGAGGGCTGAGCCGGGCTGGTCGCGGGTCGGTTGTCGCTCCATCTCTTCCGGGTGTTCAAGGGAGTGAGGTGGGGTGATGCGTCTTCTCGCCATCGGGCTGACACTCGTGATCCTGGCAATCGGCCCGATCGCTGCGGCCGATCAGGACGATCCGAGGCTCGATGAGCTGTTTTCGGCACTGGGTGCCGCCGAGACCGCGGCCAACGCCGCCGCGATCGAGACCGAGATCTGGGGGATCTGGCACGAGATCGACGATCCTTCGAGTGCGCGGCTGCTGCGGCAGGGCAGCGACGCCATGGCGCGGCGGCTCTTCCCGATGGCGATCCACAGCTTCAACCGGCTGATCGACCGCTCGCCCGACTTCGCCGAAGCCTGGAACCGGCGGGCGACGCTGCACTACCTCATGGGCAACGACGTGGACTCGGCCCGCGACATCGAGGAAGCCCTGCGGCTCGAGCCCCGACATTTCGGCGCCCTTTCCGGCCTCGGCCTGATCATGCTGCGCAACGACCGGCCCGAAGCCGCGCTGCGCAGCTTCGAGGCCGCACTCGCGGTACACCCCTATCTGCCGGCGGCCAGGGCCCATCTCGAGCCGCTCCGCGAGCTGGTCGACGGCTCGCCCACCTGACCCGGACCACATGTTCGATTGAACACGTGGCGAACACTTCACGGTGAACCGGCCTTGCACCATGGTCGACCCCGAGTAGGATCAGGGTCTTGGCGACCATGGGCGAGGGGATCGGTGTCGGGTTGGGTCGAGACGGCGAGGCAGGCGGAGACGGGCCTGCTCTGCTGCGGCGGCGACTGGCGCCTGCCGTCGCTGCCCGAGCTCGACCGGGCGCTGCTCGATGGCCTCCCCCGGCTCGGTGGCAAGCCGCCGCCCGAGATGCGGATCGTGCTCGACCAGCTGGACGGGCTGGATACCGCGGGCGCCTGGCTCCTCGTGCGGACCATCCGGTCGCTGCAGGATGGCGGCAGTTCGGTCGAGTTGATCGCTGTCCAGCCGAACCATGCCGAGCTGATCGAGCGGATCCAGGGTGTCCGGCCGGAGCCCACCCGGGTGCCACCGGACGCCCATCCGATCATTCGCTTCGTCGTCAATGTCGGTGCCACCACGATCGACGTGGTCCAGGAGTGTGCCCGCTTCCTCTCCTTCGCCGGTGCCGTCACCATCGCGTTCCTGCGCCAGCTCACGGCACCCGGCCGCATCCGCGGCACCGCGATCGTCCACCACATCGAGGAGACCGGCGTCAACGCCATCCCGATCGTGGCGATGATGGCCTTTCTGATCGGCATCGTCCTCGCCTATCAGGGCGCCGATCAGCTGCGCCAGTTCGGGGCCGAGCTCTTCACCGTCAATCTCCTGGCCGTCGCCACGCTGCGCGAACTCGGTGTGATGCTCACCGCGGTCATGGTCGCCGGTCGCTCCGGCAGTGCGTTCACGGCGCAGATCGGGACGATGAAGGTCAACGAGGAACTCGATGCGATGGAGGTGATCGGCCTCGACCGGCTCGACGTGCTGGTCACGCCACGGATCATCGCGCTGCTGGTCGCCCTGCCGCTCTTGACCTTCCTTGCCGACATCATGGCGCTGGTCGGCGGCGGGCTCGTCGTCGTCTTCTTTCTCGACATCCCGCTCGTCCTCTTCCTCCGCCAGCTCAGGGACGCGGTCGGTGTCGATCTGTTCATCGCCGGAATGATCAAGGCCCCGGTCTTCGCCATCCTGATCGCCTCGATCGGCTGCTACATGGGGCTCAAGGTCAAGGGCGACGCCGAGAGTGTCGGCAGGCTCACCACCCAGTCGGTGGTCGCCGGCATCTTCATGGTGATCATCGTCAACGCCGCCTTCTCGATCCTGTTCGCGACCTTCGGGCTCTGAGCGATGGCCGAGGATGTCGTCATCGAGGTCGAGAACCTGGTCACCCGCTTCGGCAAGACCGTGATCCACGACGGGCTTTCGATGTCCGTCCGCAAGGGCGAGGTGATGGCGGTGGTCGGGGGCTCGGGCACCGGCAAGACCGTGATGGTCCGCGAGATCACCGGGCTGATGCGGCCCTCGGGTGGGACGATCAGGCTGTTCGGCGAGGATATCGGCAGCCTCTCCGACAAGGCGCGGGAGCGGCTGCGCGCCCGCACCGGGATGCTCTTTCAGAGCGGGGCACTGTTCAGCTCGCTCACCGTGGCCCAGAACATCGTCGTGCCCATCCAGGCCTGGTACAAGCTCAGGCCCGGCTTGCTCGACGAGATCGCCGGGCTGAAGCTGGCGCTGGTCGGCCTCGATCCCTCGGCCGGGCAGAAATACCCGGCGGAACTCTCGGGCGGGATGCGCAAGCGGGCGGGGCTCGCCCGGGCGCTGGCGCTGGATCCGGAGATCGTCTTTCTCGACGAACCGACGGCCGGGCTCGACCCCATCGGGGCGGCCGAGTTCGACGCGCTGATCCTGTCCCTGCAACAGACCCTCGGGATCACCGTCTACATGATCACCCACGACCTCGACAGCCTGACGCGGATCGCCGACCGGATCATGGTGCTGGTCGACAGAAAGGCCAAGGTCGGCACCCTCGACGAGCTGCGCCGCGACGAGCATCCCTGGCTCGAGGCCTATTTCGGCGGCCCGCGCGGCCGCGCGGCAGCCGCCAGCAACACGGCCGGCGAGGGGCCGCGAGCGCCGGAGCGGCCGGCACCGGTCGTCCCGTCGCCCGGGCGCCGGGCCAAGGCCATCTCCAGCCCCGGGAGCAGCTGATGGAAGTCCGCTCCAGCAACCTGATCGTCGGCATCTTCGTCCTGGTGCTGAGCATCGGCACCGCGATCTTCGGCGTCTGGCTCGCCCAGCGCGACGTCGATCGCACCTTCACCGAATACGAGATCGTCTTTCCGGGCTCGGTCTTCGGGCTGAGCCAGGGCAGCCAGGTGCTCTACCGGGGCGTGCCGGTCGGCCGGGTGAACGATATCCGGATCGACCCGGACGACCCCGATCGGGTGCTGGTGCTGGTCGAGGTCGAGCAGCACACCCCGGTAACGATCGACACCCATGCCGCCCTCGTGCCGCAGGGGGTCACCGGCCTCGTCGTCGTCGAGCTCAGGGGCGGCAATGTCGACGCGCCCAGGCGCACCGCCGAGAACGGCCCGCCGCAGATCGCCGGGCGCGTCTCGGCGTTCGAGCAGGTCATCACCTCGACGCCGGAGCTCCTCGCCCGTGCCGTCCTCATCCTCGAGCGGATCGCTGCGGCGATCTCTGATGCCAATATCGAGCGGCTCTCCAGCACCCTCGACCATGTCGAGCAGGTGACCGCGACCATTGCCGCCCGGGCCGACGACATCGACCGGCTGCTGCAGGTGGGCGGCGCTCTCGGCGAGGACGGCAGCGAGGCGCTGCGCGGTATCGTCGGGCTGGTCGGCGAGGCCGAGCGGCTGACGGCAACCCTCGAGGCGGAGGTCACCGGTCTCGGCCGTCGCGGCGACAGCGCGCTCGAGGAGGTCGAGCGGGCAGCGGCAGCGGCGCGCAACCTGATGTGGCGGGCCGACCGAATGCTCGAATCGACGGAGCAGCCGCTCGAGGACTTCGCCGCCAGCGGGGCTTACGAATTCGGCCAGATGGTCCGGGAACTGCGCAACCTGACCGCCACACTCAGCCGGGTCGCCACCGACTTCGAGCGCGATCCAACGGGCTTTCTCGTTGGCGGCAGCTCTCGCGGGTTCACCCCGCCATGAGCCGGCTCGTCGAGTCGCGGCCGGGCGCCCTCGCCCGCCGCCGGGCGCTGCGGCGAGCGCTCGGCGCGGTGCTGCTCTTGTCGACCGGCGCCTGCACGCCCTTCGTCTTGACCAGGCGCAATCCGCCGACGCTGATCAGGCTGAGCCCGAAAACGACCTTCGACGACGGCCTGCCGACGCTCCGAAAGCGGCTGCTGATCGAGCCGCCGACCGCGGCGAGCGGTCTCAACACGACGCGGATCGCCTTGCGTCCGGATCCGCTGGGACTCGACTTTTTTGCCGATGTGCAATGGGTCGAGGTGCTGCCGGTCATGGTCCAGGTGCTGCTGATCGAGTCGTTCGACGCCAGTGGCACCTTCGACGTGCTGAGCCCGGAATCGGCCGGGCTCCGACCGGACTTCGTGCTGCGGGTCTCGATTCGCGAGTTTCAGGCGGAATACGACGAGGGCCTGGCGCGGCCGCCGCTCGCCAACGTCCATCTGCAGGTCCGTCTGCTGCGCATGCCACGGCGCGAATCGCTCACCACCTTCTCCGCTCGCGAGGCGGTGCGCGCCGCCGGCACGCCGGTCGAGCAGGTGATCCTTGCCTTTGACGAGGCGCTCGGCCGGGTGCAGCGGCGTATCGTCGCGTGGACGGTCGAGCAGGCGACCGAGACCGAAGGCGGCAGTTGACCGCGACCTCGGCGACCTTGCTGGACTATATCGAGCCTATATATATCATCTCGACATATCACCGGCGGGACGGCGATGGACGTCAAGACCCTTTGCCTCGGCGTGCTCACCGAGCAGGACCATACGGGCTACGAGATCAAGCGCTGCTGCGAGGAGGTGTTCCGGCATTTCTTCGTCGCCGGCTTCGGCTCGATCTATCCGGCCCTGGCCGAGCTGCAGCGCGACGGGCTCGTCACCTCGATCAGCGTCGAGCAGAAAAAGCGGCCGGACAAGAAGGTCTACCGCATCACCGAGGCCGGTCGCCAGGCGCTGGCGGCGGAGCTGTTGACGACCCCGCCGCGCCACAAGGTCCGCTCCGAGTTCCTCACGCTCATGTATTTCGCCCATCTCCTGCCGCCCGAGCGGGTCGACGTGGTGCTGGGCGAGATGATCGAACGGTTCGAAGCGACGCTGGTCGAGGAGCTGGCGCTCTTCGATTCGCCCGACGCCCCGGGTGAGCTGACCCCCGGCCAGCGGTTCGCGTTGGGCTATGGCCGAACCGTGCTGACCGCTGCGCTGGCCTACTGCAAGCGGCAGCGGCCACAGCTGGCCCGAGCACTGCGCGGCGAGAGCGAGCCCGCCCCTGGGCCACCCGAGATCGCCCCCGAAATCGCCAACGACCGACTGCCTGCGGCCCCGCCGCTGGCCGGAGAATGACCATGCGCCGCTCGACCCTGATCGCGGCCCTCCTGGCCATCGCCGTCGGCCTCTGGCTCGCCTCGCCGCATCTCGGCCTCGACCGCTGGCTGCCGGGCGGCGACGGTGGCGTGACGGCCGCAGCTCCGGCCGGCCCCGAGGCGGCGCCTCCTGCCAGCAACGCCGAGCGGATCACGGCGGTGCGCACCCGGCAATCGGTCGCGGCACCCATGGCGCGCGAGATCGTGTTGAATGGCCGCACCGAGGCCAACCGGATGGTCAGGGTGGCGGCCGAGACGGCGGCCCGGGTGGTGGAGCTGCCGCGGCAAAAAGGTGAACGGGTCGCGGCCGGCGACCTCATCGCCCGGCTCGACCAGCGCGATCGCGAGGCCGCCTTGGCCGAGGCGCGCGCCACGCTTGACCAGCGCGAGCTCGACTACGAGGCGGCGCGGCGGCTCGGTGAGCGCGGCTTTCAGGCCGATACCCGCGTGGCGGAGGCCCGGGCGACCCTCGAGCTTGCCCGCTATCATCTCCGTCGGACCGAGGTCGAGCTCGCGCACACCGTGATCGAGGCCCCCTTCGAAGGCGTGCTCGAGGCTTTGCCGGTTGAGCTCGGCAGCTTCGTCGATGTCGGTGACACGCTCGCCGAGATCGTCGATCTCGACCCGATCCTGGTCGTGACCGACGTGCCGGAGGCGAGGATCGGTGCCGTCCGGCCCGGCGAGGAAGCCGAGATTCGCCTCGTCGACGGCAATCGCCATGCCGGCCGTGTCCGCTTCGTCGCCCGCCAGGCCAACGACCAGACCCGCACCTTCAGGGTCGAGGTCGAGATTGCCAACCCCGAGGCCACGATCCCCGCCGGGATCAGCACGGCCGTGGCGATCACCCTCGACCCGGTGCCCGCGCACCGCGTCTCGCCCGGCATCCTGGTGCTCGATGACGCGGGCCGGCTCGGCATCAAGGCCGTGGCGGAGGATGCGACCGTCACCTTCCTCGCCGCCGACATCATTCGCGCCGAGGCGGATGCGTTGTGGCTCGCCGGTCTGCCCGAGCGGCTGCGCATCATCACCGTTGGCCAGGGTTTCGTCACCGCCGGGCAAAAGGTGGCGCCCACGGACGAGCCCGAGGTCACGGCCGGCCTCGTGGACGCCGCCCGATGAGGCCGCTGATCGAGGCCGCCTTCGCGCGGGTGCGCACGGTCCTCTTGATCCTCGCCCTTTTGCTGGTCGCCGGGATCGTCACCTATGCGAGTATCCCCAAGGAGGCCGAGCCCGACATCCAGATCCCGATCGTCTATGTGTCGATCCCGTATGAGGGCATCTCCGCTTTCGACGCAGAGCGGCTCCTGGCCCGCCCAGTCGAGAGCGAGCTGCAGGGGCTCGAAGGGGTCAAGGAGATCACCTCGGTTGCGACCCAGGGCCGGGCCACGGTGACGATCGAGTTCGAGACCGGCACCGACATCGACCAGGCGGTCCTCGACGTTCGCGACAAGGTCGACCGGGCCAAGGCCGATCTTCCCAGCGGTGCCGACGAGCCCACGGTCGAGGAGGTCAATCTCGCCCTCTTCCCGGTGCTCGTCGTGACCCTGTCGGGCGAGCTGCCCGAGCGTACTCTCCTGCGCATCGCGCGCGACCTGCAGGACCGGATCGAGGGGGTGCGCAACGTTCTCGAGGTCGAGATCGCGGGCGAGCGCGAGGAGCTCTTGGAGGTCATCATCGACCCTTTGAAGGTCGAGAGCTATGGCCTCGAGCTCGACGCGGTGGTCCGGGCGGTCGAGCGCAACAACCAGATCGTGGCGGCAGGTGCGCTCGATGCCGGCGGCGGGCGGTTCGACATCGAGGTCCCGGGCGTCTTCGAGACCTACGAGGACCTGATGAACCTGCCGATCAAGACCGATGGCGAGGCCGTGGTCCGGATCGGCGACATCACGACGGTCCGCAGCACCTTCAAGGACCCCGAGGGCTTCGCCCGGGTCGACGGCCGGCCGGCGCTGGCGCTCGAGGTCTCCAAGCGCATCGGGGCCAACATCATCGACACCATCGCCGAGGTCCGGGCGGTGGTCGAGGCCGCCCGGGCGGAATTCCCCCCGACCCTCGAGATCGGCTACGCCCAGGACAAGTCCGACAACGTCGCGAACATGCTGACGGACCTGCAGAACAACGTCCTGGCCGCGATCATCCTGGTGATGATCGTGATCGTCGCGGCCCTCGGGTTCCGCTCCGCCCTGCTCGTCGGCTTTGCCGTGCCGGGCTCGTTCCTGACCGGCATCATGGTCCTCGGCCTGATGGGCCTGACGATCAACATGATCGTGCTCTTCGCGCTGATCCTCGCGGTCGGCATGCTGGTCGACGGGGCCATCGTCACCACCGAGCTCGCCGATCGCAAGATGGCCGAGGGCATGCCCAAGCGCGAGGCCTACGAGCTCGCAGCCACCCGGATGGCGCTGCCGATCACCTCTGCCACCGCCACCACCCTCGCCGCCTTCCTGCCGCTCCTCTTCTGGCCCGGCACCGTCGGCGACTTCATGAAGTATCTGCCGATCACGCTGCTCGCGACCTTGACCGCGTCGCTCGCCATGGCGCTGATCTTCGTGCCCATCCTGGGATCGCTCTTCGGCAAGGCCACGGCCACCGACCCCGAGACGATGCGCCGCCTGAACGCCAGCGAGGGCGGCGACCTCAAGGAGCTGGGCGGGCTCACCGGGGCCTATGTCCGGCTCCTCGACAAGGTCCTCCACCGCCCGGCGCTCACCGCCATCGCGGCCATGCTGATCGCGGTCGGCGCCTATTGGGCCTATGGGACGTTCGGCCGCGGTGTGGAATTCTTCCCCGAGGTCGAGCCCGAGCGCGCGCAGCTCCATGTCCATGCCCGCGGGGATCACTCGATCCACGAGCTCGACGCGCTGGTCCGGGAGGTCGAGAGCCGGGTCGTCGGCCTCGACGGCATCCGCCAGGTCTATGCGCGAAGCGGCCTCGCCTTTCGTGGCGACGGCATCGACGAGGATGTCGTCGGCATCCTGCAGCTCGAGTTCGAGCCCTGGCAGGAGCGTCGCCCGGCAGCCGACATCTTCGCCGAGATCGAGGAGCGCACGGCGGGCCTTGCCGGCATTCATGTCGAGCAGCGCGAGGAGGAGGCGGGCCCGCCGGTCGGCAAGCCGATCCAGCTCGAGATCGGCTCCAACCTGCCCGATCGCCTCGCCCCGGTGGTGCAGCTGGTCCGCGACAAGGTCGACAGCATGACGGGGCTGAGAGAGGTCACCGACAGCCGGCCGATCCCCGGGATCGAGTGGAAGATGCGGGTCGATCGCGAGCAGGCATCGCGCCTCGGCACTGACATCGCCACGGTGGGCGCGCATGTCCAGCTGGTCAGCAACGGCGTGCTGCTCGGCACCTACCGTCCGGACGAGGCGGACGACGAGGTCGACATCCGGGCGCGCTTTCCGGTCGAGTATCGCACGCTGCACCAGCTCGACCGGCTGATCGTCAACACGGCACAGGGGACGGTGCCGATCTCCAGCTTCGTCAGCCTCGAGCCCGAGCAGCGCACGGGCGATCTGACGCGCGTCGACGGGCGCCGGGTCTATACGGTCTCGGCCGACATTGCGCCGGGCATCCTCGCCGACGACAAGGTGCAGGAGCTGCGCGCCTGGCTCGCCAGCCAAAAGATCGATCCCGCGGTCTCGGTCGTCTTCAAGGGCGAGGACGAGGAGCAGCAGGAGGCGCAGAGCTTCTTGGCCAGAGCCTTCGGCATAGCCCTCTTCCTGATCGCGATCATCCTGGTCACCCAGTTCAACAGCTTTTACCAGGCAGCCCTCATTCTCACCGCCGTCGTCTTCTCGACCGTGGGCGTGCTGCTCGGCCTGCTGGTCACCAACCAGCCCTTCGGCATCGTCATGTCGGGGGTCGGCGTGATCGCCTTGGCCGGCATCGTCGTGAACAACAACATCGTGCTGATCGACACCTACAACGATCTCCGTGCCCGCGGCCTCGAGCTCCGCGAGGCCATCCTGCGCACTGGTGCCCAGCGTCTCCGCCCGGTGCTGCTGACGACCGTCACCACCATTCTCGGCCTGATGCCGATGGTGATGAAGGCCAATATCAACCTCTTCACCCGCGAGATCACGATGGGTGGCCCGGCCGCCGACTGGTGGGCGCAGCTCGCAACGGCCGTCGCCGGTGGCCTCGCCTTTGCGACGCTGCTCACCCTGGTCCTGACCCCGGCCCTCCTGATGCTCCGCCACACCACGGCCACGTTCTGGCGCCGCCAGGGTCAGCGGCTGCGCACCCAGGCCAGCCGCCGGCGGCAGCCTAGCGGCGGCGGGTTGCAGGGGGCACCGGCGGAGTAGGCCTGCCGCTGGTGCTGCGTCGCCGCCGGCTGGTTCGGCCGGCGCGACACAAGGCGCGGGCGAGGCTCAGGGTCGCCACTGGCCGTCGTCGATCAACTCTTTAATGGAGTGACCGCCCAGGGAGATGCCTCGACTGAGCCGGGCGAGGTTTTCGCACGCCCGCCGGGCACGCTCGCGGGGATCGTCGGTCGCCAGTGCCGGGGCCAGTCGAGCGACTGGTTCGCCATCACGGTTGATGACAAGGACTTCGCCGCGCTCGACCCGATCGAGCAGTTCTTCGAACGTTTTGCCCGCCTCGACGGCATCGACCGTGCGCATGACGTCTCCAGAGCATCGCCGTCCAAGCATACTCAGAGCCCTCTCTGATTGGGGTCGTTGGTGTCAAGCTGCTCCGCTTCTT
>DAIRDJ010000004.1:0-67899 GCA_036796215.1 Geminicoccaceae bacterium
TCACGAACTGGCCGATGAAGACTTGGGTGCCCAGCGTGATGGTCTTGACCGCCTCCCCGGGGGCCAGGATCAGAGGGAACCAGAGGTCGTTCCAGATCGGGATCATGGTAAAGACCGCGACCGTTGCCATGGCCGGACGCACGAGCGGCAGTACGATGCGAAAGAAGATCGTGTACTCGCTGAGCCCGTCGATCCGGGCCGCGTCCTTCAAGTCCTTCGACACACTGCGCATGAACTCGGTCAGGATGAAGACGCAAAGCGGCAATCCGTTGGCGGTATAGACCAGCACCAGGGCGGTTCGCGTGTTGACGAGGTTGGTCGCCACCATCAGCTCGAGAATGCCGACAGTGCCCAGCCGAATCGGGATCATGATGCCGATGGCGAGATAGAGGCCCATGAGCGGGTTGAACGGAAACCGGTACTCGGCAAGGGCAAAGGCGGCCATCGCCCCCAGGATCAGCACCAGCACCAAGGCCACCACCGTGACGACGAAGCTGTTGAAGAAGTAGAGGGCGAAGTTGCCCTGCTCGAGCACCGTGGCATAGCCGATCAGCGAGAAGCTCTCGACCGAGGGCAGCGCCAAGGGCGACTGGAAGATGGCGCGCCGGTCCTTGAACGAGTTGATCAGGATCAAGAGCACCGGGAAGAGCGCGATGATGGTGTAGGTGATGAGGATGCCGTGGGCGACCATTTCGGAGCCCATCGAACGGCGAGCGCTGTTCATGGCGTGAGTTTCCTTCGTTTGAGGAAGGTGCGGGGAGGATGATCCTCCCCGCGCCCCACCAAAATTTCGAGGGGGCGCGGGGGAAATCATTTCCCCCGCATCTTTTTCTCTAGAACTGGTAGCGGCGGACGCGACGCTGCACGCCCCACAAGTACGCCATGACGCCGACCAGGATGATCAAGAACATCGCGGTCGCCACGGTCGCTCCCATATGCGGATCACCGAGCTCGAGCTGGTGGCCGAAGAAGGTGCGATAGAGGAACGTGCCCAGAATGTCGGTCGAATAGTTGGGCCCGGCCAAGGCCCCCTGGACCGCATAGATCAGGTCGAAGGCGTTGAAGTTGCCGATGAAGGTGAGGATCGAGATGATCCCGATCGTGGGCCAGATCAGCGGCAGCTTGACCTTGAAGAAGAGCGACATGCCGCGCACGCCATCCAGATTGGCGGCCTCGCTGATGTCCTCGGGGATGGAGAGCAGGGCCGCATAGATCAGCATCATCGGGATGCCGACATATTGCCAGACGGAGATCAGCGCCAAGGTGGTGAGCGCCGACTCCTCCTTGCCGAGCCAGGGCGCAAACAAGCCCTCGAGCCCGACCAGGCCCAAAAGCGTCTGCGATACCCCCCAGATCGGGCTCAAGATCAGCTTCCAGGCAAAGCCGATGATGACGACCGAGAGCATCGCCGGCACGAAGATCGCCGTCCTGTAGAACGTCCGCCCCGGCAAATAGGTCATCGACAAAAGGGCCGCGAGCAGAATGCCGATCGGGTTCTGCACCAGCATGTGGACGACGAAGAAATAGAAGTTGTTGCCTAGTGCGTTCCAGAACTGCTCGGCCCAGCGATCGTCGAAGAAGAGGCGCTCGAAGTTCGCGAGCCCGACCCAGAACCGGACGCCGGCGTCCGTCCGGTCGAAAAACGAGAGCCTGAGCGTCTCGACGAGCGGGTAGATCATCACCGCCGTGTAGATCAGCACGGCAGGGGCCAGGAAGACGACGATATGCCAGGGAAAGGGCTTGCGTTTCGCCGGCTGGCTCACGGCCATCTCGGCTGGAGGGGTGCTCGCAGCCACATGAATGGCCGCACCCGTGCGCTGCTGCTGCATGGCTCGGTGACTTTCGGGGAAGGGAGTGTGCCGGCGACGATCCGGAGGACCGCCGCCGGCAACGAGCTTAGTTCGCCTGCGGCTCGTACCAGGAGGCGAGGCCGGTCTGCAGCCGCTCGGCGGCCTCCTCCGGCGTCATCACCCCGCTCACCACATTGGCCGACATCACCCACATGTCGTTCCACAAGTTGGGCGTGCCCCGGCTCAGGATCTGGTGCGCGATGCGGATCGACGAGCTGCACTCCTGCCGCCAGTCGATGAACTCCTGCGCGATCGGGTCCTCGAGCGTGATCTGGTGGTTGGCAAGCGAGAAGAAGCCCGGCAGCGCGTTCGAATAGAGGTTGGCGAACTCGGCCGACCCGACCCACTCGATGAAGGTCATGGCCGCGTCCTGGTTCGCGCTCGCGGCGTTGATGCCCAAGCCGATATCGACATGGTCGCTGATGAAGCAGGGGTCACCGGCATTGGCGACCGGCGGCTTGAACGCGCCCATCTCGAAGAAGCTGTCGCGCTGGAAGGGCGAGATCTCCCACGACCCGGTCGGGTAGATCGCAGCCCGGCCCAGCGTGAAGAGGTTCTGGCTGTCCGGATAGGACTGCGCCTCGAAGCCCGACGGCAGATACTCGGCCCAGCGCGCGATCGTCCGAAACGGCGCCACATAGGGCTCGTCGGTGAGCTTGGCCTCGCCCGCGATCAGCGCCAGCCGGCCTTCTTCGCCCTGCCAGTAGTTCGGCCCGATATTGGTGTAGCCCATGGTCGCGGCTTCCCACTGATCGGCCGTCCCCATCGCCATCGGCTCGTAAGAACCGTCCGCCTTGATCGCGTCGAGCACGGCGAAGAACTCCTCCTCCGTCTCCGGCACCTCGAGCCCGAGTTCGGCGAAGGCGTCCTTGTTGTACATGAAGCCATGAATGACGGACGCCATCGGCATGCAGAACGTCGCACTGCCGTCATCCGTGCTCCAGGCGGCCGTCGCGGTCTCCGGGAAATCGCCCAGCTGCTCGAGGGCGGTGAGGTCCACCAGATGCCCACGATTGAAGAGCTGAAACGACGCATCGAACGGCCGGCAGGTGATCAGATCACCGGCGGTCCCGCCGTCGAGCTTGGCGTTCAAGGCCGCATTGTACTCGGCCGGTGCCGTCGGCTGGAACCGCACGGCGATCTCCGGATGCTCGGCGTTGAACGCCGGAATAATCACGTCCTGCCAGATCGTGATGTCGTCGTTGCGCCAGCTCTCGATGACGAGCTCCTGGGCTGCCAATGGCGATGCCACGGCGATGCCGGCGGCAAGCGCGATAATTGCGGTCGACGTCTTCCTCATTGAGGTGCCTCCTCAGGTTTCAGAGATGGGATCGGGTTCGATTTCACGGGCGAGACGGAGATTGCCCTCGGCTTGCGCGAGGCAGGCCCGCGCTTCGTCCGGCGACAGGCCGTCCACCAGAAGGACCGCCGTCTTGACATCGTGCCCGGCCGCCGCGTGGGCCGACCTGGCGGCCTCGTCGGAGCAGCCGGTGATGGTCTGGACCATCCGCCGGCCGCGCTCGACGAGTTTGGCGTTCGACGCCACGACATTGACCATCAGTCCGTCATAGACCCGGCCGAGTGCCGTCATGGTCTGCGTCGAGAAAAGGTTGAGCGCGATCTTCTGTGCCGTGCCCGCCGTCATCCGGGTCGAGCCGGCCAGAAACTCGGGCCCGCTGTCGAGCAGGATGCCATGCGCCGCCTCGGCCAGGAGCGGTGCGCCCGGATTGTTGGCCATGCCGATGGTCAAGGCCCCGCGGCCCCGCGCCTCGACGATGGCGGCCCGCGTGAACGCCGTCGTCCCGGAAGCCGCCAGCCCGACCACCACGTCGCCAGCCCCGATGCGGTGCTCGACGATCAGCCCGCGCCCGGCCTCGCCGTCGTCCTCCGCACCCTCGCGCGACTGGACCAGCGCCGCCTCGCCACCGGCGATCAGATAGAGCAGCCGCTCGTGCGGCCAGCCGAAGGTCGGCCAGAGCTCGACCCCGTCCTGCACCGCGAGCCGCCCCGAGGCGCCCGCCCCGACATAGACCAGCCGGCCGGCACCAGCCCGCAACCGCGCCGCCGCGGCCTCGACCGCTTCCGCCAACGCCGGCAAGGCCTGCCGCACGGCCACGAGTGCCCCCAGCTGGTTCTCGAGCATGGCGCCCAGCGCCTCCCCGGTCGGCCAGCGATCGGCACTCCTGTAGCGCTCCAAACGTCGTTCCGTGTCCATCCCTGCCTCCGTTGCTGGCCCGAAAATACCAAAAAGGAACCACTTGGCAAGTGGTTTTTTCGCGGACGGCATGCAGTGGTCCGAACCGGGCCGAAATAGCGTAAAATCAACGATTTAATGTGGTCTTAAATTGGTCCTTGCCTAACGTGGTACCTTTTTGGTATGAAAAAACCCATGAGCACGATTACCCACATCCTCGCCGTCGACGGCGGCGGCACCAAGACCCGGGCAGCCCTCCTGGCCACCGACGGCACCCCCCTCGGCGAAGCGGTCGGCGGCCCCTGCAACCTCTTCCAGGACCCGGCTGCCGGCCTCGCCGAGATCCGCCGCCTCTGGCACGACCTCGCCACCAGAGCCGGCCTCGACCCGAAAGCCGCAGCCGCCCGCACCGCGCTCAGCGCCGGCCTCGCCGGCGCCAACGCCCCCGGCAGCCTCGCCCGCTTCCAGGCAGCCTTCGCCGACTTCGGCGCCACCCACCTCTCGACCGACGGCTACACCACGCTGCTCGGCGCCACCGACGGCCAGCCCGGCGGCCTCCTGGCCATCGGCACCGGCGTCGTCGGCTACCGGCTCCACTCGGGCGGCGAGGTGCAGAAGCTCTCGGGCTGGGGCTTTCCCATCGGCGACCGCGGCAGCGGCGCCTGGCTCGGCTGGCGCGCCATCGGCGACTGGCTGGAATTCAAGGACGGCTACACGGACCAGCCGCCGAGCACCCTCTGGCCCCAGCTCGAAGCCACCCTCGGCACCACCACCGCCAGCATCCTCGGCTGGCTCAAGCCCGCCCGCCCCGCCGATTTCGCAGCCTTGGCGCCAGTCGTGATCGAGGCTGCGGGCGCGGGCGACGCCAAAGCCAGAGTGCTGCTCGACGAGGCCGGGGACCACCACCGCCGCCTGGCCGAGGCCATGGCCCCCACCACCAGTGAGCCACTCGTTCTCGCCGGCGGTCTAGCCCCGGTCTTCCGCACATGCCTGGACAAAGCGCTCGGCGCCGCGCTCGCCGACGCCAGCCGCACCGCCTCGCCACTTGACGGCGCCATCCTCATCGCCCAGGGCCGAAACCCCGCCGAATTCACCGACTGACGAAAGAAGCGTCCCGAAAGCCATGCCCATGTCGCAAATGCTGAAAGAGGTCAGCGAAACCCCGGCCCGCGTCGCCGCCATGCTGGCCGAGGACCAGGAAGCCTACGCCGCCCTGACCGCCGACCTGCAGGCCCGCCCGCCCGTCTTTGCCGCCACCATCGCACGCGGCAGCTCCGATCACGCCGCCAGCTATGGCGCCTGGCTCCTGGGCCTCGCCGCCGGCCTCGCCACAGCTTCGCTGCCACCGTCGTTGGTGAGCCGGTATGCCGCCCGCCCCCGGCTGGGGCAGGCCCTCGTTCTCGCCCTCTCGCAATCGGGGGCCAGTCCCGACCTCGTCACGAGTCTCGAGGCCGCCAGTGCCAGCGGTGCCACCACCGTCGCCATCGTCAACCAGCCGGCCTCGCCGCTCGGCGCAGCCGCCCGCCATGTGCTGGTGCAGAATGCCGGCGAAGAGAAAAGCGTCGCCGCCACCAAGAGCTTCATCCTCACCTGCACCGTCCTCGCCCGCCTGCTCGCCAGCTGGCGCCAGGACCAGACACTGAGTGACGCCATCCATCGCTTGCCCGACAGGCTCGAGCAGGCGATCGCCACCGAGTGGGGTGCCACGGTCGACCTGTTGCAGGATGCCACCAGCCTCTACGTCCTGGGCAGAGGGCCAACCCACGCGATCGCCGGCGAGGCGGCTCTAAAGCTCAAGGAAACCTGCTACCTCCACGCCGAGGCGTTCAGCGCTGCCGAGGTGCAGCACGGGCCCAAGGCCGTCATCGATCGGGATTTCCCGCTCCTGGCGCTGGCCACGGCGGATGCGGGTGGCGCCGATACCACCGCCTTTGCCGCCGAGCGGGCGGCCATGGGCGGCACGGTCGTCACCGTGAGCCCCGCTGACACGGCCCCCGGCCTGCAGGTCCGCCTGCCGACGCCGCTGCACCCGCTGCTCGACCCAATCGTCACCATCGCCGCCTTCTACCCCATGGCCGAGGCCCTTGCCCGCGCCCGCGGTCACGACCCCGACCATCCGCGTGGCTTGAAGAAGGTGACGACGACGATCTGAGCGAGACGGTGCGCCGGGCTCGCTGAACGGGGCGATTGGTGCGGGCGGAAGGGGTCGAACCTCCGACACCGGCGGTGTAAACGCCGTGCTCTCCCGCTGAGCTACGCCCGCAGCCAGCCGAACCATAGAAAGGCCGGCCGGCCGGAGCAAGCGGCTCGAGAAGCGCTCAGAACGTGAACCAGCGCACCCCGTCAGCAGCCAGCATGCCAGCCACGGCCGGCGGCGCTGCGACGGTGACGCCCTCGACGAGATCGGCCTCGCCATGCTCGCTGTTGGGCAGGAAGATGGCGCAAACCTCGACCGGCACGCCGCGCTGCATCAGGCCCATCAACATGTCCTTGGGGCTGACGTCGCGGGGGGCGAGCTTGGGTGGGTCATAGGCGGCGAGCCCGAGTTGCCCCGCCGCATCGCAAAGCAGAATGCGGGCGGATTGGCCCTGCTCGACCATCTGCGTGGTGAGCACGAGCGCCATGCCCTGGGTCTGATTGTCTGGCGAGGTGAGGATAACGTAGACATCCGGTGCATCTTGGGCGGCAGCGCTGCTCGCCGCTCCGAAACCGGCACCCAGACCGAGAGCAGCGGCGACGGCAGCCGCCGCAAGGCTACGCAAGATCGACATGGCAATCTCCTTTCGTCCATTCGCACGAAAATGACGTCGGCAAACCTAGCATGATCGCGGCAAGGGAGATGTCCGAGAGCCGGCGCGGATTGCCGCAGCGGCAGTGTGAAGCCGTCCTCTACAGCACCGAGATCCCTAGAATGTCGGTCAACGCACTTCGACCACAGGTGTAGATTTGTCTTGGCAGGGTCGTGCTGGCGATGGCATGAGGCCGATTACCGGCAGCGGCCCATTGCCCGCGGAGAGACGAAAAGATGCACGACGCCAGCCGCAGGCGTGCCGCCGATCACGAGCTGCCCGATTACGCGTTGATCGCGCGAGTACTTGCCGCGGCGCGCTGCGAGCTCGTAGCGGAGCGCTGGCACAAGGGGGCATGCTCGGTCGATGCCGACGGCCGCGAGACAGAGCCGCATGACTGCGCGTCGGTCGCTTGGTGTGTGCAGGGTGTGGTGCTGCGTCACTTGCTCGAGGGAACAAATCTCACGATCCGGGCCGCGACCCATCTGCTGCATCGAACGGCAAGCCGGCTCTCCGCCGGCCGCTATGATACGCTGTTCGCCTTCAACGACGCACCGTGCACGACAGTCGCCGATATCCACCGGCTGCTCGATGCCGCCGCGACCGAGGCCGCGCGGCTCGCGGCCCTGCCGACGGACGGGTCGGCAGCGAGGGAGATGCCGGCACAATTGACACTGATCAAGGCCGGCGCTGGCAGGAAGGCGTAGACTGGCTTTTTTCCAGGGCGTTCATTCGCCAAGCATCAGGGGAGAAGCAAACCATGACCACGGGCTTGCCTGTCTTCGACGCGACCGTCCAGGAAACCAATCTTTGGCTGAAATCGGTGATGCAGGGCATGCATACCGAGGACCGCCAGCGTGCGTACCTGGCGTTGCGCGCGACCTTGCACGCGCTCCGCGATCGCATCGGCCCCGAGCCCGCCGTCCACCTTGCAGCGCAACTGCCGATGCTGGTGCGCGGCCTTTATTTCGAAGGCTGGCGGCTGGCCGCGAGCCAGAGCCGCGAGCGCCATCAGGCAGCCTTTCTGGACCATGTACGCGACGAGCTGCCCAAGGATGCCGGGATCGACGTCAACCTCGCCGTCCGGGCCGTTTTCGCGACCCTCGAAGAGAAGCTCGACCCCGGCGAGGTCGCGAAGGTGACGCGCGTGCTGCCGGTGGAGCTCGAAGCCCTCTGGCCGCGCCCCCGCCGCTGAGCCGGCGAAGCCGCACGTGGCCAGCCTGGAGACCCGGACGATCGCGCTGGCAGGCGACGTGATGCTCGGCCGTGGGATCGATCAGGTCATGCCCCGACCGAGTGATCCCGCCCTTTTTGAGCCGTACGTCACCTCGGCGCAAACCTATGTCGAGCTCGCCGAGCGCGCCAACGGGCCAGTACCGCGGGCTGTGGATCCAAGCTATGTCTGGGGCGATGCGCTAGCGGCATTGGTCGACCCGAGGCTCTAGGCGCGGGTGATCAATCTCGAGACGGCGATCACCAGGAGCCTCGATCCCGCAGCCAAGTCGATCAACTACAAGATGCACCCAGCGAATATCGGTTGCTTGACGGTGGCGCGGATCGACGTTTGCGCACTCACCAACAACCACGTCATGGACTGGGGGCAGAGAGGCCTGATCGAGACCCTCGATACACTGGATGCGGCGGGCCTGCGGCACACCGGCGCCGGCCGTGACGCCGAGGCCGCCGCCGCCCCGGTTGTCATCGAAGGGGTGGCGAGCCGGCGGCTCCTGGTCTTTGCCATGGGCCTCACGTCCAGCGGCATTCCACCCGACTGGGCGGCCGGCCCCGGGCACCCGGGCGTCGCGCTGTTGCCCGATCTCTCGTCGGCCACGGTCGACGCGGTCGCGGCCAGAATCGAGCGGCACGCACATCCGGATGATCGGGTCGTCGCCTCGATCCACTGGGGCGGCAATTGGGGCTTCGCCGTCCCCGACGAGCAACGCCGCTTCGCCCGAGCACTCATCGACCAGACCCGGGTCGATCTCGTCCACGGCCACTCCGCGCATCACGCCAAGCCGTTCGACGTCTATCGGGAGCGCCTCGTCCTCTACGGCTGCGGCGACTTCATCAACGATTACGAGGGCATCGTCGGCACGCCCGCGGGCTTGCGCGACGACCTCGCGGTGCTTTGGCTCGCCGAGCTCGAGGTCGAGACGGGCCGCCTTGCCGGGCTCGAGCTTGCGGTCTTCCAGCGCTGTCGATTTCGGCTGCAGAAGGCCGCCGCCGCCGATTGCGACTGGCTCAGACACACTCTCAACCGCGAAGGCCACCCCTTCGGCGCTCGTCTCACCGCCACGGCAAACGGCCGGCTCCGCCTCGTGTCCTGATCCGGTGTGGGCGTATCGTTGCCCCTGACCGGGCGCCGCCGTGCGGCGATCCTCAGAGGCGGCCGCCTTCAGCGCGTTGTCCCCTGACGCCGCCGGACGAGGCCTAGCCGGGCCCGGGCCCGTACGGGGTCGGGCGGCAGGACGGCCGACAGCAAAGCGCGGGTATAGGGATGGCGCGGTCCTGCCAAGACCTCGGCCGTGCGGCCGACTTCGACGATGGCACCTGCCTGCATCACCGCGATCCGATCGGCGAGATGCGCCACCACGGTGAGGTCGTGGCTGATCAGCAGATAGGCGAGGCCATGCAGCCGCCTGAGGTCCGCCATGAGGTTGAGGACCTGTGCCTGGACCGAGACGTCGAGGGCGGAGACCGGCTCGTCGGCGACGAGCAGCTTGGGGCGGGTGATCAGCGCCCTGGCGATCGCGATCCGCTGTCGCTGGCCGCCCGAGAACTCGTGCGGGTAGCGGCCCATGGTCTCGGGCCCGAGCCCGACCTCGGCGAGCGCGTCGCGTACCCGCGTGGCGGCTTCAGCGGCCGGCAGGGGCAACAGGGCCAGGGGCTCGGCCACGATCCGTGCCACCGTGAGCCTGGGGTCGAGCGAGCCGAACGGATCCTGAAAGACCATCTGGGCATCCCGCCGGAGCCGCCGCCAGTCCGCCCGGCCGGCCGTTGCGAGATCGATCCCGTCGAGCCTGACCATGCCCGCATCGGCGCGCTCGAGCCCGACCGCGAGCCGCCCGAGCGTCGACTTGCCCGAGCCGGATTCGCCGACGAGGCCGAGCACCTCGCCGGCTTCCAGCGTCAGCGAGACAGTGTCGAGGGCGACTCGCTTCGGCGCTCGCTCGAACAGCCGCTGGCGGGGCAGTCGATAATGCCGGCTCACATTCTGCAACTCGAGAAGTGGCGCCATCAACCGGACACCGGAGGTCTGGGACAAAAGCACGCCGTTCGGTGGTCCTGGCGGTCGAGGGCGACGAGCCGCGGCCGTTCGCTTCGGCAGCGGCTGTCGGCAAAGGCGCAGCGGTCGGCGAACGCGCAGGCCAGGCTCCGCTCGAGGGGGTCGGGCACGCGGCCCGGAATGGCGGTGAGGCTGGCGCCGCGGGCGGCGGGATCGATCACCTCCTTCGGCAAGGCCTCGAAGAGGCCGCGCACGTAGGGGTGGGCGAGATGCGCAAAGACCGCGTCGGTCGGCCCGGTCTCGACGATCCGCCCGGCATACATGACGTGGACGACCTCGGCGATCGCTGCCACCACGCCGAGATCGTGGGTGATCAGGAGCAGTGCCATGCCGGTCTCGTCGGCGATCTCGGCCACGAGCTTGAGGATCTCGGCCTGGACGGTGACATCCAGGGCGGTGGTGGGCTCGTCGGCGACGAGCAGCTTCGGCCGTCTGGCCAGGACCATGGCGATCATGACCCGCTGCCGCTGGCCACCCGAGAGCTGATGCGGGTAGAGGTCGGGCGAGAAGCGGGCGGGATCGAGGCCGACCCGCTGCATGGCCTGCCGGGTGCGGGCCTCGGCGTCGGCCCGGCCGAGACCACGGGTTCGTCTGAGTCCCTCGGCGATCTGCCGGCCGATGGTGTGGACGGGATTCAAGGCGGTCATCGGCTCCTGGAAGATCATGCCGATCTCGGCGCCGCGCACCCGGCACATTGAGGGCTCGTCCAAGGCCAAGAGATCCCGCCCGGCGAAGGTGATCCGCCCAAGGGTTCGGGCGCGCTCGGGCAGGAGCCCCATGATGGCCAGGGCGGTCATCGACTTGCCGCAGCCGCTCTCGCCGACAATGCCCTGCCAGTCGCCGGGCTGCATTGTAATGTCGATGCGGTCGAGAATGCGCGCCACGCCGTCGGCGGTCGGGATATCGACCGTCAGATCGTCGACCTCGAGCAGGCTCATGCCCGGGCCCGACGGAGCTTGGGATCGAGAAGGTCGCGCAAGCCGTCGCCCAGCAGATTGAGCCCGAGGACCGAGAGCACGATGCACAAGCCCGGATAGATCGCGAGCTCGGGTGCGAGGAACATGAAGGTCTGCGCCTCGTTCAGCATCTTGCCCCAGGACGGGTTGGGCGGCTGGGCGCCGAGGCCGAGATAGGAGAGCCCCGCCTCGGCCAGGATGGCAAGCGCGAACTGGATGGTCGCCTGGACGATCACGAGAGGTGCGAGGTTGGGCAGGATGTGGCCCGTGGTGATCCGCAAGCCGCCTTTGCCCGCGAGCCGCGCTGCGGCCACGAAGTCGCGTTGCCAGAGCGAGAGGGCAGCCCCCCGGGTGAGGCGGGCGAAGACCGGGATGTTGAAGATGCCGATGGCGATGATGGCATTCACCGCCCCCGGTCCCCAGATCGCGGTGATCATCACGGCCGTCAGCAGCGCCGGGAACGCGAAGGCGAAGTCCGAGAGCCGCATCACGAGCTCGTCGAGCCAGCCGCCCCGGGCACTTGCCATGGCACCGAGCGGCACGCCCATGCCGATGCCGATCCCAACGGCGACGACGGCCACCAGGATCGAGTTCGCCGCCCCCTTCAAGAGCAGCGAGAGGAGATCCCGGCCGAAGGGGTCGGTGCCGAGCCAATGGTCGGCAGAGGGACCAGCCAAACGATTGGCGACATCGATCGCGCCGACAGGGTAGGGGGTCCAGACCAGCGAGACGAGGCCGGCGGCGACCAGCGCAAGGCTCAACGCCCCACCGACCCAGAGCGCCCAGTACCTAGTGAGCATGCCGAAGCCTCGGGTCGAGCCAGAGGTAGAGAAGGTCGACCACGAAATTGACGATGATAACGAGTGCCGCGATCACGACGACCAGATCGCGCACCACGGTGAGATCCCGCTGGGCGATCGCCTGGAAGGTCAGGCGGCCGATGCCGGGGAGGGAGAAGACGTTCTCGATGATGATCGTGCCGGCGACCAGGAACGAGAACTGCAGGCCCATGATGGTGACGACCGGGATCAGCGCGTTGGGCACCGCGTGCTGCCAGACGGCCTCCCGGCGGGTGAGCCCCTTGGCCCGGGCGGTGCGGACATAGTCCTCGTTGAGCGCTTCGAGGACGGCCGAACGGGTAAGGCGGGCGAGGATCGCCGCCTGCGGCAACGCGAGCGCCACCGCCGGCACCAAGAGCGAGCGCAGAGCGGGCCACCAACCCGCGTCCCATCCTGGAAAGCCTCCGGCCGGAACCCAGCCGAGCCAAACGGCAAACAGCAGCACGAGCAGCATGGCGAACCAGAAGTTCGGCACGGCCACACCGAGTTGGGTGATACCCATGACGGCGGTATCCGAGAAGTGGCCCCGCCGGCTGGCGGCGAAGACACCGACGGGGATGGCGATTGCGGTCGAGAGGACAATCGCGAGAAGGGCCAAAGGCAGGCTGACCACCGAGCGCTCGGCGATGAGCTGGGCCACCGGCACGCCATAGGTGTAGCTCGCCCCCAATTCGCCCCGGACGAGCCCGCCGACCCAGACGAAATAGCGTTCCAAGGGCGGCCGATCGAGGCCGAGTTGGGCGCGCAGGGCGGCGAGTGTGTCGGCACGAGCCCCGGTGCCGAGAATCACCGAGGCCGGATCCCCGGGCAACAACTCGAGCACCACGAACACCACCACGGTCGCGGCCCACAAGGTGAGAAGCGTCGTCGCCAAGCGGCGCACCAGCAGAACGGCCAAGCCCGAGCCCTGTCGAAATCCGGGCGCACCCTAGCGGGTCTGGAGCGATCGGGCGATAGCGTACTGGCCTTCTCCGACAATCGTGCCCGACTGTCCACGCGCCCAGCGGCCGTGCGCTGTGCCAAGATGGCCTCGTCCGCTTCGGGCCGGGTGCGGACATGGTCGAAGCGAGGGCCGTGCCCTTCCAGCCTGACCGCGATTTTCGACGGTAGGCAAGCCACTCACCGCGGCCTCAATCGCAGCCGCCTGGGCCTCGCTTGGCTCCAGCTAGACATGGAGCATGCCGTGCTCGCGACAGGTCTGGCAGTGTTCGTGTGATCGACCTTTCGACGGCCAGGTCCGGTTTCGCCGCGCGCGAGAGTGATCCGCGGGTAAATGATCGTTCGGCGTCTGTTGGACCGGGACCCGCCATTCGAGAGCGCGGCCCGACCGGGCGTCTGACGCTGCCGTCGCCGGGCCGGGCATCCCTATAGAAAGAGGCGTCCTCGCGATGCCGCCGGGCAAACTGAGGAAAATGCGAGTCAACCGTGGCTGGCGCCGTGAACCCCGGCTGCGGCGCCCCGCCGAACATGTCGCGAGAGCTTACAGCCAGGGTCGAGTCGCTGGCGCATTTTGGCAGCAGCAGGCCGTGCGGCCATCACCTTCGTTGCCATGCCCCATCCGCCCGCGCCGCCTCGCGCCGCCGGCCGACCACATCGACCGACCAGCTTACAGTTTTTCTATCTGTTGGTCAAAGCGTCGAGATTTTTTACAATAAATGATTAACAAGAATTGCGCTTGACCGGCCAATTCTAAATCGGCATATCCCGGTGCAACCGATTCGGGGTCCGTGACGCGTGTCATTGTTGAAGATTGTTGGCGGCATGGGTTATGAAGAAGACGTTTTCGACAAGACCAAAAGGGCCCTTGTGCTGCGGTTTAGTTAAAAATTACTTGTGAAGAGACAATTCATGGTTGATCAAGGTAGGTCCATCGGCATGGCCTTGCCGACTGAGCGCCTTTCGATGGCAAGCTGCGGGAACGGTGACGGGCAGGAGCGAATGGACTTGGGTAGCAGCGCTATGAACTCGGCGGGCGAAAACGCTGGTTGCACGGCAACGGTCGGCAACGCTGTGTCGACCGCCGCAGCGGAACGGGGCGGCAGGCTGCGAGTGGGCGTAGTGGGTTGCGGCTATTGGGGGGCCAAGCATGTGCGCGTGCTGAGCGGTCTCGCCGACGTTGGCCGGGTCGTCGTCATCGATCGCGACCCGGCGATTCGCGCCGCCATCACCGCCGCGTTCCCGGCTGTCGAAAGCTGCGCCAGCCTGGAGGGCGCATTGCCACTGGTCGACGCGCTCGTGGTCGCGACGCCCCCGCAGAGCCATGCGAATGTTGCCCTGGCCGGCATCGCTGCGGGCAAGCACGTGATGATCGAGAAGCCGATGACAGCGACTCTGGCCGACGCGCGGCGGCTGGTTGCCGCTGCCGATGCTGCAGGCGTCGTTCTCATGGCGGGGCACACATTCGAGTTCAACCCGGCGGTGCGCGAACTGCGGCGGCGGCTGGATCGGGGCGAGCTTGGTCGGCCCTACTACATTCATTCGGCGCGGCTCAACCTCGGTCTTTTCCGCTCTGATGTCGACGTCGTCTGGGACCTCGCACCACACGACATCTCGATCATGAACTATTTGCTCGGCGCTGTTCCCGATCGGGTCTCGGCCTGGGGCTCGGCGCATGCCTGCCGTGAGGTCAACGACCTCGCCTATATCAAGCTGCATTACGACAGCCTCGGCGTGACGGGACATGTCCACGTCTCCTGGCTCGATCCCCGGAAGGTGCGGACCGTGACGGTCGTCGGCAGCCAGAAGATGGCCATCTACGACGATGTCGCCGACGAGCGCTTGCGCATCTTCGATTGTGGTGTGGAGGCTGGCGATCCGGTTGGTGGTGACGATTCGCTCGTCCCCTACGAGCGTCCGTTCGCCTATCGGCACGGCGACATCGTCTCGCCCCGCATCTCCGGCGAGGAGCCGCTGATGCTCGAAAATCGCCACTTCGTCGATTGCATCCGTGGCGCTGCCGAGCCGCTCAGCGACGGCCGCAGCGGCCTTGCCGTGGTCGCGGTCCTCGACGCCGTTGATCGCGCCGTCGCCAGGGGTGAGACCGTCGAGGTCGCGTCGATCCCGCAACGGCGGCAGCGGCCGTCACCAGACCGAGCGGCATACCGGGCGCCCGCGTCCGTCGTCGCCCAGCAGTATCGAGTCGCCTGAGTCCAAGAGGTGCCCTGAAGCCGGTGATCCGTTCGATCCCCTAGCCGTCTTGCCCGTCCTCAGCCCCGCCCGCCTGGAAGGCTCTCGTTGATGACCGACACCGTTCCCTTTCTCGACCTCGCCCGGTCGCACGCCGAGCTGCGTGCCGAGGTCGACGACGCCTGGCACCGGGCGGTCGACAGCTCGGGCTTCATCGGTGGCGCCGCGGTGGAGCGCTTCGAGACGGATTGGGCCGCCTATTGCGGCACCCGCCATTGCGTCGGCGTCAGCGATGGCACGGCCGCGATCGAGCTCGCACTCGCCGCGCTGCGCATCGGCCCAGGTGACGAGGTGATCGTGCCGGCAAATACCTTCATCGCGACGGTGGAGGCCGTGACGAAGGTCGCAGCCGTCCCGGTCTTCGCCGATGTCGATCCCGCGACCCTGTTGCTCGATCCGAACGCAGCGGCAGCGGCAATTGGGCCGCGCACCCGGGCGATCATCGCTGTCCACCTCTATGGTCAGCCTTGCGACATGGACGTGCTGCAACCCCTCGCCGATCGCCATGGCCTCGAGCTGATCGAGGACGCGGCGCAGGCGCACGGTGCTACCTGGCGTGGCCGGCGAGCGGGCTCCCTGGGGCGTGTCGGTTGCTTCAGCTTTTATCCCGGCAAGAATCTGGGGGCTTTCGGCGATGCCGGGGCGGTGACCACCGACGATCCGGCGATCGCCCAGGAAATCCGCAGCCGCGCCAATCACGGTCGGCCGCTGGGCATCGCCGAGCGCTGCGATGTGCTTGACGGCAACCACCGCCTTGATGCCTTGCAGGCCGCGATTTTGGCCGTCAAGCTCCGCCACCTCGATCGCTGGAACGCCGCGCGGGCTGCTGTGATGCAGCGCTACGTGGCCGAGCTCGGCCCGGCGGGTTTGGCCTTCCCGACCATCCGCGACGAGGCGACCAGCAGCTGCCATCTTGCGATTGCCCTCGTTCCCGACCGCGACGAGGTGCGCCGGCGACTCGCGGCCGCCGGAATCGCCACTGGCATCCACTACGCCATTCCCTGCCACCGTCAGCCGGCCTGCGCCGAGCTCGTGGCGCGCGCCCGTCTCGCACCAGAGGTGCCGGTGGTCGACGCGACCGCGGGCCGACTCCTGTCGCTGCCGCTATTCCCGCAGCTCACCGGCGGAGAGGTGCAGCGGGTGATCGATGCGGTCACGGCGATCCTTGCGACGACTGACCCGGCGATCAGGGACCGGGCTGCATGACCAGCGCCGAGCTCACCGGCAGTAGAACAGGCGAGTCGGCCATCGCTCTCGGTTCAGCGGTCGGAAGCAGCGCTGGCGATGCTCTGCTGTGGCCGTGCGCGGGCGTTGTCCCGAGCCCCGCCGAGCGGGCCTGGGATCGCTTCGTCGAGGCGCATCCGGGCGGTGATGTGGTGCAGACGGCGGCTTGGGCGCAAAGCAAGCAGGCGACGGGATTTGCCGTGGCGGTTGCGGTGAGCCGTGACGCCAGTGGCGTGATCGCCGGCGGTGGACTTGTGATCGCGCGACGGGTGGCGCTGGCCGGTGGGCGCTTGCCGGTGGCGACTGTGGGTTACGTTGCCCGCGGCCCGCTGGTGACGAGCACCGATGCGGCCACGATCGACCGGGTGCTGGACTCGGTCGAGGCGGCGGCGCGCCGGCTCGGTATCATGCACCTCGTCGTCCAGCCGTCGAGTGACGGTGCCGCGATCGCAGCGCGACTCGTGCAGCGCGGCTACGACGCTGGTGCCATGGCGGTAGCGCCGACGGCGACACTGGTGATCGATCTGACGCCTGACCTCGACAGCGTCTTTGCGGGGATGTCCGCGTCGCAGCGGCGCAATCTGCGCAAGGCGAAGAAACTGGGCGTCCGGGTGCGCCGCGCCGCCGACACTGACCTTTCGACCTTCCATGCCCTGCAGGAAGCGACCGCCGCTCGGCAAGGCTATCAACCGCTGTCCCTCGCGTATCTGGAGGCGCAGTGGCAAGCATTGCGGCCGCTCGGCGCCATCGAGATCTTCCTCGTATCCGCGCCCGACGCCCCGGAGCGGCCGATTGCGGGCACGTTGGTGACTGCCTATGCCGGCAGGGTCACGGACAAGATCCCGGGCTGGACCGGCGAGGCTCCGGCTTTGCAGCCCAATGTCGCCTGCATCTGGGAGGCAATCACCTGGGCCAAGGCCGGGGGGTTTCGTCACTTCGATCTCGGTGGGCTGCCAAGGGATGCGGCAGCAGCACTCTTGGCCGGCGACCGCACCAGGGAAGCACATGGCGAGCGCAACCCTGCCGCCTTCAAGGCCCGTTTCGGTGGCAGCGTCGTGATGTTGCCCGAGGCGCTGCAGCGCACCTTCAACCCGGTTCTGCGCCCGGCCCTCCGCTTCGCCTGGCGCCAGCTGGTCACCAGTCCCCGCCTCAAGTCATTTGTGAACGGTCTGCGCAATGGTTGATCATCCGCCCGCCGCCACCCTTGGGCGCGGCCGCATCGACGGTCAGCGCCTGTTCGACCTGACCCTCACCATCCCGATCCTGATTCTAATCGCACCCGTGCTTCTGCTTGCCGCCATCGCGGTCGGGCTGACCAGTCGCGGGCCCGTGCTGTTTCGCCAGATCCGCGTTGGCCGGGGCGAACAGCCGTTCTGGATGCTCAAGTTCCGCACGATGTACGTCGATGCCGACCATCGCTTGCAGGAAGAGATGAATCGCCGCGAGCTGATGGGTGAGGCGGTCGCCGAGAACGGTCTTTACAAGCCCGCACTCGATCCGCGGATCACCCCGGTCGGTCAGGTTCTGCGCAAGAGCAGCATCGACGAGCTGCCCCAGCTCTTCAATGTTCTGAAGGGCGAGATGTCGCTGGTTGGTCCACGTCCCGCCTTGCCATTCGAGGTCGAGCTGTTCACGCCCGAGGAGCGGCGCCGCCACGACTGCCGCCCCGGGATCACCGGCGTTTGGCAGGTCTGCGGCCGCAATCGCTTGTCCATGCGCAAGATGCTCGCGCTCGATCTCGTCTACGTCAACTACCGCTCGTTCAAGCTCGATCTTTGGGTGCTCCTGAAGACCCCGAAGGCCGTTCTGTTCGAGCGGGCGACGCGCTGAGCGTACGCCGGTGACGACACTCCTGATCGCCACCACGGGCGGCCACCTGGCACAGCTGGTGGAACTTGCCGGACGACTGCCCGGCATCGGCCCCGAGCGGCTCTGGGTGACGTTCGATACGCCGCAGAGCCGCTCGCTCTTGGCCGGCCAGGCGGTGCGTTTCATCCCGTTCATCCACGAGCGTGACGTGTTGGGCGTCGCCCGCGGGACCGCGATCTGCCGGCAGCTGTTCAAGGAGTTGCCCATCGAGGCCGTCGTCAGCACCGGCTCGGCTATCGCTTTGGCCTTTCTTCCCTATGCGGCGCTGCGTGGGGTTCCGGCCCACTACATCGAAAGCTCGGCCAGGGTAGGGGCGCCCTCTCTCACCGGTCGCCTGCTCGCCGGCATGCCCGGCATCCGGCTCTATCGGCAGTACCCGCACGCCGCGACCGGCCGCTGGGTCTATGGCGGCTCGGTTTTCGATGTGTTCGCCGTCGCCCCCGGTCTCGTCGAGGCCGCCCCGGTGCGCCGCGCAGTCGTTACCCTGGGCAGCGTCGAGCAGAGCTTTCGCCGACTGCTCGACCATCTGGTCCCACTCCTGCGCGCGGATGCCGAGGTGCTCTGGCAGACCGGACACACGCCGACCGACGGCCTCGGCATCGAGGCGCGCCCGTTCCTGCCGGCAAGCGAGCTCGCCGGTGCCATGGCCACGGCCGACGTCGTCGTGGCTCACGCCGGTTGCGGCTCCGCTCTTGGAGCGCTCAATGCCGGCAAGCTGCCGATCCTCGTCCCCCGCGATGCCGCTCGAGGCGAGCTTGTGGATGGCCATCAGATCGAGCTCGCGCGCTGGCTCGCCGGGCGCGGCCTCGCCTTGCACCGGTCGCCCGAGAGCCTGACCTTGGCCGACCTCGAGCACGCGGCTGCAGTGCGGGTGCGGCGCACGGTCGAACCGCCACCCTTTGCCTTGGCGAGTGCAGCATGACTGCCGTTGCATCTATCCGACTGCGTGATGGACTGTTTGGTGCCGATCCGGATGACACTGCGCTCATGGCGCTGCGCCCCGATGATCCGCGCTACGCCGCCTTTGCCGAGCGGCACGCTTTTGCTGGCTTGTTCACCTCACCGCCCTGGCTGCGGGCGCTCGAGGTCGCCTATGGCTTCACCGTTGAGATCGCCACCCTTTGCCGCGCCGGTGCGATCGTGGCCGCCATTCCTCATTGTCGTCTCGATGATCTGCGTGGCCCGCGGGTCGTTGCACCCCCGTTCTCCGACTACGGCGATCCCCTGGTCGAAAGTCCAATCGATCTCTCGCTGCTGCTCGAGCATCTCGCGGCCTTCGGCTGCGGTCTGCGCCTGCGCACGCTGCGCAACCCGCTGCCTGCGCAACATGCCACGCTACAGACCACCGGTGAGGCGTTCTGGCACGGTATCGACCTGGATCGCCCGCTCGAGACGATTTGGGCCGGGCTCGATGCCTCTGCCCGGCAGAACTGCCGCAAGGCGGAGCGCGGCGGTGTGACCGTGCGGATCGGCTGCAGCGAGGCGGATCTGGACCTGTTCCACCGCATGCACGTGCATGTGCGCAAGACCAAGTACCGGATGCTGGCCCAGCCCGTCGGCCTCTTTACCGCGATTCAGAGCACGTTCACCGTACCGCCCGGGAGCAGCGACGACGTCGCGGTGGTGATCGCCGAAGTGGATGGCGAGCCGATCGCCGGGATCATGCTGATGCTCTGGCAGGGAACCGCCTATTACAAATTCAATGCATCATTCGATACCCGACTACGGCCCAACGACCTCCTCGCATGGCACGCGATCCGTTACGCCAAAGAACGCGACTGTCGTGCGTTCGACTTCGGCATTTCCGATACCGACCAGCCCGGTCTCGTTCGCTACAAGCGCAAATTCGCGACCGAGGAGAAGCTGATGCGGCAGCTGATGCTGCCGTCGCCACGAGCCACCGCACCGCATGAGCAAATGGCTGGCCGGACCCTCGGCCGGCTGACCGAGCTCCTGACCCGTCCCGAAGTACCCGATGCCGTCACAAGGGAGGCTGGCGATGCCCTCTACCGCTATTTCGCCTGAGCCCCGGCGGCCGGTCCGCCAGCGCCGCGGCGGTCCGATCGCTGCGGTGCTCGTTGCCGTCGGGCTGACAGGTGCGTCCGTTGGACCGGCCTTCGCCGCCGCCTGGCCCGCCGAGCTCGGCCCGGTGCTTTCCTGGACGCCGCCCGTTGGCGCTGCCAATCCCGGACAGTGCACCCGGGTAGTGGACCGCGGCCGTGATCCAGCGGCCAGTATTCAGGCTGCGGTCGACGAGGCCGGACCCGGCGACATGGTTTGCGTTCGCTCGACGAACCACCGCGACGAAGTCGTCGAGATCGGGCGCTCGGGTGCACCCGGCAGGCCGATCGAGCTCCATGCGCTCGCCGACGTGGTGACCGGCGGCTTCATCGTCGAGGCCGATGACGTCATCGTCCGCGGCTTCACCGTCCAGACCGGCGCCGCCACGGATGCGGAAGACTGGCGCGCCGGCTTCGAGCTCCGGGGGCGGCGCCTCGGCATCATCGACAACACGGTCACGGACCCGGCAGGCTACGGCATCCACTGCAGCCTGGGGGCGCCGCACTGCACCGACACGGCGATCATCGGCAACACGATCAGCGGTGCCGACGGCAACGGCATCAACGCCATCGGGTATGACCTCCTGGTCGAGGGCAACGACGTCTCGGGCTCGATCAGGCGCTTAGCCAACGATGCCGACGGCATCCGCTTCTTCGGTGAGCGCCTGCTGCTCCGCGACAACATCGTCCACCGCATCTTCGACCGCGGCTACAAGGGCGAAGGGCCGCACACCGACTGTTTCCAGAATTTCGATTCCGGCCGGCCCTCGACCCGCGACGTGGTGATCGAGGACAATGTCTGCTTCGACGTCGACCACCAGTGTCTGATCGCCGAGACACCGGTCCGGCGCGAGGGCGCCAACCTCATCTTTCGACGCAACATCTGCGCGAACAACGGCAGCCAGGGTGTGATGGTTCGCGAGTTCGACAATTTGCTGGTCGAAGAGAACATTTTTTTATCAACCATCCATTTCAACGCCGTGGTGCTGCGGCAGGAGGTCACCAACGCCACCATTCGCTGCAACCTCGTGGTCGGCCGGCCGGCCGTGCACGAGATCGACCAGAGCTCGCGGCAGGGGCTGCGCGTAACGGGCAACCAGCGCGCCGAAAGCCCGGCCGCCGCACCCGCCGCGCGCGCGGCCCTCGCCAAGGGCGGCTGCAACGTGCCGCCGCTCTTCCCCTGGCTCAAAAAAAGTGTCCTGCTACCCGACGACACGCTCGTGGACGCTGGCCGAGAGCTTCGCCTATGATCGAGATCTATCGTCTACCGTTCTGGCCGGCAGTGCGCTTGGTCTATCGCTCCGGGCGCGTATCGCTCCAACTCCTGGTCGACCGGGCGCTGGACGTGCGAACGACCCTGCTGCGCAACGAACTCAGCATGGGTCACGATCGACCGCCGGACTTCGATCATGGGCCGGTCGGTTGGATCAGGCTGTTGCGCATCTTCCGTCATCTAGCCCCGAACCGGGCGGACGTGCTCTATGACGTCGGCTCGGGCAACGGCCGAGCGGTCGTGGTCGCCGGCCAGTTCCCGTTCGGCAAGATCGTTGGCGTCGAGATTTCGCCCGACATGCACGCACAGGCCAAGGCAAACCTCGCGAGCTGCCGGCTGAGGCCCAAAGCAGCAGTCGAGCTCTTGCATGGTGATGCTCTCGCGCAGCCGATCCCCGACGACACGTCGGTCGTCTATTTCTACAACTCGTTCACCGGGCCGGTTTTTGATCGTTTCGTCGATCATCTTCTCGACGATCTCGATCAAAACCCGAGACCGCTGCGGTTCGTCTATACCAACCCCATCGAGCACCCTAAGCTGGAAGCCGACGAGCGCTTTCGGCTCGTCCACCGTATTCGCGGCTGGCGCCCGACGGCGAACTGGTCGCGGATGCTGAGCACGCATTTCTATGAAATCCTGCCATCGGATGCCGCCGCTCGTGCCCTGGCTCGCGGAGAGCGTGATGCTGGCCAGCGAACTGCACAGTGATATGAACGGAGCGTCGCGACCATGATAGACATTCATCGCCTGCCGTTCTGGCCGGCCCTCCGGCTGCCCTATCGCTTCGCCCGCTCGTCGCTGCAGATCGCCGTCGACAAGTCTTTGGGTGTGCAGACCACGTTGCTGGATAACGAGCTCCATGTCGGCCTCGACCGCCCAGCGACATTCAAGCACGGCCCGGTCGGCTGGACCACGCTCTGGCGAATCTTCCGCCGCCTCGGCCCGGCGCCGGAAGACGTGCTCTATGAGGTCGGCTGCGGCAACGGCCGGCCACTGATCGTGGCGCGACAGTTCCCTTTCAAGCGACTGGTCGGCATCGAGCTGTCCGCCCGCATGCATGAGCAGGCCGTCGCCAACCTTGCCAGCTGCCGGTTGGGGCCCAAGAGCCCGGTCGAGCTGATCAATGGCGACGCCCTCGCTCAGCCGATCCCCGAAGGCACCTCGATTGTGTTCTTCTCGAGCCCCTTTCAGGGCGAGCTTTTTGATCGCTTCATCGCCAATCTGCTCGACGATCTCGATAGCCACCCGCGCCGCTTGCGCTTCGTCTACTATAACCCGCGCGAGCACGCCAAGCTCGAGGCATCGGGTCGTTTTCGCCTCGACCATCGCTTTCGCGGACTGCGACCGAGCCGCGAGTGGTCGCGAATGCTGACCACGCACTTCTACGAGGTTCTACCATCCGACGCCGGGCGGCCATCGTCGGCGGATCGCAAGTAGCGTGAAGGAGACAGGTGATGTCCTCGACCAGCGCGGAGTTGCGCCGACCCAAGGGCAGTGACGCGAGCGTGGCGGCTCGCGTCGCGATCGACCAAAAGGGCACCCGCCTGCCGATGCGCTCGAGCCGACTGGCGAACGAGGCCGGTGGGCTGGCGGTGGCGACCTCGCCGCTCGAGCCCACCGCGATGCCCGCGGCAATACCGGGCCCTCCCGACGAGGGGCACCCTGTCGCGAACCGCGCCATGCAGCCGACCGACCGACGGCTGCCGCACGGTGCCGCTTCGGCGCCGGCTGCAGCCGTCCCCGAAGCGACAGCCCCTGGCCGCCGCACCGCTGGGGTCGGCCGAATTCTGCTCTCGCTGGCGCTCCTCTTCTTGCTGCCGGTGCTGCTCGCCGCGACAGCCGGCTATCTAGCCGCCACTTATCTCGAGGAAGTCCGTGCCGGCCGCAGCGAGATCATGTTTCACCTGCCGGACCTCGCCGGCGACGCTGCCGGACGCTTCCTCGCCACCCAGCCCGTGGTGGTCCGCAGCTACCCGGTGGTCGAGCCCGCCGCCCGGGCCGAGGCGATGCCGGTCAACGACATTCTCGGCAATCTCGACGTCACCATGGTGGAGAGCAGCGCCCTGATGCGCATCGAGTACCAGGACACCGACAGCGAGCGGATTCTGCGCGTGCTCGAGGCCGTCACCGTTGGCTATCTCGGCCTGTTGCGCGACATCGCGATGATCGAGGGGGCGAGCCATCGGATCCTGAGCGCCCCCTATCTGCTAGAGGAACCGGTCGGACCGAAGCCCATCCAGGCTGCCGCCATCGCCGCCGTGGTCGGGCTCGCCGTAGCCTTTGCCGGCCTCGTTATCCTCGCCCAACTGCGTCGTCCGGCCTGACGCCGGTGCGTGGATGGACTCGATGACGACGTCGGTGGGCAAGGTGGCCGATGCGACCGCGGCCGAGTCGGCAGGGGCGCGACACCGCGCCGATGTGAGCGAGCTCGCCGGCCACTCGCGGACCGTCCTCGTCTGGACAGTCGCCAGCCGGGCCGCGGGTTTCTTGCGCGCCGCGCTTCTCGCCGCCGTCCTCGGCCCGACCTTCTTCGGCAATCTCGTGCAGACGAGCCTGGTCCTGCCCCACCTCGTCTGCCAGCTCCTGATGGCGTCGCTAGTCCCGGCGATCTTGACCCCGCACTTGGTGCGCCTGCTCGACGCCGGCGAGCGGGAGCAGGCGCACCGCCTGACCTGCAGCTTCTTCGGTCTTGCCTGCGCCTGCTTCGGCGTCGCCGCCCTGCTGACGGTGCTCGCCGCTCCGCTGATCCTGCCGGTCTTGACCGTCGCGGTCGAGGACCCGGCCATCCGCATGGCGCAGCACGATCTCGGCTGGTACCTCATTCTCTGCATCGCGCCGCAGATCCCGCTGTTCGGCGTCGTCTCGATCGGTATCGCGGTCCAGCAGGCGCAACGCCGGTTCGCGCTCGCGACTGCTGCCCCCGCCTTCGAAAGTCTCGGCTTCGGCCTGATCCTCGCCCTGAGCGCCTTGGTCTTCGGCATCGGTAGCGATATCGACGAGATCAGCCACGCCCAGGTCCTCTTCATCGGCATCGGTGCCACGCTCGCCGTCACCTGCCATGCCGCCGTGCAGTGGTGGGGGGCTTTTCGTCTCGGCGTGACGCTCCGGCCGCGGGGCGGCTGGTTCGCCCCGGAGCTCCGCGCGGTGCTGCGCATGGCGCTGCCGTCGAGTGGCAACGCCATCCTGGTCTCGCTCGGCTGGGTCGCGATGCTGGTCGTCGCCGGCGGCATCCCCGGCGGTGCGGTTGCCTTCCAGATCGCCTACAACCTCTTCAACCTGCCGATAGCACTTTGCGCCCGGCCGATCGCAACGGCCCAGCTGCCGCTGATGGCGAGCCGCATCGCTGGAGGTAGCAGTGCTACCGCCCTCTTTCACGATGCGCTGCGGTTGACCTTCTTCGTCGCTTTGCCGGCCGCCCTCGTCTTTCTCCTCATGGCCGACCAGCTGGCACTGCTGATCAGCGTCGGCGGCATGCGCACCGAGGCCGGCCTCGGCCTCGTTACGATAGCCATTGCGGGGCTCGGCCTCGCCCTGCTCGGCGAAGGCGTCATGGTGGTGTCGAGTTCCGCCGCCTACGCCCGCCACGACGCCGCTTCGCCCTTTCGCGCGATGGCGCTGCAGACCGCGATCCTCGGCTGCGGCCTCGTGCCGATCGCACTGCTCACCGATGGCGCCGAGCGGCTCGGCGCCATCGGTCTCGTCTTCTCGGCTGCTACGCTGGTCGGCGGTCTCTACCTCTACCGTGCCCAGCTCGCAGCCGGCCGCCCGAAGGTCGACTGGTCGCTCGCCCGCGACCTCGGCTGCGCCATCGTCGCCGTCGGCGTCGGCGTCGCAATGGTCGACGTCTGGCCCGGCCCGGCGGGTATCGTTCCGGCGCTCGTCAGCTTGACCGTTGCAGCCCTGCTCTATCTCGCGATCCAATGGCTCGCGAGCTCGCGGGAGCTCGCCCTCGTGCTGCGAACCGTTCGCCCTTCTGGAGCTGTCGGCGGTACGGCCACGCATGGCGAGGTTCGCGGCTGATGGCGAGCCTCGGCGTCACCGCCTTGCCTTCAGGTCACAGCGACCGGCGTCGCCCGGTTTGGCCGCTCCTTCTCGGCCTCGTCGGCGTCAGCCTCGCCGCCGCTCTCGGCGGTGTCGCCACCGGCCTCGGCGAACTGAAGGGTGCGGCGGTTGCCATCGCCGTGCCGATCGGTCTCGCGATCTACGCAGCACCACAGCTCGGCCCCTATCTCTGGCTCCTCGCGAGCCCGCTGACCGTCGGTCTCGCCCGCGGCGATATCCTGCCCTTCGTCCGCCCCAACGAAGCCTTGCTGCTGCTGATCCTCGGCGCCGTCGCGTTTCGCGTCGTCCCGCTCGTGCTCGCCGGCCGCTGGCGTCTGCCGCCACTCGGCCGCTTCGATCTCGCCCTCGGCCTGTTGGTGGTCACGGGCTCGCTCCTGCCCGTGTGCATCCGCCTCGGCCGCGATCTGCCGCTCGCCACGGACGACGTGCTCTACAGCCTCGTGTTGATCAAATACCTGCTCCTCTACACGCTGTTTCGCCTGACCATCACCACCACGGCGCAGGTGCGCGTCTGCCTCGTGTTGGCCCTCGCCGCGGCCGTGCCGGTGGCCCTCGTTGCGCTCTTGCAGGTTAACGGCCTGTTCGGCGTGCCGGAGTTCCTCGCGCGGTACTACGACTCGCCGTTCTCCGGCGGGCAAGGCGCTCCGGTCACCTCCCGCGGCACCTCGACCGTGGCGAGCTCATTCGGTGTCGCCAACCTCATGATCCACACCGCGAGCATCGTCTCCGGATGGATGATCGTCTACGGCCGGCCGCGTGGCGTGCTGCTCTGTATGGGAGTGGTCTGCTTGTTCGGCGTGCTCGCCGCCGGCCAGTTCTCCGGTATCATCGGCGTCGCCATCGCGATCACCATCACCGGTTGGCTGATCGGCCGGCTGCGCCAGGTCATGCTCTGGGCACTGCCGGCCCTGGCCCTCGGTGCAGCACTGCTCTGGCCGGTTCTCGAACAACGGCTGAGCGGGTTTGAGCGGGATTCCGGTCTGCCGCAGAGCTGGGAAGGTCGCATCGACAATATGGAACGCTTCATTCTTCCGGAGCTCGCCTCGGGCGACAACTGGTTTCTCGGCGTCCGCCCCGCACCTCGGGTCGCCGCACCCGAATGGTGGCGCGAGTACGTCTATATCGAAAGCGGCTATGTTTGGCTGTTGTGGATCGGCGGCGTGCCGTTCCTCGTGGCTTTCCTCGCTTTTGCCTGGGTCGGGATCACCGAGTTCGGCCGGGTCTGCCGAACACGCCAGGATGCCGTCGGCATCGCCGCACTCGCGGCGACCACCGGTCTTACCATAGTGACCGTCCTGATGCTGTTCGATCCCCACCTCACGATGCGCGGCGGCGCCGATCTGATGTTCCCGCTCATGGCCCTCGCCCTGCTGGGGCCGGCCGCGCGCCCCGATCCCGTCGTACCAGCCGAGCGAGCTCGACCATGACCCGCAGCCCATCTTCACATACCCGACGCATCGCCTGGCTCGCCGGCCTGACCCTGCTCGCCGCCTGCAACTACGAGAGCGGCGAGCGGGCGCTCGAACGGGGCGACGAGATGCGCGCCGCCGAGATTTGGCAGCCGCTCGCCAGGCGCGGCGACATGCGCGCGGCCCTGGCCCTGGCACGCCTCGACACCGGCGCAGATGCCACGCCGGCGGAGCTCGACGAGGCCGAGCGCGAACTCCGGCGGGTGCTCCGCCTCGGCGAGGGCTGGCAACAGGGCTGGGCCTACTACGAGCTCGCCCGTGTGGAACGCCAGCGCGACCGGCCGGTCGAAGCCGCGGCCTATTACGAGGAAGCGCTGGAGCGCGGTGTCGAATGGGCCGCCTACGACCTCGGCCAACTCTTGGCCGAGGGCAGGGGGGTCCAACCGGACCCGGCACGCGCCTTGCGTCTCACCGAGCAGGCCGCCGACGAAGGCGTGGCACCGGCGATGACCGCGATGGGCACGTTCTACGTCCGGGGCATCGGCGTCGCCGCCGATCCCGAAGCCGCTAGGCGCTGGTACGAGAAAGCCGCCGCGGCCGGCGATCCCTGGGGCCAATTCGCCCTCGGCCAATTGCTGCTGGCCGCCGATCGCGAAGGCGGCGAGCTCGACCCCGCCGGTGCTGCGGCAGCGTTCGAGGCGGCTGTCGCCGAGGGCATCGTCCAGGCGAAACTACCGCTCGCCGACCTCCTCCTGCCATTCGACCCGGCTACGGCCGAGGTCGTTCCCGCGGATCCGAACCGGGCCCTCGCCCTCTATACCGAGGCGGCCGCGGCCGGCGATGCCTGGGCGAGCTATCGCCTCGCCGAAATCTACGCCTCCGGCCGGCTCGCCCCGGCCGACCCCGAGCGCGCGGCCAAGCATTACGCCAAAGCGGCGGAAGGCGGCATCGGCCTGGCGGCGAAGGCCTTGGGCCGGCTCTACGAGCTCGGCCAGGGTGTGCCGGTCGATCCGGCCCGCGCCGCTGACCTCTACACCACTGCGGCAGCCGAGGGCGATATCGACGCCGTGCTGGGCCTCATTCGGCTCGCCCGCCTGCCCGATCCCCCGCCGATCGACACAACCACGCTTCTGGCCGAACTGGAGGTGGCGCTCGACCTGCGCCCCGCCGATGCCGGTCAGGTTCTGGGCGACCTCTATCTCGCGGGTGATCTCGTCCCGACCGACCCCGTGTTGGCCACAGGCTACCTGGAGACAGCGCTCGCCGCCGGCAACACGACGGTCCGGCCGCGCCTGGCACGGCTCTATCTCGATCCTACGCTTGAGCTCGGTGGTGCCGGCCGCGACGCCGAGGCGGGCCGGAGACTCTTGGAGGACGCCGCTGGCGAGGGTGACCCCAATGCCGCCTTCGAGCTCGCCCGCCTGCTCGAGGCGCCACCCGCGGCCGATCCGGCGCGCGCTCGCAGCCTCTATACCGCGGCTGCCGAAGCCGGCGTCGCGGCCGCGCAAAAAGCGCTTGCCGACCAGTTCCGTGACGGGATCGGTGGCCCCCAGGATCGCGACCTCGCCGTCCGGTGGTATGAGGTCGCGGCGGCCGGCGGTGATCCCTGGGCCGCTTTCGAACTCGCCCGCCTGCTCGAAACGGGCGCTGGCGTGGCTGCCGATCCGGCTCGTGCCCGCAGCCTCTACGCTAGGGCGGCGGCTGCACAAATCGCCCCGGCCCAGCAGGCGCTGGCCGGCATGCTGCGCGACGGTCGAGGTGGTCCCCCCGACATCGTGGCGGCGGGGCGCTGGTATCGGGCCGCGGCAGATGCCGGTGAGCCTTGGGCCGCCTACGAGCTGGCACAGCTCTATGCCGCGGACACGGCGGGCGTTCTGCCGGCCGATCGCAGCCGCACCGAGACCATGACCATCCTCTACCGCTCCGCTGCCAATGCTGGCATCCCGCAGGCTCAGTTGGCTCTAGGCGATCTCTTGGCCGATCCCGCGAACCCGGCCGCCGATCCGGCGGCGGCAGCCGCCTGGTACGAGCGGGCGATGGCTTCCGGCGAACCCATAGCGGCCTTCCGCCTTGCGCGGTTGCCATCACCCGGCACCACATCCGCGAACCTCGAGCCGAGGCGGCGCGCATTGCTCGAGGAGGCGGTCGCCGCCGGCGTGCCGGGTGCAGCTACAGAGCTCGCGCGGCTGCTGGAATCGGACGAGGACGGGGCCCCCGATCCGGCTCGGGCTCTGGAGCTGTACCAAAGTGCCGCTGCCGAGGGTGATCCCTGGGCGGCACTTGCCTTGGGTCGCCACTACCAGGGGGACGCGCGGACGCCGACCCGGGGATCGCGGGATCCGGATCTGGCAATTGTCTGGCTCGAGCAGGCCGCCGCGGCCGACATTGCCGAAGCGAAGCGCCGCCTCGGTGACCTCTATGCCGATTCGGCGAGCGACCACTTTGCCCCCGAGAGCGCCGTGCGCTGGTACGAAGCTGCAGCTGCGGACGGTGACGAGTGGGCCATGATAGAGCTTGCCAAGCTCAGGATGGATGGCCCGGCCGGCATCGCCGATCCGGCGGCTGCCGCCCGGGCGCTCGAGCCACTCGCCGAGGCCGGGCTGCCGCAGGCGCAGAAGCTGCTGGGCGACCTCTATGATCGCGGCCAGGGGGTGCGGGCCGATCCAGAAACCGCTGTCGCCTGGCACCGCGCGGCGGCGCAAGGGGGTGATCCCTGGGCCGCGTTCGCGATGGCAGAACGCCATTCGCGGGGCCGCGACGTGCCACGCGATCCGGATCGGGCCCGCGAGTACTATGTCATCGCGGCGGCGGCCGGTCTGGCGCCGGCACAGCGCTGGCTCGCCGACGCGGAGATGATGCGGGCCATGGCCAGCCGCGGGGCGGAGGCGGAGGCTGCGCGCGGTAGTGCGGTGACCTGGTATCAAGCGGCGGCCGAGGGCGGGGATGCCCGGGCGCTCTATCGTCTTGGCATTCTGCATCTCGACGGCCAGGGTGTGCCGCGCAATCCCGAACGGGCGGTCGAGCTCTTGCAGCGCGCCGCGGCCGCCGGCTCGCCCGACGCCGGGGTGGCCCTCGGCGATCTCTACACCATGGGCGGGGCGGTCGATCGCGACAGCGAGCGCGCGGCCTACTGGTACCAGGCCGCGGCCGAGGCGCGCGCCGGCGACTGATGTCCGGCTGCCCGGTCGAGGATTCCGCTCGAGTGGCTGATTGACAACCATGGCCTTGGCAGAATAAGCGGAATTGTGTTCCGTTTTTAGTCGAGGGTCGATGCGCCAGTCCGCCACCCGTCGCAGCCTCGCCATCCTCGAGCTGCTCGCCGAGTGTCCCGAAGGCCTGCCGCTCGGCGAACTGGGCCAGCGGCTCGACCTGCCCAAGAGCGTCGCCCATCGCCTGTTGTCGCTGCTGACCGAGGAGGGCTACACCCGACAGGACAGGGCCACCGGGCACTATGCGCTGACGCTCAAGCTCACCCTCCTCGGTGCCCGTCATCTTGCTGGCACCGGCCTCGGTGACGTCAGCCAGCCGATCCTCGACCGCCTGGCGCGGGCCACCGGCGAACTCGTCCGCCTCACCGTCGTCGAGGGCGATGGCCTCGTTTGGGTCGGCAAGGCCCAAGGTGCCCGGCATGGTCTGCGCTACGATCCCGATGCCGGCACGCAGGTGGTGCTGCATGCGACCGCGACCGGCAAGGCCTGGCTCGCCACCCTGTCCGAGGCCGAGGCGATGCGCATCGTCGCGGCTACCGCGTTCCGCACCCCAGAGCATTTCGGACCCGATGTCATCCGCGATCCCGAGCGGTTTCGCGAGGAGCTCGCCCGCACCCGGGCCCGCGGCTACGGCCTCGCCGTCGAGGAGGGGGAGCCCGGCACGGCCGCCGTCGCCGTGGTGGTGCGTGCCTCGGCTACCGAAGCGGCACCGGCGGTCGGGACGCTCAGTGTGGCAGGACCGGTCGGCCGGTTCACGCCCGATCGCTGCCGCCGCTTCGTCGCCGAGATCGAGGCGGCGGCCGGCGAGCTCAGCGGTCTCTGGCCGTTACGCGCGCCATTCGCGAGCGAGCCCGCGCTGCCGCAGGTGCCGGACACCCTTGCCGAGCGAGGAGTCTTGCAGCATGCCTGATCCCGAAACGCCGCGCTATCCCGGGCCCTTGCCGCTCGACGCGGCCAAGACGGCCCTCCACCTGGCGCGGCTCGGCGATGCCAGCTTCACCCGTGACGGTCCGCGGGCCGATGTCGAATATCGGGATCTGGGGCTCGCCCATGCAAGCGGCGGCCGGATCGGCGCCAAGCACATCCGCGCCATCGCACCGTTCGCAAGGGAGACTGGCTGGCACTGGCACGACATGGAGGGGCACTTCGTCTTCGTGCTCAAGGGCTGGATCACGTTTCACTTTGCGGGCGTCGCGGCGCCGGTGACGGTCGAGGCGGGGGGCTGCCTGTCGCAGCCGGCTGGCGTCGCTCACAATGTGGTCGCCCGCTCCGATGACCTCGAGCTCATCGAGATCAACCTGCCGGCCGACTTCGGCACCATGGAGCTGGACGAGGCGCATGGCGGCTGATCGCGCACTGGCGTTGGAGCCCGAGACCTCGGGCGGTGGCCGCCTCACGCTTTGGCTGAAGAAGCGCGCCGGCGTGATCGCCGTCTTTGTCCTGCTCTTTGTCATGTGGGAGGTGGCGGTCTGGTTTTTCGCGATCAAGCCCTACCTCTTGCCGCCGCCCTCGCTCGTCTGGATCGAGTTCCTCAAGCGCTGGGACACCGTCCTGCATGGGGCGATCGTCACGACGCAAGAGATCGCCGGCGGCTACCTGCTGGCCGTCATCGTCAGCATCCCCATGGCGCTTGCCGTCGCCAAGTCGCGCTTCGTCGAGGAGTCCATCTACCCGGTCGTCGTCTTCCTGCAGATCATCCCGAAGATCGCGATCGCCCCGCTTTTCATCATCTGGCTCGGCTTCGGCTACACCCCGAAGCTGTTGATCGTCTTCCTGCTCTGTTTTTTTCCGATCGTCGTCGCCAGTGTCGCCGGGTTCAAGTCGGTCGATCCCGAAATCCGCGACTTCGCTCGAACGACTGGTGCCGGTCCCTGGAAGATGTTCTTCAAGATCCAGCTGCCGCAGGCGCTGCCCGAGATCTTCACTGGCCTCAAGGTCGGCGCCGCCCTCTCTGCGACGGCAGCGGTCGTCGCCGAATTCGTCGCGGCCGATCGTGGCCTCGGCTACCTGCTCCTGCAATACAACGGGCAATTCATGACGCCCATGGTTTTTGCCATCATCATCGTGCTCAGCCTGATCGGGCTCGCCGTCTACTACCTGGTCGAGCTGCTCGAACGACTGGTCATCCCGTGGCACGTCTCGCAACGGCCGGCAGGGGTCACCGGGGTCTGAAAACGCGACACCACCACAACGGGGAGGCAGAACAATGACGATCAAGACCGTGCTGGCGGCGGCGACCGCCACGCTCATCGCCGCGACCGCCTGGCAGGCCGAGGCCAACGACGCCGTCTCGCTCCGGCTCAACTGGTATCTGGGCGGCCTGCACGTGCCCTTCTATTACGGCCGTGACGAGGGCTTCTTCAGCGAGGAGGGCATCGACCTCACCATCAACGAGGGCCGCGGCTCCGGCAACACGACCCAGGTGGTGGCCGCCGGCTCCGACACCTTCGGCATGGCCGACAGCTCGAGCCTGATCGGCCTCGCGGCACAAGGTGCGGAGATCAAATCCATCATGTCGCTGCTCAACTCGACGGGCTTCTCGGTCATCTCGCTCGCCGAGGCCGGCATTCGCGAGCCCAAGGATCTCGAAGGCAAGTCGCTCGCGGTCTCGCCGGGCGATCCGCTGGCCCAGCTCCTCGAAGCCGTGGCCAAGGCCAATGATGTCGACATCTCGACCATTACCTTCGTCCAGGTCGATCCGGCCGCCAAGGTCGTGACGGTGCTCGAGAAGCGCGCCGATGCGCTGCTCGGTGGTGCCGACGACCAGTATTTCCTGATCAAGTACCAGGGCCAGGAACCGGCGGCCCTGCGCTATTCCGAGCACGGGGCGAACATCGTCGGCATGACGATCCTCACATCCACCGACCTGATCGAGAGCAATCCCGATCTCGTCGAGCGCTTCGTCCGCGCCTCGGTACGCTCCTGGCAGGCGGCGATCGAGAATCCCGAGGCCGCGGTCGAGGCGGGGCTCCGGGAGAAGCCCGATCTCAATGCCCAGTCGACCCTCGATCAGCTGATGGTCGACATCGAGCTCTTGCGCTCGCCCGCCTCGCCCGACCGCATCGGCTATGGTGCGGAAGAGGACTGGACGCGCACGATCAATCTCTTGAAGGAGTATCGCGGGCTCGAGACCGAGCTCGACTGGACCGCCTTCCACACCAACGCGTTCATCCCGGACTAATGGCGGCAACGACCGCGGCAGCAGCGGCGGGTGCGCGACCCGCCGCTGCGAGCGGTCCGGCAGCGACGGTCAAGGCCGGCAGCGGGGCCGGTTGGCCCATCAGCATTCAAGGCGTGAGCCAGATCTTCCGCCGCGGGAACCAGGTGACCCATGCCCTGGACGAGGTCGACCTCGAGATCGAGGCCGGCGAGTTCGTTGCCATCGTCGGCCCCTCGGGCTGCGGCAAGTCGACCTTGCTCAAGATCGTGGCAGGGCTGCTGGCGCGCAGCAGCGGCCGGGTCGCGATCGACGGCAAGGAGGTGACCAGCCCGCACACCGAGCTCGGCATCGTCTTTCAGAGCCCCGTCCTGCTCGACTGGCGCAACGTGCTGGACAACGTGCTGATCCAGATCGAGCTCAGGGGCCTCGACCGCAAGCGCTATGTCGCAACGGCCCAGGACCTGCTGACCAAGGTCGGCCTCGGCGAGTTTACCGACCGGATGCCGCGCGAGCTCTCGGGCGGGATGCGCCAGCGGGCAGCGATCGTCCGCTCGTTCATCCACGACCCGCCACTCTTGATGATGGATGAGCCGTTCGGTGCGCTCGATGCCTTGACCCGCGAGCAGATGCGCATCGACCTCGAGAAGCTCTGGCTCGAGCGCCGGCACACGACACTCTTCATCACCCACGGCATCGCCGAGGCCGTGTCTCTTGCCGACCGGGTGGTCGTCATGACGCCGCGCCCCGGCCGGATCGACCGGATCATCGAGATCGACCTGCCGCGGCCGCGCGACAAGGCGGTCGTCACGAGCCAGGCCTTCGCCGGCTATTGCGATGCGATCACCGAGACCTTCATGCGCCGCGGTGTCATCCGCTATTGAGGATTCAATGATGCTGCCACGCCCCTTCACTGGCGTGATCGCCGCGCCCTTCCTGCCGATGCACGAGGATGGCGAGATCGACTGGTCGAGCCTCGAGCGCTACATGGACTGGCTCACCCGCCAGAAGCCCGCGGCGATCGCCATGAACATGGACGCGTCCGAGGTGATCGCCCTCGAGCCCGAGCAGGAGATCGAGGTCGTCCGCCTCTGCCGGAGGACGATCGCCGGCCGTGTGCCCTTCCTGTCGGGCCTGGTGGCGGGCTCAACCCGGGCTGCGGCACGCAAGGCCGAGCGCCTCGCTCGGGAGGGAGCCGAAGGGTTTGCCGTCTTTCCGCCCCTGCCCACTTTTGCCGGGGCACCGGTCCCGGCTGAGATGCTCTACCGCTTCCACAAGGCCATAGCGGACGCCGCCGGGCGTGCGGTCATCTGCTTTCAGTTCCCCAAGGGCTGGGGGCCGGACTACACGCCCGAGATCCTCGCCCGCATGGCCGAGATCCCGGAGCTCGTCGCGATCAAGGAAGCGTCGTTCGACGTCGCACAGACCCAGTCGACCATCGAGGCCGCTGCCGCCCTCGACCAGCCGATCGGCGTGCTCACCGGCAGCGACACCTTCATCTTCGAGGCGATGGTCATGGGCTGCAGCGGTGCCTTGATCGGCTTCGCCGGCACCGCCACCGCCGAGCTGGTCGCGATGGAGCGGGCCGTTGCCACGGGTGATCTCGCAACCGGTCGCGCCATCTGGCAGCAGCTCGGACCGATCGCCCGCTATTGCTGGCGCCCGCCGATCCGCGATTTCCGCCCGCGAATGAAGGAGGTGCTGCGCTGGCAGGGGCATTTCCCGAGTGCTGCCTGCCGCGAGCCGCAGCTCGGCGTGAGCGAAGCGGAGCGGCTCACGATCGAGGCCTTGTGCGCACGACAGGAGCTCAGCCGTTTATGACAGTGCGTGGGCAAGGTGCCGTCGCCATCTGGCACGACATCGCATCGGAAGGCCGGAGCGACTTCTACGCCTGGCACGGCCAGGAGCACATGCCGGAGCGGGTGGCGATCCCAGGCTTCATCCGCGGCCGCCGCTGGGTCGCCATCGACGCCGATCGCGAGTTCTTCAATCTCTACGAAACCCGGGATGCCGGCGTGGTCAAAGGCGCCGACTACAAGGCGCGACTCGACGACCCGACGCCCTGGACGCTGCGCACGGTCGCCAATTTCCGGAAAGTGGCACGGTCGCTTTGCACTGTCGAAGCCAGCACCACGAGTGCCGCCACAATCGGCGCCGATGGCGGCACGCTGGCGACGATCCGCCATGATCTGCCACCGGGCCGGATCGCCGCTCATCTCACGGCTTTGCGCGAGACGCTGATCCCGGCGTTGGCGGCCACAGACGGCATTGCCGCGGTCCACGTGATCGCGGCCGACCTCGAGGCCAGTGGCTACGTCAATGCCGAGCAACGCGCCCGCGGCGACGCCAACGAGATCCCGACCCATGCGCTACTGATCGAAGGCTGGGGCGACGAGGCCGACTTCATCGCGAGCGTCGAAGCTGTGCTGGCCGCGACCGTCGAGGCCTACCGGCCGGAAGGGCCGCTGCGGCTCGGCTACTACCGCCACCAGATCACGACCTGGAAGGCCCGAGGCGAATAGAGCTGAGCTTTCCGGAGCGTGTCCATCCGGTGCCGGCGGAGAAGCGGGCCGGTGCGCCCGGCTGCATCGAGAGTGACGACGAGTGGCTCGGCCACGGCCGCCTCGCGGGCATCATCGACCCAGGAGTCGCTCGACCGGTGCCAGGTCGTCGGTGAGGAAGACGGTGCCAGGGCTGCTCGCCGTCGTCGGCTCGGCGAGCCTGGCCCAGGTGGTGGCGGGGGCGCTGGACGCCTCGAGGGGGCTCTCGAGGCCGGACGGCCTGGCCGCGGCGTAGACGATGAAATTGATGCTGTCCGACGTCTGGTAGGCGGCAGCGTCATACCACACCTCGACGACGGTAAACCGGTGACGCAGCGTCTCGACGGCGCTGGCAACGAGGCGCCGCGGCTGCACCGCGTCGATGATGTTGATGACGTAGAAGCCTTCCGCCGTGAGCCTACGGGACACGAGCGCGTGGAACTCGTCGGTGATCAGATGGGCCGGGAGGGCCACGTCGCGAAAGGCGTCGCCGACGATGACGTCGAAGCGGCGGTCGTCGGCTATGCGGGCGAGAGCTAGCCTGGCATCCAAGTCGAGGATCTCGGTCGCCGGTCCCGGCTCGAACCAGAGCCGGTCCCGGGCGATTGCCGTCACCAGGGGATCGAGTTCGGCCACGGTGATGGCGGTGGTCGGATCGCGGGCGAGCCAGGTGCGTGGCAGGGTATAGCCACCGCCACCGATGAAGAAGGCGGTGAAGGGCACGCCCGCGAAGCGCTGGCGCACCAGTTCGTCCATCCATTGCAGATGCGAGAACGCGAGATAGGCGGGGTCCTCGTGATTGACGCTCTGGGTCAGCGCGTCGAGGCGAAGCAGGCGGGCACCCGGCAGGTTGCGCTCCTCGCCCGAGAAGACGCCGATGCAGTAGTAGCGGCTCTCGTAGGCACAGGGTGTCGCAAAGCTGGGTAGTGACCATCCGGAAAGCGTGAAGAAGGCAGCGATCGCGACGAGACCCCAGGCCACGACCCGCTGGCGAAACGAGGGCACGAAGAAGGCTGCGAGGACGGCGTTGAGGCCCGCCACGAGCCAGATCGAGCCGGCCGAGCCCAGATAGGCGACGAGGACGAAGCCGGCGAGGAAGGTGCCGAGGATCGCCCCCACGACACCGGTCGCCAGCATCCCGCCGACGACCCTGCCGGCGCGGCTGCCCAGCACCTCGAGGGCGAAGGTGGTGGCGATGGGCTGGACGAGGCCGGCCGTCAGGCTCGGGATCAGGAAGGCGGCGAAGCCGGTGACGACGATGGCGGTGGGCACGGCCACGTCGGCGGCGCTGAGCGAGCCAGCGACACTATCCAGAATCGGGAGGACGAGGATGGTCGTCACCGCACCGGCGAGGCAGGCGAGCCCGAGGGCCTCGGCGCGGCGGCCGGGCCAGGCATCCGCGAGCCGGCCGCCGGCCCAGTGGCCGAGGGCGAGACCGGTCAGCACGACGCCGATGACCGTCGTCCAGGTCTCGAGCGACATGCCGAAATAGGGGGCGAGCAGGCGGCCGGCGGTAATCTCGACAATCATCGCTCCGGCGGCGTTGCCGGCGACGACCAGCGCCAGGACGGCGGCGAGATGCCGTCGGGACCAGGCCCGGTCTGGGTTGCCGGACGGCTGTTCGGACAAGCGCTTTCCTTCCCTCTTGCGCGGCCGGACGAAGACGGGGGCGAGGTCTAGCGCATTATGGCAACGTCTGCATGCACCGACGGCCGGCTGCGACGGGGCTCGAGCCAGTGGTGCGACGCCGAGCTCCGCCACAATCTCGTCGAGCTGGCGGCGCAGGTTGGCGTGCCGGTCGAGCCCTTGCGCCAGGCAGATGTCACGCACGGCGACGCCGCGCTGGTTGAGGATCGCCGCATCGGCGGTCGACGCAGCATAGGCCGAGATGTCGCCCCGGGCGAAGGTCGCGGTGGCCGGGCCGGCGTCGCCCACGGTGAGGAAGGTATAATCCTCCCCCTCGGTAATGCCGGAGCCGAGGAGCACGTTACGGGCGAAGCCGAGCTCGGCACCATCGGCCGTGCCGGTGCCGACCACCGGGCCACGCAGGTCCTCGATCGTCTGGTTGTCGAACCCTCCTCGACTACAATGCCGAAGTTGGATCGGGCGGCCACGTTATGGATGAAGACGGCGTCGACCCCGCGCGAACGCGCGGCAAGGACCGGGCCCGGACCCGGGCGGCCGCAATGCGCCTATCCAGCCGAAAGTGCCTGAAGGGCCGCGCCCGAGCCGTTGAGCGATTCGACGGTGACCGCACGCCCTTCATCGGCAAAATAACCCTCGCCGATGGCGACGAAGACCGACACAACCCCGAGGACGTGACGTTTCTCGGTCAGCTCGCAAGCCCCACGCAGGTGCTCGAGGCGCGGCTCGCGATCGAGCCCGAGCTCGCGCGTCTCGCAGCCCTCCACGGCCTCAAGGCGGACTTCGAATCGATCCGCAACTGCAGCGAGCGGGCGCGCGCCGCGGTCGACTGGCGCAGCTACGAGGCCTGGGACAACAAGCTGCACCAGGCGATCGCCACGGCGACCAAGAACAAGCTGCTGATCTTTCTCTTCGACACGCTGAATGTCGTGCGCCGGTCGATCGTCTGGGGTCAGGAGCGGACCACCGGGCGGCCGCCGGTGCTGCACGAGAGCTTCGACCAGCACGACGCCATCGTGGCGGCGATCGAGGCGCACGACCCGGCGGCGGCGGCCGACCGGATGCGCGACCACCTCCGCTCGGTGCGCGACCCGGTGCTGCCGTCCCCGAAGTGAGCGTGAGAGCATGACCGCCGGGGTCAGACGACCTCGACGGTGAGCTCCCCCACGCCTTCGATCGTGGCGTGCATGACGTCGCCCCTGACCACGGCGGCGACGCCCGACGGGGTCCCGGTCATGATCACATCGCCGGCCGCGAGCGTGAAGTACTCCGAGAGATAGCTGATCATCTCTGGCACCTTCCAGATCATCTGGTTGAGGTCGCCCTCTTGGCGCACTTGGCCGTTGACCTCCAGCAGGACTCCGCCGTCGGCCGGATGGCCGATCTCGGCAGCTGGCCGCAGCGGTCCCATGGGTGCGGAATGCTCGAACGCTTTGCCGATCTCCCAGGGCCGACCCATGTCCTTGGCGATGCCCTGCAGATCCCGGCGGGTCATGTCGAGCCCCACGCCATAGGCGAAGACGCAGTCGAGGGCCCGGTCGACCGGGATGGTCGTCCCGCCGCTAGCTAGCGCCACGACCATCTCGATCTCGTGATGCACGTCGCTCGAGCGCGGCGGATAGGGGAACCTGCCGGAAAAATCGAGATTGTCCGGGTTCTTCTGAAAGAAGAAGGGCGGCTCGCGGTCGGGGTCGTGGCCCATCTCGATGGCGTGCGCCGCGTAGTTCCGGCCGATGCAGTAGACCCGACGCACCGGAAAGAGGCGGTCCGATCCGGCAACGGGGATCAGGGTCGCGGCGGGCGGGTCGATCACGAGGGCTGACATCGATCGGGGCTCCATGACGAGGTCGGGGCCGAGGATGCTCTCAACTCGACTGGCCGGGGTGTGAGGTCAATGCATCAATCGGCCGATTGGTTCAGCCAGGATCGGTAGGCAGCGGCTGGCTGAGCAGGTACATGGCGGCGACGACACCGCTGGCCTCGGGCCTCGGACCGGTGATCTCGAGCGCCATCTCGCAGCCGGCGAGCGTGCCCAGAAGTGTGAGGTCGTTGAAGTCGCCGAGATGGCCGATGCGAAAGACCTTGCCGGCCAGCCGCGAGAGACCGGCGCCGAGCGAGAGATCGAAGCGATCGAGAGCCGCGGCGCGGACCGCATCCGCGTCCGACCCTTCGGGCAGCAGCACGGCGGTGAGGCTGGCCGAGCGCTCCCCGGGATCACGGGCGAAGAGCTCGAGCCCCCAGGCCTCGACTGCGGCCCGGGTCGCCGCCGCGTGGCGGGCGTGGCGGGCGAAGACGGTATCGAGCCCTTCCGCCATCAAGAGCTCGAGCGCCGCGTCGAGGCCAAAGAGCAGGTTGGTCGACGGAGTGTAGGGGAAAAAGCCCCGGGCATTGGCATCGAGCATGGGCGCCCAGTCCCAATAGCTGCGCGGGCAGCGGGCCGAGGCGTTGGCCATGCGCGCCTTCTCGCTGATCGCGTTGAACGACAGCCCCGGCGGTAGCATCAGCCCTTTCTGCGAGCCGGCCACCGTGACGTCGACCCCCCAGGCGTCGTGGGCGTAGGGCATCGAGCCCAAGGACGAGATGGTGTCGACCATCAGCAGTGCTGGATGACCCGCGGCGTCGATCGCCCGGCGCACCGCCTGGATGTCCGAGGTCACGCCGGTCGAGGTCTCGTTGTGGACGACGCAGACGGCCTTGAGGCGCTGGGCGCGGTCCTCGGCGAGGCGGCTCTCGATCACCCCGGCATCGACACCGACCCGCCAGTCGCTCGGGATGAGCTCGACCTCGAGCTCCAGCCTGAGCGCGAGATCCCGCCAGAGCCCGGCGAAGTGGCCCTGCTCGACCATCAGCACCGCGTCGCCCGGCGAGAGCGTATTGACCAGGGCCGCCTCCCAGGCGCCGGTGCCGGAAGCCGGATAGATGACGATCGGGCCAGCGGTGCCGAAGATCGGCTGCAGACCCTCGAGCACGCGGCGGGCGAGGCGTTGGAACTCGGGGCCGCGGTGGTCGATGGTCGGCCGGTCGATCGCTCTGAGGACCGGATCGGGCACGTTGGTCGGTCCCGGGATCTGGAGGAAGTGCCGTCCGGGCGTCCGTCCGCTGGTCATGGGGCTGCTGCTTTCGCTCATGGAGATCGCGCGAGCATCGGCACGGGTCGAGACATGTCAAGCTGCCGCTCGCGGCGCAGATCGTTGACCGGCAGGGTGGGATGGCGCATGCCGGGAGCGCCCGTCTGCTGCCGCCGGAGCCCGTCTTGCCCACCCTCAGCCTCCGTCCTTCCCACACCCTGCGCGGGACGCGGCAGCCGGGCGATCCGGCGCTGGCGGCGAAGCTGGCAGGGGCGATCGAGGGCGAGGTGCTGTTCGGACCCTTCGATCGCGGCCGCCACGCCACCGACGCCTCGCTCTACCAGATCGAGCCTTTGGGCGTGATCCGGCCGCGGCACAAGGCCGATATCGAGGCCGCGATCGCCATTGCCCGCGAGGCGGGTGTGTCGCTGATCCCCCGGGGTGGCGGCACCTCGCAGGCCGGGCAGACGGTGGGCCGTTCGGTGGTGGTCGACAACGCGCGCTGGCTGAGCGAAACGACCGGTCTCGATCTCGAGGCCCGCACGATCTGGGTGGAGCCCGGGCTCGTGCTCGATGAGCTCAATCGCGCCCTGAAGCCGCACGGGCTCTTCTATCCGGTCGACGTTTCGACCGCCTCGCGGGCGACGCTGGGCGGGATGACGGCCAACAACTCCTGCGGCTCGCGCTCGCTCCGCTACGGTGTGTCGGTGGACAACGTGCTGGCGATCGAGGCGGTGACGGCGGACGGCGAGACCATGGTCTTCGGCCGGGGCACGGATCTGCCGCGGCCCTCGAATGCCCAAGTGGCTCTCGAGGCGCGGCTCCGCGAAATCGCCGAAGGGGCGCGCGATGCCATCGACGCCTATTGGCCCCGCACCAGCCGTCAGGTCGGCGGCTACAACCTGCCGGACCTGCTCGAGGATCCCGTGCCGGGCCTGGCACGGCACCGCAATGCGGCCTCGGTCCTGGTGGGCTCGGAGGGCACGCTGGCCTATTTCACGCGGATCAAGCTCGAGCTGCATCCATTGCCGCAGCACAAGGTCATGGGCATCTGCCGCTTCGCCACGCTCGATCAGGCGATGCGGGCGACGCCGGCCATCGTCGCACTCGGCCCCACCTGCGTGGAGCTGGTCGATCGCTCGATCCTCGAGCTCGCGCGTGACATCCCTGCCTTTCGGTCGACGCTGGACGAGATCCGCGCCGGCGACGCCGAGGCGCTGCTGATCACCGAATTCGCCGGTGACGACGCGGCGCACCAAAGCCAGGCACTGGCTGCCCTGCACGACTGCCTCGCCGGGTTCGGTCACGCGGGGGCGGTGGTGGATGCCGTCGAGCCGGCGCTGCAGGCGCGGATCACCGCCTTGCGCACGGCCGGGCTCAACATCGTGATGTCGATGAAGGGCGACGCCAAGCCCGTCTCCTTTGTCGAGGACTGTGCGGTGCCGCTGGCGCATCTGGCCGCGTACACGGCGGCACTCACCGAGATCTTCGCCCGCCATGGCACCCGCGGCACCTGGTACGCGCATGCCGCGGTCGGCTGCCTGCATGTCCGGCCGGTCTTGAACCTCAAGGACGAGGCGGGGGTGCGCACGATGCGGGCGATCGCCGAGGAGACGCTGGAGCTGGTCCGGCGCTTTCGCGGCAGCCATTCGGGCGAGCACGGCGACGGCCTCGTCCGCTCGGAATGGCACCCGCGGATCTTCGGCGAGCGGCTGGTCGGCGCCTTCGAGCAGGTGAAGGACGCCTTCGATCCGGCTGGCGTCTTCAACAACGCCCCCGCCAAGATCGTCCGTGCGCCTGCCATGTCGGATCGCAGCCTCTTTCGCTTCCAGCCTGGCTATACCGAGCGGCCGGTGCCGATCCGCACCGAGCTCGACTGGTCGGCCTGGGGTGGCCTCCTGCCGGCGGTCGAGATGTGCAACAACAACGGCGCCTGCCGGTCACTGGCCGGCGGCGTGATGTGCCCGAGCTATCGGGCGACCTGCGACGAGGCCCACGTCACCCGTGGCCGGGCCAACGCGCTGCGCCTCGCCCTCTCCGGCCAGCTCGGCCCGGATGCCCTCGACGGGCCGGAGATGCGCGACGCCATGGCACTCTGCGTCGGCTGCAAGGCCTGCAAGCGCGAATGCCCGACCGGCGTCGACATGGCGCGGATGAAGCTCGAGCTCGCGGCACGCTGGCGGCAAGCGACGGGTGTGTCGTGGCGCGACCGGCTGATCGCCGAGCTGCCGAAGCTCGCCCCCGGCTTGGCGTGGGCGGCGCCGGCACTGGCGCTCCGCGAGCGTTCGCCCCTGTTGCGCAAGCTCGGCCAGAGCCTTTTCGGCATCGCCGCCGAGCGCAGCCTGCCGCGGTTCCGGCGTCGCCGGGCAGCGAAGAGGGCAGCGGACGCCGGCGGACCGGGCGTGGTTCTCTTCGCTGACACCTTCACCACCTGGTTCGAGCCCGAGAATGCCGAAGCTGCGCGGGCAGTGCTCGAGGCCATGGGCTATCGGGTGATCGATCCGACACCTCGAGGCGAGCGCCCGCTCTGCTGCGGCCGCACCTATCTTTGGGCTGGCATGGTCGACGAAGCACGGGCGGAGCTTCGGCGCACGATTGCGCATCTGCGGCCCCATCTGGACGCGGGCTTGCCCGTGGTCGGGCTCGAGCCCTCCTGTCTCTTCACCTTCAAGGATGAGCTGTTGGCGCTGCTGCCCGCGGCCGAGCGCCTCGAGCTCGACGCACGGGCGGTGCTGCTCGCCGAGGTCGTCACAGCCGAGAGCCATCGCCTCGAGCTCGGGCCGGTGACGTGGAAAAAAGTGCATCTGCACGGCCATTGCCATGAGAAGGCGTTCGGCGCCTTCGAACAGGTAATCGCGGCAGTCCGGCTGGTGCCGGGGCTGGAGGTCACGCCGATCGACAGTGGCTGCTGCGGCATGGCGGGCGCGTTCGGCTATGCAAGGGAGACGATCGAGGTCGCAAAGGGCATGGCCGAGCTCGACCTCTTGCCGGCGGTTCGCGCGGTGGGCCCCGACGCGCTCGTCATCGCCGACGGGACGAGCTGCCGCCACCAGATCAGCGACAGTGCCGGTGTCGAGGCATGGCATGTGGCCCGGCTTCTGGCGGCAGCCCTGCCCGCCGCATCGGCCGACCGGCGGTGACGTCTCGGACAGACGTTTAGAGCAACTCGAGCGGTCGCTTGCGCGTCGGCGGCGGGAAGTCCCGATCGAGCTCGCTCAGGTCCTCGGCGGTGAGGACGAGGTCCGCCGCGCGGCAGTTGGCCGTCACGTGGGCCAGGGTCGCGGCCTTGGGAATGGCAATCACACCCGGCCGGGCCAAGACCCAGGCGAGGGCGACGCTGAAGCGATCGACACCGTGCCTCGAGGCTATCCGATCGAGCGCGCCACCGGCCGGCAGGCGGCCCTGCTCGATCGGGCTGTAGGCCATGACCGGGACACCATGCTCCCCGCACCAGGGCAAGAGGTCCCATTCGGCACCGCGACGGGTGACGTTGTAGAGGATCTGGTTGACGGCGCAGCTCGGACCGTGCGGCACCCGCCAGAGCTCCTCCAGATCACCTGTGTCGAGATTGCTCACACCCCAATGACGGATCTCGCCCGACTTGCGCAGGCGCTCGAAGCCCTCGACGGTCTCGGCCAGCGGGTAGCTGCCGCGCCAGTGAAGGAGGTAGAGGTCGATCCGATCGGTGCCGAGCCGCTCAAGGCTGCGCGCGCACGCGGCAACGACCCCCTGGTGCGACGCATTGTGCGGATAGACCTTGCTGACGACAAAGGCGTCGTCGCGGTGCCCGGCGATCGCCTCGCCCACCACCGCCTCGGCCCCGCCATCGGCATACATCTCGGCCGTGTCGATCAGGGTCAGGCCGAGCTCGAGCCCGTGGCGCAAGGCGGCGATCTCGGCCGCCCGCCGCTCGCGTCGCTCGCCCATGAACCAGGTCCCCTGGCCGAGCGCCGGCACCGTCTCGCCCGAGGGCAGGATCACGCTACGCATGCTGCTCCTTTCGCGCGTTGGCTTCCCGAGGCCGCCCCAATGGCATCTTCGAGCCTGAACGTCGATCCCCCGTTACGATCGCCGCTGTCGCTGTATTGTCATTAGCGGCTGACAGAAGCTTGGCGGCTGCTATAGCGGTGGCCGAAGACCAATGGAGGAGCGATCATGAAGCCAGTCGTGCGTCTGTTGACGGTGGCGACCGTGCTGCCGGCGGTGGTGGCGCTGCCACTCGCCGTCGCCCAGCCGGCCGCGGCGGAGCCCGTCGAGATCAAGATCTTGCAGGTCAACGACTGGGACCGCTTCGAGGAGGATGACGATCGTGGTGGCTTCGCGCGCCTCGTGTCGATCCTGGAGGCCGAAGGTGCCGACGCCTCGAACGTCCTGTTCCTGCATGCCGGCGATGCCATCTCGCCGTCGCTGCTCTCGGGCTTCGACCAGGGCGCCCACATGATCACCCTTTTGAACGAGCTGCCCATCGCCGCCTTCACGCTCGGCAACCACGAGTTCGATTTCGGGCCCGATGTGGCCGCCGAGCGGGTTGCCGAGGCGACGTTCCCGGTTGTCAGCAGCAACGTGAAGACGGCCTCGGGCGAGGTCTTCCCCGGCACGGTCGAGACATTGCTGCTCGAGGTCGAGGGCTTCACCATCGGCATCTATGGGCTCACCACGCCGGATACGATCGAGATCGCGAGCCCGGGCGACACGGCGTTCGAGCCGGTGCTCGAGACCGGCCTCGCCATGCAGGCTGCCCTGCGCGAAGCGGGGGCGGATATCGTCGTGGCCCTGGTCCATACCGGCTGGGAAGAGGACATGAGCCTCTTTCGCAACCAGGCGGCCGACCTTATCCTGACCGGTCACGATCACGATCTACGGGTGATGTATAACGGCCGCACCGCGATGGTCGAAAGCTACAACCAGGCCGACTACGTCACCGCCATCGAGCTTCTGGTCGAGCGTGACGAGGACGGTGATGTAAGCTGGTCGCCCTCCTTCCGAGTCCTCGACAGTGCCGCCTACGCGCCCGCCGAGAGCGGGCTCGCGCTCATCCAGCCGTTCGAGGAGCGGCTCTCTGACGAGCTCGATATCGATATCGGCGAGGCTCTGGTCGAACTCGACACCCGCCGGGCCACGGTCCGCAACCAGGAGAGCAATTTCGGCAGCCTGATCGCCGATGCGATCCGTAGCGCCACCGACGCCGATATCGGCTTCACCAATGGCGGTGGCATCCGCGGCGATCGGCTTTACGATCCGGGCCACGTGCTGACCCGCCGGGACGTGCTGACGGAGCTGCCCTTTGGCAACACCACGGTGCTGGTCGAGCTCACCGGCGCCGACCTTCTGGCGGCCCTTGAGAACGGCGTGAGCCAGGTCGAGGATGGCGCCGGCCGCTTCCCTCAGGTCTCGGGCCTGAGCTTCACCTTCGATGCGACCAAGCCCGCCGGCGAGCGGGTGGTCGAGGTGAAGGTCGGCGACGCACCGCTCGATCCCGAGGCCACTTATCGGGTCGCGACCAACGACTACATGCTCGGCGGCGGTGACGGCTATACGAGCTTCGCCAAGGGGACCGTGATCATCGACGCGGCAGCAGCCACCCTGATGGCGAACACCGTGATCAACTACATCACCGCGATCGGCGGGACTGTCGATCTCGAGCCCGAGGGGCGGATCACCCGGCTCAACTGAGCGCCGCATCAAGGGGTTTCGCGCAGGCGGCGGATCGGCCATAGGTCTTGCGGACCTCACGGGCGACAACAGGGAGACCGCCGCCATGACCTCGACTACCGGCCGAGCGAAACCCGAGATTGCGATCCTGGGCCAGCTGCGGCCACCGCTGATTGCGGCGCTGGAGGCCCAGTTTGTCTGCCATCCCGTCTATGCACAGGCGGATCGGATCGGCTATCTGCGCGAGCATGGTGATCGGATCCGTGGTGCGGCGAGCCACGGGATGGCCGGCATCAAACGGACCGAGATGGAGCTGATGCCGCAGCTCGAGATCTGTGCGATCAACGGGGTTGGCCTCGAGACCACCGATCTCGACGTCGCCCGGGCCCGTGGTGTGACCGTTACGATCACGCCCGTGCTCTACGACGACGTCGCCGACCTCGCCATCGGCCTCGCACTCGCTGCCTGCCGACGGATTGCCGAGGGCGACCGGTTCGTCCGCAGCGGCGCCTGGCTCGAGGGGCGGATGGCGCTCGGCCGCAAGCTGAGCGGCATGAAGGCCGGGCTGATCGGGCTCGGGCGGATCGGCAGCGAGGTGGCGGCCCGCCTCGAAGGCTTCAAATGCGAGATCGCCTATGTCGACCCGCTGCCGCGCGACGTGCCCTATCGTCGGGTCTGGGATGCGGTGACACTCGCGCGGGAGAGCGATATTCTCTTCTTGGCTGCTGCCGGTGCCGCCAAGGGGGCCGGCGCACCGCTTGTCGATCGGGCGATCCTCGAGGCCCTGGGACCGCGTGGCATCTTCGTCAACATCGCCCGCGGCTGGCTCGTCGACGAGCCGGCGATGGTCGAGCTCTTGGCCTCGGGCGGGCTCGGCGCTGCCGGGCTCGATGTCTTCGACGACGAGCCCGACGTGCCGGAAGCCCTGCTGGTACTCGACAATGTGGTGCTCACGCCGCACATCGCGAGTTCGACCGAGGAGACCATGGGGGCGATGGGCGACACTGTGGTCGCCAACCTCGTCTCCTGGTTCGCCGGCAAGGGCGCATTGACGCCGGTCGCCTGAACGCGTCGGCACCGGTACGGCGGTACGTGGCGTCGGCTGCTTGTTGTTGACCTCGCGGGCGAGCATACGTTAGGCGTATCCTAGACATTCTTCGGATCGGACATCATGATGCCTGCAGTTCGGGAGCTATTCGTCTGCCCCGTCATGGAGGATCGTTCCGGTCAGCTCATCAAATGCGGAGGTGCGGACCATAACCGCCTTTTCTGGCCATTTTGCGCGGCTCGATGAACGGCTCCGTTGCTGGAGCTTCGTCGGCTGGTGTATCGCCTGGCTGGTCGTCGCCTGGGCGATGCTCGACCCGTCCCCGCCACTCGTCGGTGCCGTCTCCGACAAGGCCCTCCATTTCCTCAGCTTCTGCGCCGTCAGCTTCGCGGCCGTTGCGTTCTGCCGCTCGAGCGTGCAGCTCGCCATGGCGGGAATCGTGTGTGCCGTGGCCGGCGTCGGGTTCGAGATCGCGCAATACTTCATGCCGCCGCGCGGCTTCGAGTGGGGCGATATCGCCGCCAATCTCGGCGGCACCGTGGCCGGCATCCTTCTCGCCGCCCTGGCACTGCGGGGGCTGCGCAAGCTCGGCTGGCCGTCTCGCCGCGGACCCCGAGGCCGTCCAGCGCGCAGCGCCGCCTGAGCACGGCTCAGCTCCGTGGCGCCAGCATCGGGCCGAGCGGCCGCCCGGCCAGGATGTGGACATGGAAGTGCGGCACTTCCTGGTGCGCATCGGGTCCATGATTGGCGAGCAGGCGATAGCCGTCGGTTACCGCACCGAGGTCGCTCGCCACCTTGCCTGCGGCCTTGAAGAAGCCCGCGATCTCGTCGGCCGGGGCCTCGGCGCTGAAATCGGCGAACGAGACGTAGCGGCCCTTGGGAATGACCAGCACATGGATCGGGGCTTGCGGGTTGATGTCGTGAAAGGCGAGCGCGTAGTCGTCCTCATAGACCTTCTTGCAGGGGATCTCGCCTCTTAGAATGCGCGCGAAGATGTTGCCGTCGTCATAGGCCATGGCGTTGCTCCTCGAGGCTGCTGCCGCTCGGCGGTGCGGTCAGCGGTTCCCTCACAAAGCCGCCTCGGCTTGTCAAGCCGTCCCGCTCCTGGCAGAGGGAAGCGCAGAATCCAGCCCGAGGCCGCCTCATGTCGCTTGCCGTCGCCATTCAGATGGATCCGCTCGAAAGCGTCGATATCGACGCCGACAGCAGCTTCGTGCTCGCCCTCGAGGCGCAGCGGCGCGGCCACGGTCTCTACCATTACGGGCCGCGTGACCTCGCCTACAAGCAGGGCCGGATCGTGGCCCGGGCGCGACCGTTCGAGGTGCGCCGCGAGAAGGGCAATCACGTCACCTTCGGCGTGGCCGAGCACATCGATCTTGCGACCCTCGACGTCGTGCTGATGCGCCAGGACCCGCCCTTCAACCTCAACTACATCTCGGCAACCCACCTCCTCGATCGCATCCACCCCGAAACCTTGGTCATCAACGACCCGCACTCGGTCCGCAACGCCCCGGAGAAGCTGTTCGTCACCCACTTCGCCGAATTGATGCCGCCGACCCTGATCACCTACGACATCGCCGACATCAGGGCGTTTCGCGCGGAGCACGGCGACATCATTGTCAAGCCGCTCTATGGCAATGGCGGTGCCGGGATCTTCCTGATCAAGAAGGACGATCAGAACCTCTCGTCCCTGGTCGAGACCTTCAGGAGCTTCATCGACGAGCCCTTGATGGTCCAGCGCTACCTGCCGGAGATCAAGGCCGGCGACAAGCGGATCATCCTGATCGACGGCAAGCCCGTGGGCGCCCTCAACCGGGTGCCGCCCGACCACGATGTACGCGCCAATCTGCACGTCGGCGGCCGCGCGGAGAAGGCGACGCTCACCAGGCGGGATCTCGAGATCTGCGAGCTGATCGGCCCGGCGCTCGAGGCGTACGGCCTGCTCTTCACCGGCATCGACGTCATCGGCAACTATCTCACCGAGATCAACGTCACCTCGCCCACTGGCCTGCAGGAGATCAATCGCTTCGACGAGACGTCACTCGAGCGGCAGATCTGGGATGCGATCGAAGTCAAGCTCGCCAACGGTCCGACCGCCCGACGCTGGATGAGCTGAACCATCCCCCGTCCGGCAGCGTTCGTCCTTTCCGCCCCGATTCCGACTGTTTTGCCCCTGGTTCTGTAGCGACGATCACAGTTCACTGTGATAGGCTTTGCTATTCAGCCAGCTTCTTCGAACGGGGGGAATCGATGCTGAAGATGACTTTGGTTGCTGCCGGCCTACTCGGTGCGACGGCCTTGGCCTCCGGTATTCTCAGCTCGGGTGCGACGGAGCCACGCTCCGGCGACATCCGGGAGCTGCTCGATCCGACCCGGGTCGCAGCCCAGACCTGCGGTGCCACCCGCTGGGCCAAGAACGAGCTCTTCAAGCCCGGCGTGTATCTGGCCTCGCTCGGGGTGCGCGCTGCCGCTGCCGCCGAAGGCGAGACTCTGCCGCATCTCGACGGGCTCGGCCCGCGCCGGCTCGAGGTGACGACCAAGAGCAAGGCCGCCCAGGCCCATGTCGATCAGGGCTACGCCTGGCTCATGGGGTTCAACCACTTCCTCGCGGCCGAGTATTTCCGCCAGGCGCAGGCCGCCGATCCGGCTTGCGCGATGTGCTACTGGGGCGAGGCCTATGCCTTGGGGCCGAACATCAACGACGTCATGTACGACGCATCGGTGCGCCCGGCCTTTCAGGCGGTCTCGACCGCGATGGCGCTGAGGGACGTGGCGAGCGAGCGTGAGCAGGCGCTGATCGAGGCCCTGGCCGAACGCTACAGCCCCGATCCCGCCGCCGACCGGGCGGCCCTCGATGCGGCCTATGCGGATGCCATGGTCGAGGTGGCCGAGCGCTTCCCTGACGATGTCGACATTCTGGTGCTGGCCGCCGAGGCGAGCATGAACACCCAGCCCTGGGACTACTGGGAGGCCGACGGGGTGACGCCCAAGGGCCGTGCCGGCACTCTGGTCGCGTTGCTGGAGACCGCGCTGGAGCTCGATCCCGATCACCCGCACGCCATTCACCTCTACATCCACACCGTCGAGGCGTCGGCCGACCCACATCGCGCCGAGCCGCATGCCGACCGGCTGGCTGAGATGATGCCGACCGCCGGCCACCTGGTGCACATGCCGGCGCACATCTACTACCGGGTCGGCCGCTACCGGGATTCGCTCGAGGCCAATATCGAGGCGGCCGCGGCCGACGAAGCGCTGTTCGAGCACTGGGAGGAGGTCGGGCCCTATCGCTTCGGCTACTATCCGCACAACGTGCATTTCGTGCTGACCAGTGCCCAGATGGCCGGACTGGCGGCGGAGGCGCTGGATGCCGCGCAGAAGCTCGAGGCCGTGATGTCGGACGAGGTGGCGGCCGAGGTCGGCTGGATCCAGGCGATCAAGACGGCACCGCTGACCGCCCACGCGCAGTTCAGCGACACCGAGACGATCATGGCGCTGCCCGAGCCGGACGGCACCATGCCCTTCGTCAAGGCCTTCTGGCATTACGCGCGCGGCCTCGCCCTGGCGCGCGAGGACGATCCCGCCGCACTAGACGAGGCCCGGGCGATCGAGGCGCTGAAGGATGCGGACGGGCTCGACATGCTCGTCGAGAGCTACATTCCGGCCCCCGACATCCTGCAGCTCGCCGCCAACGTGGTGCGGGCCCGCCATCTCGCCCAGACGGGCGACTTCGCCGAGGCCACGGCATTGCTGGAGGAAGCGGTGGCGATCCAGGCGACCATCCCCTACATGGAGCCGTCCTACTGGTACTACCCGGTCGAGCAGACCTTGGGTGCCGTGCAGCTCGCGGCCGGCAATGCGGCGGCAGCGGCCGGCCACTTCCAGGCGTCACTCGTCACCGCCCCCAACAACGGCTGGTCGCTCTATGGCCTGCACGAGGCGCAACTGGCAATGGGCGACGAGGCGGCGGCCAAGGTCACGGCCGAGCGGCTCGCGGAGGCCTGGGTCGGACCGGCAGAACTCATGACCCTCGAACGATTATAGGGAGGTCCGATGACGGCCCGCCACATGACCGTCCGCCTGTCCCGCCGCCAGGCGCTGGTCTTGTCGACCGCCGGCCTCGCTGCCCTCGCCGCCGCTCGGCCGGCCTTCGCGACCGAGGCCGGGGTGGTGAGTGCCTTGCGCGGTGCCATCGCTGCCACCCGCGATGGCGTTCCACGGGACCTGCACGTGGGGGCGGCCGTCCATCAGCAGGACAGCATCGTCACGGGCGTCGGGGCGCGATTGCGCATCACGCTCGTCGACGGCTCGACGCTGACCGTGGGCGAGAGCAGCCAGCTCGTGCTGAGCACGATCATCGCGGCGACCGATGCCGGCGGCGGCAGCATGGTGGTGGATCTGCTCTCCGGCATCGTCCGGGCGGTCCTCGGGCAACATCCGTCCGAGATGTTCGAGGTGCGCGGCCGGGCGGCCGTGGCCGCGGCCCGCTCGACCGAGTTCGTCGTCGAGACGGCATCGGGTGCGACCAGCGTCTTCGTCGCCAGAGGCGAGGTCGCGGTGCGTGCCAGCTATGGTCAGGGCGACACGGTTCTGACCGCAGGTGATGGCATCGATGTCGAGCGCGGGGCCATGCGGCGCGCTCCGGCATCGAGCTTCGGGCGAGGCGACCGCGACGAGCCTGAGTCCAGGGAGCTCGGCCCGGTCCGCCGCTGGGGCCAGGGCCGCATCGAGCAGGTCATGGCCAGGACCACGGTCGAGGATTGATGCGTCGCGCGGCGCTGGGCTTTCTCGCCTTCCTGGCGCTCTTGATGCTGGCCCATGTTCGCCTGCACGATACCGGACCCGTCCGGGCCCTCGACTATGCGACATTCGATCTGCGCCTGAAGCTCAGACCGGCCCTCGGGCCGGGCGATGAGGTGGCGATCGTCGTGATCGATGACGCCTCGCTGCAGCGTCTCGGCCATTGGCCACCGCCGCGCGCCGCACTCGCCGCTGCCTTCGAGGCGCTGGCGGCGGCCGGTGCTTCGGTCGTTGCGGTCGATCTCTTGCTGCTCGAGCCCACGACCGCTGCCGGCGGTCCCGAGGACGCCCAGGCCCTGGTCCACGCCATCATGCGCAAGAGCAACATCGTCCTCGCCATGGCCTTCGGCTTTGCCGCAAAGGTCGAGATGGACTTGGCCGACAAGCTGGCGCTGGGGCACGAGGCCGTGCCGATCGCCCGGACGACGCCTGAAGCCGTCGATCTCTTAGGCGAGCCCGCCGGCGTGTTTCTGCCGTTTCGTCCACTTGCCGAGCACGCCCGCCTCGGCCACGTCAATGTCTTCGTCGAGCCCGCGGGCGAGCTCCGCTACATCCATCCGGTCATTCGCTTCGAGGAGGCCTGGTACCCCGCTTTGGCATTGCAGGCGGTGGCGCTGCATCGCGGCCTTGCGGCCGAAGCCATCATCTTCACCGAGGGGCAGCGGCTCGTGCTCGGTGAGGTCACCGCACCACTCGATACGGCCTCGCGTCTGGTCATCAATCCCTATGGCCCGCCCGGCACGTTTCCCCACATCTCCCTGGTCGACCTGCTCGATGGCCGGCTCGAGCCGGGCGTGCTCGACGACAAGGTCGTGCTGGTCGGGGCCACGGCCACAGGTGTGCGCGACCGTTTCGGGACGGCCTTTCATCCGCAGGTCGCAGGCGTCGAGATCTTTGCCAATGTCGTCGACAACCTGCTCACTGGCCGCTTCATCGATCGCGGCGCCGATGTGCGGACCCTCGAGCTCGGGCTGATCGTCGCCAGCGCCACAACAGCCCTCGCTCTCTTGCTGCCGCTGCCCTTGCCGCTGCTCGCAGTGCTCGCGGTTGTCGTGGTGCTGCTGCCGTTTGCCATGGCGACGCTGGCGCTTCTCGGCTTCGGTCTATGGCTCGACATGGTTGTCGCGACATTGGGTTGCCTGGTGGTGGCAAGCTTGGCCTTCGCCGTTCGCTTTCGCCGCATGCGGCTGCGCGGCCTCGCCCTGGAGCACCGCTCGCACGAGCTCGAGCGCTACGTCTCGCCGGTGCTCCGCGCCAGGCTGGCGAGCGAGGGGCTCGCCGAACGCGACCAGCTGGCGGCGATCCTCTTTTGCGATCTCGAGGGCTTCACCTCAGCGGCGGAGACGGTCGCCCCCGACCAGTTGCAGCTTATCCTGCAGCGCTTCTACGCCCTGATCGAGACCACGGCCACCGCACACGGGGCGGTGGTTGCGGGCTACGCCGGCGACGGGGCGATGCTGATCCTGGGCCTGCCCGACCCGGCGCCCGAGGACCCGCTGAACGCGATTCGCTGTGGTACGGCACTCCTGGCTGCGATGCCCGGCTGGCAGACCGCGGCGAGACAGGCCGGCCTCGGCAGCTTGGATCTCAGGATCGGCATCAATTACGGCCGGGTGCGGATCGGCCATGTCGGGGGTGGCGATCAGATCCAGCTCACCGCCACCGGCGACGTGGTCAATGTTGCAGCCCGCCTGCAAGAACAGACTCGGGTCGAAAACGTGCCCATGCTGGTGTCGGCCACGACGGTTGAAGCCGCCCGGGCACACGCCGGCGATCGGGTGGTCCGGCACCTGACGCCGTTGCCGCCCATGCAGCTGCGCGGACGGCAGGAAGCGGTGCCGGTCTACGCCCTGGGCCCGGCGTCCGAAAACCACGACTAGAGCGCGCATTTTTTCACTGCTTTTGTGATCTTGATCACGCACGCCGCCCGGCGGCCCATGCGAGAGTTTGGCTTTCGGGTGCCCGTCGCCCGTTCTCGAACCGATCGAAAGCACGACCCATGCACCAACTGAAGGACTTGCCGCCAACCCAACGATACCCGCTGCCACTCGACGGGCTGCTGCCCGCCGCCTGCTCGATGGCGGTGCTCTGCATCGCTCTCTTCCTGCTCCTCTTCTTGGCCTGAGCTTGAGCCTGCCCTGGCGGCCGGCGGCCTCCATCGCTAGTCTGCGGTGTGACAGGCGAGGCGAGTGCGCATGCGGATCACCCTTCTCGGCACCGGCTGCCCGGCCGTCCAGCCGCGCCGCTACGGTGCGGCCCAGTTGATCGAGAGCGGCACCACGCGGCTCCTGGTCGATTGCGGCAACGGCTGCATCCAGCGCCTGGTCGAGGCAGGGCACTCGCCGGCAGCACCGGATGCGCTTCTCGTCACCCACCTGCACAGCGATCACCTGGTCGATCTCTGGCAGCTCACGGTCGCCGGCTGGCACGCCGGCCGCAGCCGGCCGCTCCGCATCTACGGCCCGCCGCCGGTGCTGGCTCACGCCAAAGGGCTGGAGGCGGCCTGGGCGGACGAGCGGGCACAGCGCCTGGCCTACGAGGCACGGCCCAACCCCGAGGGTTTTGCACTCGAGCTCAAGGCGATCGAGCCCGGGCAGCGGCTGGAATTCGGTGATCTCGAGGTTGCGGTCGTGGGCGTCGACCACCGGCCGATCGCCCCGGCCCTGGGCTTCGTCTTCGCCGACGGCCGCCATCGTCTGGCCTTCTCCGGCGATACCCGCCCCTGCCCGGCGCTCATCGAGGCCGCCCTTGACTGCGATCTTCTGGTCCACGAGGTCTTCGTCCACGGGACGATGCAGCCGAAACCGGGCGTGCGTACAGCTGCCACCATTGCCGCTGTCGAGGCCTATCACACGCTCTCGACCGACCTCGGTGCGATAGCGACCGCGGCCCGTGCCAAGGCGCTTCTGCTCACCCATATCGTCCCGCCCGACGTCCCTCCCGAACGGCTGCTCGCCGACGTGCGACAGGGCTATACGGGGCCGGTGATCGTCGGCGAGGACTTGCTGAGCGTGGACCTCGGAGCCCGCACAGTATCCTGGCGCGGGATGGTCGTGGGATTGGGCGGGTAGGAGAGCATTGCGGGGAAGATGATCCTCCCCGCGCCCCACCGGTTATTTGGCCGGCGTGGACGGCTGGCAGCGGTGCTCCCTCGGGCTTCCTTGAACGTCTAGGCTCAGGGTTCGAGCCAGAAGCCCCGCCGCTGACGCCCGCCAATCATGCAGTCGACCGGTTGCTCCGCCTGTACGCGGACCACCCGGGGCGGCGGCTCCGCGAGCCCGGCGATATCGAGGATCAGCTTTTGGCGTATCGCCTCGGCCATCTCGGAAAGCTCGGTCACCGGCAGCACGAAGGCACCGGGACCGCCGATCACGCAATCCCGGTAGTAGGCATCGAGACCGACCGCGTTTGGGCCGCCCCGCATCGATGGGCGGATCATGATCGGGAGGCCGTTGATGGTGATTCCGGCCTCGAGCACACGGTCACGCGACGGCACCACCGGGGCGCCCATATTGTTGGGCCCGTCGCCCGAGATGTCGATCACCTGACGGACGCCCTCAAACCCGTTGTCGGCAAAAAGCGGCAGGGCGAAATCGAGGGCCGAACTCATCGAGGTGCCACGCATGAACGTGATCGGTGCGGTGGCCAGGATCTCTGAGATCCGCAGCGCGTCCTCGTCGTCGGTGACGATCGTCCAGGGCAGGATAATGGCGTGGCGACCGGGGCCTGCCCACTCGACATAGGTCAGTGCCGTGCGCTGAAAGCCGCCAGAGAGCACCGCCCTGACAAAATCCGGATGGCCGATCGCCTGGGCGTAGCCCTGGCGCTGCACCTCGTGTTCCTCCTGGTCCATCGAGCCCGAGACATCGACCAGCAGCACGAGTTCGACATCGACCGGCAGATCGAAATCCTGGGCCGTGCCCGGCGAGACGTCGGCAGTCAGGCCGAACGCGAGGCAGAGTGTGGCGACGATGCGCAGCATGGGCTCTCTCCGAATGAGCGATCGACGACTCCGCTTGAAAGACATCGGCCTCGATTAGCCTAGCGCGGGTCAGCGGGCGGGCAAGGATGGATGCGCGGCGATCACCCTTTCGTCTTGCGGCAGGGTGCGACAGTCGAGCGGGCCAGTTCCCACGACCGACTACGCAAGCGGTGCGACGGCACTTCCCGGGCGATCGAAGGCGGGGTGGTCGCCATCGCAGCGTCTCTCGGCTATGACGGCGCGAGCATGAACCGGGGACCAGGATGATCAGCTGCACGAGTACGCGCGGTGGGGCGGCCGGGCGCCGTTTCGAGGAGGTTCTCTTGGGCGGCCTCGCCGAGGATGGCGGGCTCTACGTGCCCGAATCCTGGCCCGAGATCGACGTGGCCGGGTTCACCGGTCTCGACTATCCGACGACCGCAGCCAAGCTCCTGGCCCCCTTCACCGCCGGCTGCTTCGACGAGGCCGAGCTCCTGGCCATGGCGAAGGCGGCTTATGCCGATTTCCGCCATGCCGCCACCGCACCCTTGGTCCAGCTCGGCCACGACGAGTGGCTCCTGGAGCTCTTCCACGGGCCGACCTTCGCCTTCAAGGACTTCGCCATGCAGCTCCTCGGCCGCATGTTCGAGGCGGTGCTGGCGCGGCGTGGCCACCACATCACCATCGTCGGCGCCACCTCCGGCGATACCGGGGCTGCGGCGGTTCGCGCCTTTGCCGGGCTCGAGCGGATCAGGGTTGCGATCCTCTTCCCCGAGGGCCGGATCTCACCCGTCCAGCGGCGGCAGATGACGACATCGAGCGAGGCCAATGTTCGGGTGATCGCGGTCCGGGGCACTTTCGACGACTGCCAGAACCGCTTGAAGGAGATGTTCGCCGACGTGGCGTTCCGCGACCGGGTGGGGCTCGCGGCGGTCAACTCGATCAACTGGGCGCGGGTCGTGGCCCAGGCGGCCTACTACGTCTATGCCGCGCTGCGCCTGGGTGGCCTCGAGCGGCCTTTGGCGTTCGCGGTGCCGACCGGCAATTTCGGCGACGTCTACGCCGGCTATGTCGCCAAGCGGGTGGGGCTGCCGCTGGCCAAGCTGATCGTGGCGACCAACGAGAACGACATTCTCGCCAGGTTCCTGGCGACCGGCCGCTATGCGCGGGGCCGGGTGGTCGCGACCTCGAGCCCGTCGATGGACATCCAGGTGGCCTCCAATTTCGAGCGGCTGTTGTTCGAGATGGAGGCGCGGGACGGGGCGGCGGTGGCGGCGCTGATGCGAACCTTCGCGGCCGAGGGGGCGCTCGAGGTGGCCGATGCGAAGCGCGATGCGGTCAGGGCGCTCTTTGCCGGCTCGCGCGTCGACGAGGCGACCACCCGGGCGACCATTCGCGAGGTTCTGGCGAGCACCGGCCAGCTGGTCGACCCGCACACCGCCGTCGGCATCCGCGCCGGCCGCGCCATGGCCCCCGACGGGGCGCCGCTGGTGACGCTCGCGACCGCGCATCCGGCCAAGTTCCCGGATGCGATCAAAGCCGCCGTCGGCCGAGAGGCGCCTGTGCCGCCGGAATTCGAGGCGATGCTGCAAGCGGACGAGCGCTACACTACATTGCCCGATGATCTGGCCACTATCGAGGCCGACCTCCTGCACTGGATCGAAAGCACTTCATGAAGATCACCACGCTCGACAACGGCGTTCGCGTCGTCACCGAGACCATGCCCCGGGTCGAGACCGCGAGCTTCGGCGTCTGGGTCGATGCCGGCGCCCGCTTCGAGGCGCCCGAGGTCAACGGTGTCGCCCACATGCTGGAGCACATGGCGTTCAAGGGGACGGCCCGCCGCACGGCGCGCGGCATCGCCGAGGAGATCGAGGACGTCGGCGGCTCACTCAACGCCTATACCGGCCGCGAGCACACCGCCTACTACGCCCGGGTGCTCGCCGAGGACGTGCCCTTGGCCGCCGACATCATCGCCGACATTCTCCTGCACTCCACCTTCGATGCCGAGGAGTACGAGAAGGAGCGCCACGTCATCCTGCAGGAGATCGGCGAGACCCTGGACACCCCGGCCGACCTCGTCTTCGACCATTTCCAGGAGGCGGCCTTCCCGAACCAGGCGATCGGCCGCTCCATCCTCGGCACCGAGGCGGTGATCGAAAAGCTGCCGCGGGAAGCGCTGCGGGCCTTCGTCGATGCGCATTACGGGCCCGAGGCGCTGATCGTCGCGAGCTCGGGCAAGGTCACCCACGACGCCATCGTCGAGATCGCCCGAGCCCGCTTCGGGCACTTGCCGAAGAGCCCTCGGCCGTCAGCGGAGCCCTCACACTATACCGGCGGCGAGTGGCTGACCGGCCGCGAGCTCGAGCAGGTCCATCTCTGCCTCGGCCTCGAGGCGATGTCCTACAAGGACGACGACTTCATCCCGCTCCAGGTATTCTCGACCGCACTAGGCGGCGGCATGTCGTCCAGGCTCTTCCAGGAGGTCCGCGAGAACCGCGGCTTGTGCTACTCGATCTTCAGTTTTACCGGCCTGCACAAGGATTCTGGCCTCTTCGGCATCTATGCCGGGACCGGCGAGGAGGACGTGCCGGAGCTGATCCGGGTGATCGCGGGCGAGCTTTCGGGCCTCGCAGCCGGCATCGGCGAGGCAGAGTTGGCACGTGCCAAGGCGCAGCTCAAGGCGAGCCTCTTGATGGCGCAGGAGGGCTGCTTTTCGGTCTGCGAGGACCTGGCCAAGCAATGGCTCTGCTTCGGCGACTACCTGACCCCGGCAGAGATCGCGGCCAAGTACGCGGCCGTGACGGCCGAGGACATCGCCCGGGTGGCCGGGCGGCTGTTGCGCGAGCCGAAGCCCACGGTGGCCGCGATCGGCCCGGCCAAGGGCCTGCCGGATGCCGGTACTTGGACCAAGGCCCTGGCCGCCTGATGCGCATCACCGCCATCCACGAGACGGCAGCACCCATCAAGTCCACGATCGCCAACGCCTATATCGACTTCTCCCGGATGACCTGCTCGCTGGTCGCCGTGGTCACCGACGTGATCCGCGACGGCAAGCCGGTCACCGGCTTCGGCTTCAGCTCGAACGGCCGCTATGCGGCCGGGGCCATCATGCGTGAACGGATGATCCCGAGGCTGCTCGAGGCCCCGCAGGGCAGCCTGCTCGACCCAGCCACCGGCCTGCTCGACCCGTTCCGCTGCTGGGACGTGATGATGACCAACGAGAAGCCGGGCGGGCACGGCGAGCGGTCGGTCGCCGTTGGCACCATCGACATGGCGATCTGGGACGCGCTCGCCAAGATCGAGGGCGTCCCCCTCTGGCGCCTGCTCGCCGACCGCTACCGGGACGGCCGGGCCGATCCCGACGTCTGGGTCTATGCCGCGGGTGGCTACTACCAGCCGGAGAAGGGCATCGATGGCCTCGTCGACGAGGTGAAGTCCTATCGGGACATGGGCTATGTCGACTTCAAGCTGAAGATCGGCGGTGCGTCCCTTGCGGAGGACCAAAAGCGCATCGCGGCCGTGATCGAGGTCGCGGGCGATCCCTCCCACGTCGCGGTCGATGCCAACGGCCGCTTCGACCTCGCGAGCGCTATCGCCTACGCAAAGGCGCTCGAGCCCCTGGGCCTGCTCTGGTACGAGGAGGCCGGCGACCCTCTCGACTACGCGCTGCAGGCCGCCCTCGCCGAGCATTACGCCCCGCCCATGGCGACCGGCGAGAACCTTTTCTCCGCCATCGACGCCACCAACCTCGTCCGCTACGGGGGCTTGCGCCCCGACCGCGACTGGCTGCAGTTCGACTGCGCGCTTTCCTACGGCCTCTGCGAGTACACCCGCACGCTGGCCATGCTCGAGCAGCACGGCTGGTCCACCCGCCGCGTCGTCCCGCATGGCGGCCACCAGATGTCGCTCAATATCGCCGCCGGCCTGCACCTCGGCGGCAACGAGAGCTACCCCGGCATCTTCCAACCCTTCGGCGGCTTCGCCGACGGCATCCGGGTCGAGAACGGCCGGGTGGCCCTGCCGGACGTGCCGGGGATCGGCATCGAAACGAAGGCCGGGCTCGATGCGCTCTGCAAGGAACTCGCGTCGGGATAGGTAAAGGAAGCCAGAGAAGAGCCGGGGGAAATGATTTCCCCCGGGCCCCCTCGGATTTTGGCAGACACCATCAAGGGAGCGGCGATTGCGCTATCTGACCGATGGGCCGGCTGGCGTGTTCCTGTCACCGTGCCATTCTCTCTCAGGATGGAGAACGGGAAGATGATCAGACCGACCCTCGCCGCCGCCCTCGCCATCGCATGCCTCGCCAACGATCCCGCCATGGCGGCGGATGGGCCGAAGCCGGAAGCCCTCATCGAGGATGCCCTGCGCGCCGCACCGCCGAGTATCCGCGACACGGCGATCGTCTCGGACCTCGCCGGCAACATCCTGCGTGAGGGAAGCGGCGACTATCCCTGCTTTCCCGCACCCGACGTCATCGCGGGACCGATGTGCATGGATGGCGAATGGCTGAACTGGATGCAGGCCTGGATGCACGGGGAACCGTTCGCCGCATCCCGGGTCGGGATCTCCTACATGCTGGCCGGCGACTCGCCGGACGGCGGTGCGAGCAACATCGACCCCGCCGCCTCGACCCCAACGGCAGACAACGACCGGGTCGTCGAAGGCCCACACTTGATGGTGATCGTCCCCGATCCCGCCACCCTGGCCGGCCTGCCGACCACCCTCGACACTGACGGCGCCTACGTCATGTGATCCGGCACCCCCGACGCCCACATCATGATCCCGGTCGACGCCCGCCCGATGCAACGGCCGGTCGCGGCGAAACGAGACGCGGACGCCGGCAACGATCCACCCGGCACGACGCCTGATTGTCCACCACATCGACCAAGACCAAGGTACCGCGGAGGGCCAGGGGACATCATGTCCCCCGGAATCCTTCCTGCCCGACCCGCGTCACGACGTGTCGATGCGGAAGCCTGCGAAGGCCTTGACCGTCGACATGCTGAGCAGTGTTCACGTCTGGGCTATGCCGGGCAGCAGGCATAGTCGCTCCGGGCAGAGGCGCTCGTAGGCGGTGGTGCCGGCGGCGGCGACCCGGATCAGATAGGCGAAGTCGCCGGAGATCAGGTAGCACTCGAGCAGTTCGTCCATCGCCTTGATCGCCCTTTCGCAGGCGGTGCGCTGCTCCTTGGACTGCCACGCCGGCTAGATCTCCAAAAAGACCTGCATTCATCGACAGGCTCGGGTCGCGCTGCAGTGCGAAGCGTATCTTGCGATCCAGCCTGTCCAGCGGAAATTTTCTTGTAGCGGCGGGGAACTTTTTCGCCAATCTTCAAAGATTCTAGCAAACTGCGGGAAGAAAACAGAGATTTCTCTTGTCAGGCGCGGCAAAAAGGTCGTGCCCCGGTGGCCGGGGAGGAAACGAAGGAGGTCGAAACCATGTCGAACCGTTATGTCGTCGCCTATGACGGCAGTGCATCGGCCCGCCGGGCCGTCGATTATGCGGTCGAACGTGCGAAACAGAGCGGTGCCGCAATCGTCTTGGCGCATGTGCTCGAGTGGTCGCCCTACAGTTTCTTGACGCCCGAAGAGCTCGAGGAACGGCACAAGCGGCGGCGCGAGGAGATGGAGCGGGCGCGTACCGCCGTGGTCGGACCGCTCCTTGAGCAGCTCGCCAAGAGCAAGCTCGAGGTCACGGTCGAGATCCGCTACGGCAACATCACCGAGACATTGATCGCGCTGGCCAAGGAGGTCGATGCGGCGCAGATCATGATCGGGCGAACTGGCCAGTCGACAACGATCGCCCGCCTGTTCGGTTCGGTCGCCGGCTCCCTCGCCCAGATTTCTCCGGTGCCCGTCACCATCGTCCCCTGACGCCAAACAATCAGAGCGAGACAACAATGAAAAACTATCGCGTAATGGCGGTGGCCGTCCTGGCCGCCTGCATTCTTGCGGCCGCCTGGCCGGCCGCCGCCCAGACCTTCGCCGAGCAGGTCGATACCACCTTTGCCGCATCGACCGGCTGGTTCGTCAGCCTGATCTTCGCCAACCTGCCGGGTACCGGCATCCCCTGGATCGTCGGCTGGCTGGTGATCGGCGCCTTCGTCTTCACCTTCTATTTCGGCTTTATCCAGTTTCGCGCGTTCGGCCACGCGATTGCTCTGGTCAGCGGCAAGTATTCCGATCCCAAGGACGCCGGCGAGGTCAGCCACTTCCAGGCGCTGGCCACGGCCCTTTCCGGCACGGTCGGGCTCGGCAACATCGCGGGCGTGGCGGTCGCCGTCAGCATCGGCGGGGCCGGCGCCACGTTCTGGATGATCCTCGCCGGCTTCCTGGGCATGGCGTCCAAGTTCACCGAGTGCACGCTGGGTGTGAAGTACAGGAACGAATACCCGGACGGCACGGTCTCGGGCGGGCCGATGTACTACCTGCAGAAGGGCTTCGCCGAGCTCGGCCTGCCGGGCGGCAAGATCATGGCGGTGATGTTCTCGATCTTCTGCGTGCTGGGTGCGCTCGGTGGCGGCAACATGTTCCAGGCCAACCAGGCGGCGAGCCAGATCAATGCGGTCACTGGAATTCCCACCTGGCTCACCGGCCTCGCCCTCGCGATCATCGTCTTCGTCGTCATCGTCGGTGGTATCAAGTCGATCGCCAGGGTGACCGAGAAGGTCGTACCCTTCATGGGGGTCGGCTACGTCCTCATCGCCATTGCCATTCTGATCGCCAACTACGAGTTGATCGGCTGGGCATTCGGCCAGATCATCGCCGGCGCTTTCACCGACATGGGGATCGTCGGCGGTGCTGTGGGCGCCATCATTCAGGGCTTCCGCCGGGCCGCCTTCTCCAACGAGGCGGGCATCGGCTCGGCGGCGATCGCCCATTCGGCGGTCCGGACCAAGGAGCCGATCACCGAGGGCTTCGTCTCGCTGCTCGAGCCCTTCATCGACACGGTCGTCATCTGCACGATGACGGCACTGGTGATCATCATCACCGGCCAATTGCTGATCGACGCCGAAACCGGCCGTTACATCCTCGACGAGGCCGGCCGCATCGCCAATGCCTCGGGTGCGGTGGGCGGCGTCGGCATCACCTCGGCGGCGATGGGCTCGGCGTTCTCCTGGGCGCCGGCAGCGCTCTCTGTCGCCGTCGTGCTGTTCGCCTTTTCGACCATGATCAGCTGGTCGTATTACGGCATGAAGGCCTGGACCTACATGTTCGGCGAGGGGTACAAAAAGGAGCTCGTGTTCAAGCTCGCCTTTTGCGTCTTCGTCTTCATCGGGGCGGTGAGCAGCTTGAACGCGGTGCTCGATTTCTCTGATGCAGCACTCTTTACCATGGCGATCTTCAACATCATCGGTCTCTACTTCCTGATGCCGATCGTGAAGCGGGAGTTGAACAGCTACCTCGCCCGACTCGAGTCCGGCGAGATCAAGCCGTTCAAGTAGCGCCTGTCGAGCGCTCGATGCGCGGGCCGGTCGGACTGCCGACCGGCCCGCAGCCCTGCAGCTCTATCAGGCGGACGCTGCCGTGTCCGAACGGTCAGCTGCCGGCGGCAGCCTCGATGCGGGCGATCCAGTCCTCGAGGCGCGCCTGGTTGACACCGAGATCGCTGTAGCCGAGCTCCGAGCGGGAGTAGGCGGCGAAGCTGCTCCGGCCTTCCGCCAGCGGGACGACCCGAACGGCGATGGTGTCGACAAAGCGCATCAGCCGCGTGCGCTGCTCGGCGTGAATGGTGAGCTGCGTCTCTTGCACCTGGAGCACCCGGGTCCGCGGGCTTGCCGACACCACTTCCTCCCAGAGCCGGAGCTGGTCGGCGGGGGCAACCTCGAGCACCGGGGCCACGCGGTCACTGGCGGCACTGCAATGGCCTTCCGGGCAGACGAGAAAGTCGTTGGGCCGGCCGGTCCGCTCGAGCGTCACCGGGTCGAGGGCCAGCCGTCCGGCGAGGGATGCCGCACCCAGGCCGCAAGCCGAGAGCAGGGTCACGAGCATGAACGCGGCAAGGGGGCGGCGACGACCATCACGGTGCATCGAGGCTCACGAGCTATGGAGGCGCAGTGCTGGAGATACGCCTTGCGCGCCGGGGGGGCAAGGCGGGGCCGGGGTCGCACCCGAGAGTTGGGCGATTGCCGCCGCCGGGCATGTCCGAAAAGCCTCGGAACTGGCCGGGCACCGGTCAGTGCGCGGTCGTCTCGCGGCTCTCGGCCGATCGCTGGCTGGCCGCCTCGCGCCGGTCGAGGCGGTAGAGCAGGAGGCCGCTGGTGACGATCACCGCTGCCCCGACAAGGGTCGCCGGGCTCGGTGGATCGCCGAGGACGAGAAAGCTCGCGAGCATCGCCCAGACCAGCTGGACATAGGTGAAGGGCGCCATTTTCGAGGCTTCGGCGCGCTGCAGGGCCAGGATCACGAGGAGGTGGCCGGCCGCACCGAGCGAGCCGATGACGACGAGGATCCCCCACTCGCCGAGGCTGAGCGGCTGCCAGTGGAAGGGGACCACGAGGCTGATCACGACGACGCCGACGAGCCCGCCATAGAGCAGCGAGACGAGCGGCTCGGCCTCGCGGACGATGCGCGTGGTGATCTGGTAGAACGCGTAGCAGCAGGCGCAGCCGAGGCAGAGGACGGCACCGAGACCGAAGCCGCCACCGCCCGGCTGGATGATGATCATGGCCCCGCTGAAGCCGAGGCCGATCAGCACCCAGCGCCAGGTGCCGACGCGCTCCTTCAAGAGCAGCACGGCAAGGAAGGCCACCAGGATCGGGGCGGTGAAGATGATCGCCGAGACGTCGGCGAGCGACATCAGCGAGAGGGCCAGGAAGTTGGTCACGGTCGAGCCGAGCAGCAGCACCGACCGGCCGACCTGCACGACGATCTGGCCGCTGCGGAAGATGCCGAGGACGGTCTTGGGGAAGAGGAGGACGACGAAGGCGACGTGGAAGAAGTAGCGGCCCCAGGTGATCACCATCGTGTCCATGGTCGCGGTCATGGCTTTGACCATGGCGTTCATGATGACGAAGAGCACTCCGCTCGAGATCAGGAGCAGGACGGCGACGAGTGCCTGGCGCTGGGCCGGGCTCATGGTCGGCAGGAGGGGGCGAGGGGGGACATGTCGGCTGATCCGAGAGGCGACGGGCCAAAAGGGGTGAGGAGCACTGGCCCGGTCCTTGTCTATCGCCCCAATGGCCCGCGGGCGCAATCCGAGCCGCCTCGCGGGGTCCACCAGGGCGATGCGCCGAGATTGAATGTTGGCGCCGAACTCTCTACCGTAGGCTCTGATCGGGGCCACCCGGTCACGGGAGCACCGGTCGAGGCTGGCGCTCGCCCACGTCCGCAGAGGCAGACGCCCGTTGCCGCACGATGGCCAAAGGACGGAAGTCGAGGGGATGGCAGCGATGCCGGGCGATCGCCTGGCACCGAGGTTCGTGCTGCTTCGTCAGCTGGCACTGCAGCAGCCGTCGCTTGCCGTCATCAACGCGTCGGTCGCCGTGGTCTTCGCCGCTGTCGCCCTGCACTATGCGCCGATCGGTCTGGTCGCGGCTTGGCTCGGCTACTCCCTGCTGGCCCAGGCGCTCCGCCTCGGCCTCGGCTGGCAGGTCGCCCGAGGCGAGGCCGAGAACGGGGCCCAAAGTTCGCCCGAAAGGGCGGCAGAGCGCGACAGCGAGGTAGCCGGGCTCGCCTTTCGGCTGACCCTGAGCTCGCTGCTCGCCGGGCTCGGCTGGGGCGCCATGGGCTGGCTCTTCAGCGGCGCTGAGCCGCTTTTCTTCAGTCTCTGCGTCGCCTTCGTCATCGCCGGCATGGCGGCGGGCTCGACCGCCGCGCTGCCGGCCCATCCGCCGGCCTTTGTCGCTTTTCTCGTGCCGACCCTCCTGCCGCTCGCCCTGGCCCTGCTGCTCGATCCCCGGCCGCAGAGCGGGGCCCTGGCGCTGCTCACCCTCGGCTATGCCGTGGGCATTCTCTATCTCGGCCGGCACAGCTACCGGACACAGCTCGCCACTGCCGGGCTCTATCTGGAGAACGAGGCCCTGGTCGCCTCCCTGCGCGAGGCCGGGCAGGCGCTGGAGAGCCGTGTCGCCCTGCGCACCCGCCAGCTCGAGGCACTCAACGCCGAGCTTGCCGCCGCCAATGCCCAGATGGCGGACGAGATCGGCCGCCGGCGGCGGAGCGAGGCCCGGGTCCGCCACCTCCTCCATCATGATCCCTTGACCAACCTGCCCAACCGGCTGGTGCTCGCCGACCGGCTCGAGACCGTCCTGCGGCGGGCCCGGCGCGAGCGGACGCTGGTCGCGGTCGTGCTCTTCGACATCGACCGGTTCAAGGCGGTCAACGACACCTTCGGCCATATCGCCGCCGACGCCCTCTTGCGCGCGCTGGCCAGCCGGCTCGCGGCCTCGACCCGGGCCAGCGACACCCTGGCGCGGATGGGCGGCGACGAGTTCGCGGCCCTCTTTGCGGATCTCCGCAGCGTTGCCGATGCCGAGCGCTTGGCGGCGAAGCTGCTCGAGGCGAGCCGGGCACCGTTCCTGATCGAGGGGCGGACGATCGCCGTCTCGCTGAGCATCGGCGTGGCCCTCTATCCGACCCACGGCCAGGATGCCGCCACGCTCCTGACCGGTGCCGATCTCGCCCTCTACGACGCCAAGCAGCACGGTCGCGGGCGCTTTTGCCTGCTCTCGGCCGGCATGCTGCACCAGGCGCGCGCCCAGCGGCAGATCGAGCGCGAGCTCGAGGGGGCCGTGGCGCGGGGCGAGCTGCGGATCGCCTACCAGCCGCAGCTCTCGCTGCGCCACCGGACCGTGATCGGGGCCGAGGCGCTGGTCCGCTGGGAACATCCCGAGCACGGCCTGCTCCTGCCCGGGGCCTTCATCCCGGCCGCCGAGGCCACCGGCCTCGTGCGCGAGATCGACCACTGGGTGCTCGCCACTGCCTGCCGCCAGGCCGCGACCTGGCAGGGGTACGGCCATCCGGTCAGGGTCGCGGTCAACCTCTCGCCGCTCGAGTTCCGCCAGCCCGGCCTCGTCGAGCGACTGCAGGTGCATCTGGCCGAGGCCCGCCTCGAGCCGTCGCTGCTCGAGGTCGAGATCACCGAGAGTGCCTATCTCGACCGCGAGACCACCGGCATCGACGAGCAGCTGCACGCCATCAAGGCGCTCGGGGCGCGGATCGCCATCGACGATTTCGGCACCGGCTACGCCTCGCTCTCCTACCTCCGCTGGCTGCCCGTCGACGTCATCAAGATCGACCGTTCGTTCATCGCCCGCATCGACGCCAGCCGCCACGACGAGGCGATCGTCGCCAGCACCGTGTCGCTCGCCGCCACACTCGGCAAGACGGTGATCGCCGAGGGGGTCGAACGGGCCGACCAGCTGGCGGTCCTCGAACGCCTCGGCTGCGACGAGGTCCAGGGCTACCTCTTCGGCCGACCGGCGAGCGCACAGCAGCTCAAGGAACGGCTGGCCGCCTAGCCGGGTTCTCCATCGACATAGGAATAATAGCGCAATCCGCTCGGCCGGTCAAGCCCGCGGTCGGGATCGTTCGGCACCCGGGCAGCGACGCCGAACCGCGAGCCGCCCGCCAACCCGACCTGCCCGCTCATAAAGCGCCCCAACCCCCTGAAAAAAAACGCTGCATGGCGAGTGCCTGCGACAAACTGGCCCCCCGGGTTCGTTCGCAAAACCCGGGTTCGTTTGCTCGATTCTCGGGTTCATTCGTCGCGATTCCCGGGTTCGTTCGTCGACCGCTCGGGTTCAAAACCGGCCATTTGTAACGAAAAGTGCCGGAATCTGCGCCATAAGCAACGCTAATGGCGCATGAATCGACGTAGAT